>CAZLWN010000010.1:0-45479 GCA_964563195.1 uncultured Undibacter sp. | reverse complement strand
CGGTGTTCACCAAATCGAACGAGCTCAACGAAAACGGCTCGATGGTCTATGTGGTATGCCTGGCGATCTTCGCTGTCAGCGTGCGCGCCGGCATGATCCGCTTCCGCCATTGGCTGGCGCCCTGGTATCGCGGCACCTGAATGGCGGATTTCCGTAACGGCGAGGTCGAGATCGCCTATCTCGACACCGGTGAAGGCGACCCGGTTGTGCTGGTGCACGGCTTTGCCTCCAACAAGGAAGTGAATTGGGTCAACCCCGGCTGGGTGACGACATTGACGCGCGCAGGCTTCCGCGCCATCGCGCTCGACAATCGCGGGCACGGGGCGTCGAGTAAGCTCTACGATCCTGCCGCCTATCACAGCGCCATCATGGCCGACGACGTGCGCGCGCTACTCGATAATCTGCAGATCGCGCGCGCCGACGTGATGGGCTATTCCATGGGCGCGCGCATCGCGGCGTTCCTCGCGGTAGACCATCCAGCGCGCGTGCGTTCCCTTGTGCTCGGTGGGCTCGGCATACGGCTGGTCGAAGGCGTCGGCTTGCCCGAGAGCATTGCCACGGCGCTGGAAGCGTCCTCGCTCGCCAATGTGTCCGGCACGTCCGAGCGCATGTTCCGCCTCTTCGCCGAGCAGACCAATTCTGATCGCAAGGCGCTCGCCGCCTGCATGCGCGGATCGCGCCAGGAGCTCTCGCGCGAACAGGTGGCGGCGATCAGGGCGCCGGTGCTGGTGGCGGTCGGAACCAAGGATTCGGTGGCGGGTTCTGCGCAGGCGCTGGCCGCGCTCATTCCGGGCGCCCGCGCGCTCGATATTCCGGACCGCGACCACATGCTCAGCGTCGGCGCCAAGGCATTCAAATCGGGCGTGCTCGACTTCCTTAACCAACGCGATTGAGCCTTGCGTCAGTGCTTTTTGGGGCTCTCCTGTCGGCTCGAATATTGTGATAAAAGGCTTATGTAGGGGATCGAGAGGCGTTGGGAGACCATAACCTATGGCTCAATATCAGGCACGGCCTGCGAAGGCCCTCGACAAGGTCGATCCGGTCTGGGCACGCATCCGCGACGAGGCGGAGGAGATCACACGCCGCGAACCCGAACTCGCCACCTTCATCTACGAGAACATCCTGCACCACGCCACGCTGGAAGCGGCCATCGGCCACCGCGTCAGCCAGCGGCTCGAACATGCCGACGTGTCTGGTGACATGATCCGCCAAGCCTATAGCGAGGCGCTGGAGGACGAGCCGACGCTCGGCGATGCGTTCCGCGCCGACATCGTCGCGACGGTGGACCGCGATCCAGCCACCGCCCGCTTCATCGAGCCGGTGCTTTATTACAAAGGCTTCCACGCCATCCAGACGCATCGCCTGGCGCATTGGCTGCTCGGCAGAGGCCGCAAGGATTTCGCGCTCTATCTGCAAAGCCGCGCCTCGGCCGTATTTCAGTGCGACATCAATCCGGCCGCCCGCATCGGCCGCGGCATCTTCCTCGACCACGCTACCGGCCTGGTGGTGGGCGAGACCGCGGTGATCGACGACGATGTTTCCATCCTGCACGGCGTCACGCTTGGCGGTACCGGCAAGGAGCACGAGGACCGCCATCCGAAAATCCGCCGCGGCGTGATGATCGGCGCCGGCGCCAAGATCCTCGGCAACATCGAAGTCGGCCAATGCGCGCGCATTGCCGCCGGCTCGGTTGTCATCAAACCGGTACCGAACAATGTCACGGTGGCGGGCGTGCCGGCCAAAGTGGTCGGCGAGGCCGGCTGCCCCGAGCCCTCGCGCGCCATGGACCAGATGCTTTACGGTATCATGCTCGACGGCTAGGGCTTTTTGTCTGCGCATGATCTTGTCCGAAAACCGGTACCCACTATTCGGGATCATGCGCTAGCGCACGACGCTTGCGCCAGGCGGCGCAATCGGGCAAGGAGGCGCTGCCCACGAACAAGGAGCGGCCCGGTGGACGTCCAGGAGATCAAGCAGCTCGACGGCTATTTGAAGAAGCTGTTCGGCAATGCGCATATCCGCGTGGTGCCGAAGACGGCGGATTCCGCCGAAATCTTCGTCGGCGAGGACGACGTCGGCGAATTGACCGTCGACGATGAGGAAGGCGAGCGCTCGTACAATTTCCGCATGGTGATCCAGCTCGGGCAGGATTCCAGCATCCAGCCGGTGCCCGCGCTCAACGCCTATCTGCGGCGCAAGTTCGACAACGAGAACATCCGCGTGGTGCCGCGGCCGAAGAAGACGGATTCGCTGGAAGTCTATTTGGGCGAGGAATTTATCGGCGTGCTGTTCGTCGAAAACGAACAAGGCCGTCGCTCCTACATTTTCGAGTTGCCGATCCTCGACGTCGATCTGGTCGACTGAGACACCTCCCGTTCATTCCCGCGCAAGCGGGAATCTAGTGTTTTTTAATTCAGGAGAATGTCGCCCCTGGGTCCCCGCTTGCGCGGGGACGAACGGGTGTTGTCAGTCCGGACGCAGTCGCTTCAGCAGCTGGTCGATGCCGGCGGCGACGCTTTTCCAATCCTTTAGCCAGTCGCGCGGGAAGCGGAAGGTGATGTCGGCATTGCCGATGCGCCGCTCCAGCAGGCAGGTGCCGGAATTGACGACGCCCTTGCGCGAGCAGCGCGCCAGGAAATGCTCCGGCGCGCTCGACTCAAATACCAGCTCCTCGCCCTGATAGGGCGTGCCGTCGCGAAAGCCGCGCAGCGTGAGCCCATCCGGCCCGCCGCTTGGCTCCGGCACCAGATAGCGCGGATAGATTTCTTGCACCCGCTCGCTCAGCGGCAGTGTCGTGTTGCCCGCGGCGACGGTCACGAACAGCCGCTTGTTGGGACCGACCGGCGCTCCCACCGTCGGCTTGGCGGCGGGATCGGGCGGCTTGAGCGAGGGCCACAAATAGGCAAGATCGACGCGCTCCTGCGTGCCCGGCCGGCGCTCGATCGCCACGCGGATCGCCGCCGGCTCGATGTTGAAATTCACGCCGGAAACGACGACCGGCAGCGACGGTGCATTCAGCGACACCGGCGTGTCCGGCCAACGCGGCCACAGCACATAGGCGATGTAGCAGGCGGCTATCACGGTCACGCCGGCTAACACCAGTACCGGCGCGGCAAGCGGATTGTGGCCGGTATGGCGTTTACGTTGGGCGCGGCGCTGATGGGCGAGGTAAGCCATGAGGTCCCCGAATCGCTTGCGATTATGCCACGCGCAGCGCGAACGTCCGGATTTCGGCGTTTACCATTCGTTAAGGATTTGCTGGCGGGCGCGCAGGGCCTTTGTCACAAAGGGCCTCTGTCATGCGTTGAGGCCGAAATGCCGGCGGAATCCGTACAAATGCTGCTTGCGCTTGCGCTTGGTTTTGCCGCCGCCGGCCTTTCCTGTTCGGCATACCAGGTCGCCACCAGCCGCCTGCCGAGCTTCGGCCTGATCAGCGCCGGGCCCAGTGCCGCGGCCATCGCGGCGGTGCCGCTGCTGATGCTGTCGGCGCCCTTCCTGATCATGCGCAACACCGTGCTCGGCCGCCGCCAGGAAGGCCGCCGCTTCGAATTCGTGTTTCTGGCCACTTTGATCGCCGGCTTCTGGAGCCTGATGTCGGGTCTGGTGCTGGTGATGACGTTGCAGGCCTGCGGATTGCTGCTGACCTAACCACTTCCAATTTTCCGCTTTCGTTGCGATTGTCCCCTCCTTCAAGGAGACGGGAATGCCGATCTATGAACTCGACGGTCAGACGCCGGAATTTCCCGGCGAGGGCCAATATTACGTTGCCGACAGCGCGGTCCTGATCGGCCGCGTGCGGCTGCGGAAAGACGTTAGCATCTGGTACGGCGCGGTGCTGCGCGGCGACAACGAGTGGATCGAGATCGGCGAGCGTTCAGACGTCCAGGACAATTGCACCCTCCATACCGATCCCGGCTATCCGCTCGTGGTCGGCTCCAACAGCCTGATCGGCCATAACGTCGTGCTGCACGGCTGCACCGTCGGCGACAATACGCTGATCGGCATGGGCGCGGTGCTGCTCAATGGCGCCAAGGTCGGACACAACAGCCTGGTCGGCGCCGGCGCGCTGGTGACCGAGGGCAAGAGCTTTCCCGACAATTCGCTGATCGTCGGCGCTCCCGCGCGCGCGATCCGCACGCTCGACCAGGCCGCCGTCGACCTCATCCTCAAAGGCGCCGATATCTATGTTCGGCGCGGACAGCGCTACCGCGTGGGCCTCAAGAAGATCGGCTGATTTCGGCGTCGCGGAATTCGGTATAATAACCTGAAGCTCGGGGAAGTAAGGTTCAAGGAAGCGCCATGAGTTCACCCATTCGCGTGCTGCTCGCCAAGGTTGGGCTCGATGGCCATGACCGCGGCGTCAAAGTGGTGGCCCGTGCCCTGCGCGATGCCGGCATGGACGTGATCTATTCCGGCCTGCATCGCACCCCCGATGAAGTCGTGACCGTCGCCATCCAGGAAGACGTTGACGTGCTTGGCGTCAGCCTGCTGTCGGGTGTGCAGATGACCGTGTTTCCGAAAATCTTCGATCAGCTCAAGCGGCAGGGCGCCGACGACATGATCGTCGTCGCCGGCGGCGTCATGCCCGACGAGGACGTGGCCGCACTCAAGCGCATGGGCGTGAGGGAAGTAATGCTGCAAGACACACCGCCGCAGGCGATCATCGATACGCTGAGGAAACTGGTCGCCGAGCGCGGGCCGCGATGAAGGCGCGGAGCCAAGCGATGGAGTCCTGGTCGTTCCCGCCGCGCTATGACGGCGGCTATTTGTCCGCGCCCGACAGCCGCTACTGGTTTCCCCGACGCGAGACCATGCCGGCAGTCGAGCGCGAACGTGCGATTGTCGAACGGCTGCGCGCCGTGTGTACCTATGCCTATGCGAGCGCGCCGTTCTACAAACGCAAATGGGACGAGGCGGGCTTTCACCCCAGCCAAATCAAGTCGCTCGAGGATTTCGAAGCCAAGGTGCCGGTGGTGCAGAAGAAGGACCTGCGCGAGGCACAGTCGCGTCGGCCTCCCTTTGGCGATTACCTGTGCATTCGCGAGCAGGACGTTTTTCATATCCACGGCACCAGCGGCACCACCGGACGGCCCACCGCGTTCGCCATCGGCCGTGACGACTGGAACGCAATCGCCAATGCCCATGCGCGCATCATGTGGGGCATGGGACTGCGTCCCGGCGACACTATCTGCGTCGCCGCGATCTTCTCGCTCTACATGGGAAGTTGGGGCGCGCTCGCCGGCGCCGAGCGGCTCGGCGCCAAATGTTTTCCGTTCGGCGCCGGTGCCAGCGGCATGTCGGCGCGCTGCGTGCAATGGCTCGACGTGATCAAGCCAACCGCCTTTTACGGCACACCGACCTACGCGCTGCACCTGGCGCAGGTCGCGGTCGAGGAGCGGCTCAATCCACGCGACTTCAAGCTCAAGATCATGTTCTTTTCCGGCGAGCCAGGCGCCTCGATTCCGGGCGTGCGCGACAAAATCACCGAGCTTTACGGCGCGCATGTTATCGACAGCGGTTCAATGGCGGAAATGTCGCCGTGGATGAACGTCGCCGGCTCGCGCGAAACCGCCGGCATGCTGTGCTGGCAGGACGTCGTCTATACCGAAATCTGCGATCCCAAGACCATGCGCCGCGTGCCCTATGGCGCGCGCGGCACGCCGGTCTACACCCATCTGGAGCGCACCTCGCAGCCGATGATCCGCCTCGTCTCCGGCGACCTGTCGCTGTGGACGAACGAGGCTAATCCTTGCGGGCGCACTTATCCGCGGCTGCCGCAGGGTATTTTCGGCCGCATTGACGACATGTTCACCATCCGCGGTGAAAACGTCTATCCGAGCGAGATCGACGCCGCGCTCAACGAATTGCCGAACTATGGCGGCGAGCACCGTATCGTCATCAGCCGCGAGGCGACGATGGACGAACTGCTGCTGCGGGTGGAGGCTGACGCCGATACTTTCGCGCGCGGCGAGAGCGAACGCTTCCGTGCCGACGTCGAGCGCAAATTGCAGAAGGTGCTTGGCCTGCGCACTTTGGTCGAAGTGGTCGCGCCCCATTCCATACCGCGCACCGATTTCAAGGCCCGCCGTGTGATCGACGATCGTGGGGTGTTCCGCGACATGCATGCGCACATCGAGGGAGCGAAAAGTTGAGCCGTGCCGTTTCATCCGTCGCGCTGGTGGACCGTGTCAAAGCGGGCGAGCCAGCCGCGATCGCGCGGCTGATCTCGCGCGCCGAGAGCGGTGCGGCAGAGGCGCACGAGGCGCTGGCGCGCATCTACAAGCTGGCCGGCCGCGCCCATGTCATCGGCGTCACCGGCGTGCCCGGCAGCGGCAAATCCACCTTAGTCGGCAAGCTCATCGCGCGACTGCGCGCCAAGGGCGCGAAGATCGGTGTTGTTGCGATCGACCCGTCCAGCCCTTATTCCGGCGGCGCCATTCTCGGCGATCGCATCCGTATGACCGCGATGGCGAACGATCCCTGCGTCTATATCCGCTCGATGGCGACGCGCGGGGCCACCGGGGGCATGGCGCGCGCCACGCTCGACGCCGTCGATATTCTCGACGTCGCCGGCTTCGACACCGTCATTCTGGAAACCGTCGGCGTCGGCCAGGACGAAGTGGAGATCGTGCGCGCCTCGCACACCACGATCGTGGTGTCGGCGCCAGGCCTGGGTGACGAGATTCAGGCGATCAAGGCGGGGATTCTCGAGATCGCCGATATTCACGTAGTGTCGAAATGCGACCGCAGCGATGCCAACCGAACACTGGTCGATCTCAAGCAAATGGTGATGGCGGGCTTGCGGGCGGCTCCGGCCACGGCCTGGCAGCTCCCGGTCGTTGGCACCAACGCGATCTCCGGACAGGGTGTGGACGAGCTGGCCGCAGCGATTGAGCGGCATCGCACCTTCGCCATGGATTCGAAGGCCGGTGAGGAAAGACGGCTCGCTATCGCCCAATTCAGGTTGTGCAAGACCGCTGAAAATCTGCTTCTCGACCGCTTCGGCGGTGCTGTCGCGGGAGCAAGCGCGCCGCTTGCCGCCAAGCTTATGCGGCGCGAGTCCGACCCCTATAGCCTTGCCAATGAACTGTTGAATTCCTCGCTGTTGCGGGAGCCCGACCATGAACAAGATTCTCGATCCAAAATCGCTTGACCGGCTGGAAAGCGAAATCGCCGACTGGGAGGCGGGCGAAGTCGCGGCTTTTCTGAAGAAACAGGCCGAGCGGCGCGAACAGTTCTTCACGACCGGCGATATTCCGCTGAAGCGGACCTACACGGCCGCCGACATTGCCGACACGCCGATCGAGGACATCGGCTTGCCCGGGCGCTACCCGTTCACCCGCGGACCCTATCCGACGATGTATCGCGGCCGATTCTGGACCATGCGTCAGATCGCCGGCTTCGGCACCGGCGAAGACACCAACAAGCGCTTCAAATATCTGATTGCGCAGGGCCAGACTGGGCTCTCGACCGATTTCGATATGCCGACGCTGATGGGTTACGATTCCGACCATCCCATGAGCGAGAGCGAAGTGGGCCGCGAAGGCGTCGCCGTCGATACGCTCGCCGATATGGAGGCGCTGTACCACGGCATCGACCTGGAAAACATCTCGGTGTCGATGACGATCAATCCGAGCGCGTGGATCCTGCTCGCTATGTATGTGGCGATGGCGCAGAAGCGGGGTCTCGATCTCAACAAGTTGTCGGGCACCATTCAAGCCGACATCCTGAAGGAGTACATGGCGCAGAAGGAATACTGCTTCCCGATCGCGCCCTCGGTGCGGATCGTGCGCGACGCTATCACCTACTGCGCCGAGCACATGCGGCGCTACAATCCGGTCAATATTTCCGGCTACCACATTTCCGAGGCGGGCGCCTCACCCTTGCAGGAGGCAGCGTTCACGCTGGCCAATGGCATCGTCTATGTCGAGGAAGTGCTGAAGACCGGCATGGAAGTGGACAAATTCGCGCCGCGGCTGGCCTTCTATTTCGTGGCGCAGGGCGACTTCTTCGAGGAGATCGCCAAGTTCCGCGCCGCGCGCCGTTGCTGGGCCAAGATCATGAAGCAGCGGTTCGGCGCCAAGAACTCGGATTCGATGCGTCTGCGGTTCCACTGCCAGACGGCGGCGGCGACCCTGACCAAGCCGCAATACCAGATCAATATTGTGCGCACCGCCTTGCAGGCGCTTTCCGCCGTGCTCGGGGGTTGTCAGTCGTTGCACACCAACGGCTACGACGAGGCCTTCGCCATCCCAACCGAGGAGGCCATGCGATTGGCGCTGCGCACCCAGCAGATTATCGCAGAGGAAACCAATGTCGCCAATGTTGTCGATCCGCTCGGCGGCTCATACATGGTCGAAAGTCTGACCAGCGAATATGAAAGGCGAATTTTCGAAATCCTCGACTACATCGATGCTCACGGTGGCACCGTCAAGCTGATCGAAGACGGCTGGTTCCACAAACAGATTGCCGACTTCGCCTATGAGACGGCCTTGCGCAAGCAGACCGGCGAGAAGCCGATGATCGGCGTGAACAAGTTCGTCATGGACGACGAACAGCACGAGATCGAGACACACCCCTATGATCCAAGCACCGCCGAGCGGCAGATCGCCCGTACCCGACAGGTGCGCGCGAGCCGCGACCAAGCCAAGGTCGATGCGCTACTGGAAAAACTGATCGCAGTCGCCAAGGATGAGCGGGCCAATATCATGCCGATCACCATCGAGCTGGTCGCCAACGGCGCAACCATGGGCGACATTGTCGAAAAGCTCAAAGGCCTGTGGGGCACGTACCGCGAGACCCCGGTGTTCTGAACTGAATTTGGCTCAGCTACGGGCGCGCCGGTAGAGATAATCGGCCGGCAGCCCCATCCGCTGGCAGGCCTGCACCGCTGGGCTTGCCTCCAGCACCACGTGATCGGCCAGGCATCCCGCGAGCTTGACCAGCGCGCCTTCGCCGACGCGCAAACCAGCATGGTCAAGTCCGAGCTTGCGACGAATGCCAGGCGGCACGAGATCGACCGCGGCGCGCACCAGCATCCGTTGCGCCGGTCCCAAGCGTGCCGGAAAAACCGGCGCCTCGCGCATGATGTCAAGAAACTCGAAAATCACGTCGGAGCGTTCGAGCTTCGACTGCATCGCCAGAAAGAGAGCCCGCAACTCGGCTTCGGTGCGCTGCGCAGCGTCGGCGCCATACAGCGCCGCCGCCTCCGTGCCTTCGCCGTAGTAGCGGTCGCGCGCATCACGCGACAGCTCCCGCACATAGCGGTGATAGGCTTCCAGGAAGCCGAAGGCGGCGGTGGCCTGCACCCAATTGAGCAGTTGCGGATCGTCGGCGCGATAGGCTTCGCCTGTCTCGGTGCTCCCGGCGATGCGTTCGTGCCTGCGACGCACGCCAGCGATCATGCTCTTGGCGGTTTTGCGCGGGCCATAGACCGTGATCATGGTGGCAAGGCCGGTGCGGCGCAGCCGCGGTAGCGGATCATCACGAAAGCTGGTGAAATTCCATACGCCTGAGCGCACGCGCGGCTCGGCCAGTTCCAGGATCACCGCGGCGACACCGCCCACAAATAGCGCCACCGGATTCTTGAACACCCGCCATGACACCGATTGCGGCGGCACCAACGCGGCTTCACCGGCCGGCCGGCTGAAATCGGCCGGCGGGCGTCCATCGACCGCCATAAGGTCGAGCAGTGCTGTTTGTGCCAGCATCTGCAAGGTCTGCGGTGGCACGATCGGCGCGAGTGCGATGCTCATAGTGCCAAGATAGGCACACAATGCGGCGGAAGTTCCGCCCTCAAACAGGGTGCGGCCGGCCCTTGGGGGAAGGCCGGCCGCTCACGAACCCGGTCTGGGGACGGGGAGGGGTGGGGACGTGACCGGGGTCGCGATTTCGTTGTTGGCTTCCGTCGTTGTGTTAGCGGCCCGAGACCGTGACGGGCGCGGCGTGCGGCGCGCCCAACGCGACCCAGCTGTTCGGATCGGACTGCGACTGCCGCTTCACGAAACGGTAGCCGGTCTTATTCCAGGGCAGGACCTTGGCCTCCTGGTTGTCGAGAATGAACTCGCCGCGATCAGTCTTGACCGTGAGCACGGCATGGCCGTCGCCCTTTTTGTCACGCACGACGGTGATCAGCAGCGCCGAACGCGGCCAGCCGGCCTTGATCAGCATGCGGCGCTTGAGCAGCACGTAATCTTCGCAATCGCCGTAGCCGTCGTCGGGATAGTTCCAGCGTTCAACCACGCCCCAATGCTCGAGGTCGGTTACTGGCTTGATGTTGTCGTTCACCCAGGCGTTGACCTTGACCATGTCGGCCCAGACCTTGGGCGTGAGCACGACATCGCCCGCTGCCGACGCCTTGGTGTGGCACTCCTGTTTGTATTCGACGCAGAACTCGATCCAGCCGATCGGGGTGCGTGCGGTTGCGCCAACTGCGACGTAAGCCACGTGGTTGGGCGGCGCGTAGCCATAGGCAAGTTTGCGCTCGCCTGCCGCCGTGCCGCCCGCGGAGGCGGCCAAGGCCGCCGCGCAGGCCATGACCAGCATGCCGCCGGCCGGAACTCGTTTGATACGCCAGCCCATTTGTCGTGGCCCCTTCCCCCCGTCTTGTTGGGGCCACATTTCTCACAAAGCTTTTGCATCGCGGCTAAGTAGAGCAAGTCATTTTAAGAAGAACTAAAATAAAGAGAGAGTTGAATACAGTAAAACTTAAGATCAAATTTGATTAAATTCTTAGCGAATACAATTTAGCTAAAATTGTCGGCGTTAAGCAGGCAAACGCAGCATTGACACGCCCGCGCAGGATTGCGGGCGCGTTCGATTTACCTTGAGTGGTCGGTGCAGAAGGTTCCGTGATGCCAGCAGACGGCCGCGCCAGCCCGGTGGAGCGGGTTCACGGCGCGCGCAATTTTACGCGCCGTGTTTACCGGCCAATGACTCTAATCACCGGTGATGTTGTCTTCGAGGAAATCGGGGTGTTGCAGGCGCGAGAATTCGATGGCGAAGCCGTCGTCGATGTGACGGACCACGCGACCTTGCGTCTTGCCGAGAGTGACCACGGCGCCTACCGCGGGCCGCAGTTCCGGGGCGAGCGCAATCGCAACGCCCGACTGCGACAAGTCGATGATGCGGCAGGTGATATTGTTGCCGTTCGGCAAAATCAGCCGCGCCAGTGGATTGCGCGGCGCGAAGCGGCCGTGGCGGCGGTCCTCCGGCAGGTTGAGGATGTGCCGGTTGGCAAGCCAGGTGAGCTGGGTGGCGAGCTTGTCGCGCTTGCGCGAACTCGCCGCAATCGTCATGGCGAACCCGTTGTTGAACGTGCGCGCAATCTGGCCTTCGAGCCGCCCCAGATGATCGACATAGGCGATGACCCGCTGGTCTTCCGCGCCGGCAACAGGGGCGATCAGCGCCATGCCCCCCGGCGACATATTGATGACCTGGCAGGGAAATTCACGCCGATCGGGCAGCATATAGCGCCCGAGAAGGTTGACTTTGACGCGTTGAAAACGCCGGCGTTCTTCGGCCAGCGGCAAATATTTCGGCTTGGCTTGCGGCATGGACATGGCGCGGCTGGGGCCTGAGGGCGCTTTCGCCCACAGCCAACGACCCTAGGACGGTATCGTTAACGCGGCGTTAGCCGGCCCGCTCGCCGGGCGGGGTTTCCAGCCCGCCGCTGTAGATCACGAAGCCATGCTGCACGCGGCTTGCGACCGCCGCCCGCCCGAATTGGGGCGCGCCGCGGCCTTTCAGTTGCGGCCCGATATGGCGCAGGCTGACGAGCGCGAGCTCGCTGACCGGCTTGGCGCCCAGCCAATACGGCGGGACCGCGGGCACCAGCACGCCGAGCGCGCGGATGCGGTTATGGCCACCGTGCGCGAGTGGCAGCAGCAACATTTCGATCTCGGTCGCGGCGCCGTCTTCCGTGTGCCCGGTGAGGCCGGCGACGGCGCCGCCCGCCTCGCGGGTGACGACGCCCAACAACTCGTCAATTGCTTGGCGGCTCTGCTCATCCCAAAGAAGGCTGAACGCTTCGCCTTTGATCTCGCGGCCGAACAACGCGCAGACGCGCGTGCCGGCGAGACGAAAACGCAACTGATCGGTAAAGTCCGCCCCCAGCATAAAAGTGTCGCCGAGCGCGTGGCGGATACCGGCTGGATCGATATCTCCGCGCTCGGGGGCGGGGCGATAGGTCCGTTGTCTGTTCCAGTATTCGAACACGGCCCGCGTGGATGCATGCTTCATTTGACGCCCACCTGTTCCGTCGCGGGACGCCGGCGATGTTCTCGTTGTCCCCGATCGGGACATCGGGGCCGGGTTTTGCTCGCGACGGTGCCGACGGAGCAGGGCGCATGCCGGGGAGGCGGGTTGGTGCCGGCCGATGCAAGTTAGCGTTAAAAGTGCAATCGGATTGGCCGCGTGCCGGTCAACGCCTATGCTTGTAGAAAATCGACACAGGCGCCGTTTTGAACCTCCAGGCGCAACTCAATTGAGCCACGGGGAGATGTGGGGACGTGACGAGCGCCGCTCAGGCGCGACAATGATCCCGCAGAACGCGGCTCGCGGGAGGGCGAAAGCCCTCCTTTTCTTCTTGTCCATTGCGGCGATCTTTGGCTTGCGGCGAGCGGGCAAGCAGCGTAACTGGCCAGCGACCGAACTGGCCGATCAGTGAAACGCGAACCCGCCTTCAATATCCCTCCCGTCATCGTGGCCGTGCTCGCCGTATTGGCGCTCGTCCATGCTGTGCGCATGTTTGTCTTGACGCCGGATCAGAACATCGACGTGCTTTGGCTGTTTGCATTCGATCCCGTGCGTTACGGGACAGGAATTCTGCCGCCCGAGGTTTTACCCGGTGGGTTGGGCGCGCAGATCTGGACCTTCGTGACTTATGCGCTGCTGCACGCGAGCTGGATTCATCTTGGTGTTAACGCCATCTGGTTGCTGCCGTTCGGCACGGCGATCGCGCGCCGCTTCGGCGCGTTGCGGTTCTTGATATTCTTCGCCGTCACGGCGGCGGCCGGCGCGCTCGCTCATTTGTTCGCCTATGGCGGGCAGAATGCACCCGTGATTGGCGCTTCGGCCGCGATCTCCGGCACCATGGCAGGGGCCATGCGGTTTGCATTCCAGCGCGGCGGACCGCTGAGCTTCCGGCGCACCGGCGGCGAGGCTGATTTTCGCATTCCGGCGGCGCCGCTTTCTCGCGTGCTGGGCGAGCCGGCCGTGCTGGTCTTCTTGCTGGTGTGGTTCGGGATCAATCTTTTGTTCGGGTTTATCTCGTTGCCGAGCAGCATGGGCGGCGGCGAGGTGGTGGCCTGGCAGGCGCATGTTGGCGGCTTTCTGGCCGGCCTGCTGCTGTTTTCGTGGTTCGATCCGGCGCCGAATTCTCGGTATTTCGACGACGGCGGTGCAACGCGGCACTAGCCAATGCGGCAGTGCGGTAGCTTAACTTCTTGACGGAACCCGGTGCGCGGCAGGATCGTTCTCTATCGCCCGGACTCAGTGGGTAGGCGTGCCCCTAGAGTTCCGGACATTTCGAATTGCGCATGATCTTTGTCCGAAAATCGGTACCCATCCCGGATCAAGTCCGGGACGGACTTTTTCGGGATCATGTGCCAGGGAGGCTGCCATGAACGTCAAGACGATCCTGGCCGCCAAGAAACGTACCTTGGGCGGCGACATTATTGACATCGAGCCGGCGGCGAATCTTGCGGCGGCCGTCAAGCTTTTGGCCGCGCACCGCATCGGCGCGCTTTTAATCCGCGGCGCAGGAGGCCGCCCCGCCGGCATATTGTCGGAGCGTGATATCGTGCGCGCGGTCGCCGAACACGGAACCGGCGCGCTCGAACTGTCGGTCGAGCAGATAATGACCCGCGAGGTCGAAACCTGCGGCGAGGATGAGACTGTGGCCGGAATCATGGAGCGGATGACGGCTGGAAAATTCCGCCACATGCCGGTGCTGAGCGACGGCAACCTGATCGGGCTGATTTCGATCGGCGACGTGGTCAAGCAGCGCCTTCAAGACATCGAGCACGAGACCGAAGCGATGCGGGATTACATCCGCAGCGCCTGAGTTTCGAGATTACTTTGCTGGGCTCTCGGGGTCGTAGGGCTGCGACAGCGCGGCGACCGCCTCGGCCACCGCGTCGATGGACTTTTCGGCGGCTTCGGCGCCGATCGCGATCGCTTCCGCGCCGCGATGAAAGTCGAACCAGCCGACCTGGCCGAGGCGCGGGCTGATCAACACGTCCGGCGGGTCGCCGGCCAGCCGCGCGCGCGTGATGCGGTCCTGCATCACGTTGAAGGCTTCGACCATGACGGTAGGAATGCCGGGACGCCCGCGCCGGCCGATGAGTTGGCGGCGCAGCGTACGCTCGCGGCTGAACATGCCGAGCAGGCCGTTGGACTTGAGAGGGAACTCATCGTCACTGTCATCGGAGCCGTGGCTGGCGATGATGGTGCCACGCCCGAACAGATCGGAATTGAGATTGACCGCGATCACCAGGCGGGCGCCGAGCGCGCGGGCGGCCGAGACCGGCACCGGATTGACCAGTGCGCCGTCCACCAGCCAGCGGCCGCCGATCAGCACCGGCGGGAAAATTCCCGGCAGGGCATAGGAGGCGCGCAGCGCGTCCGCCAGCCGCCCGCGGGTAAGCCAGATCTCGTGTCCGGTGTTGAATTCGGTAGCGATGGCCGCGAAGCGGATCGGCAAATCGTCGATGCGGTGATCGCCGAGCGCGGCGCCCAGCTTGTTGGCGAGATGGCCGCCGCGGATCAGGCCGGAGCCGGACAGGCTGATATCGAGATGACCGAGCACGTTGCGCACGGTGAGGCCGCGCGCCCAGTTTTCCAGCGAATCGAGCTGGCGGGCCGCATAGCAGCCGCCTGCAACCGCGCCGATTGAGGTGCCGACGATGACGTCCGGGACGATACCGTGGGCAATAAGCGTGCGGATCACGCCGATATGGGCAAAGCCGCGCGCGGCGCCGCCGCCGAGCGCAAGCCCGATGATCGGGCGCGTGGCCACCGGTTTTATCTGCGCCGTGGTCGCCTCGGCCGAGCGGTCGCCGTTGCGCGCACGTGCAAAAAGACCCTCAAACACCAAACTATCTCTCCTCTGGCCCGATGATCCAATCGGGCCAGCCTCCCGACAAGCATTTCACCGCGTTATGGTGAAAAACTGCTGGCGGAGTCTTGCGACTAAGGCGTGACAGCAAGCGTGCGCCCCGGTGATTACATTATGGTTAAACACCGCAGGCTGCACCGAATATAGGCGATCCTTATCACGCGGTCGGCCGCCGCATCGCAAACACGCTTTCGACCACTGCATATTGGTCGTAGCCGCAGCGAGCGATCGGCTTCAGGGCCGCGGTGTCGAGCAGGCCGTCGACGATGAAGCGATCGTCGATGTGCACGCCGACGACCTGTCCGATGACCACGTGGCAATCGACCGCCATGCCGCCGGCGCTCTCGATCGGCACGATCTTGATCAGCCTGCATTCGAGCGCGCAGGGGCTCGCCGCCACGCGCGGCGGCTTGACCAGCCGCGACGGCGCGGGTGCCAGGCCCGCACGTTCCATCTCGTTGACACCACGCGGCAGCGGCGCCGAGGTTGCGTTCATCGCCTCGCGCAGGTCCCAGGTCGCGAGATTGCAGACGAATTCGCCGGTCTCGGCGATGAAGCTCACCGAGTCCTTGAGGCCTTCGCTGGAGAACATCAACAGCGCCGGCCGGCTGTTGATGCCGTTGAAGAAGGAATAGGGCGCGAGGTTGATGTCGCCCTTGCCGTTCATGGTGGTAACCCAGCCGATCGGGCGCGGCGCCACGATCGCCTTGAACGGGTCGAAACGCAATCCGTGGTCGTTCATGATAGCGTCGTAGAACATTTGCTCAGGCGCCGAACCGGGTAACGATGTCGGCGAGCTTCGGCCGCTCGCGATCCTGGGGCGGCTTGGCCGGGCGGCCGATGTGGACGAAGCCGGCGATGCGCTCGCTCGCCGCGACGCCAAATTTGTCGAGCACACGCCGATCGTAGGCGTACCATTCGGTGATCCAGCTCGCCGCATAACCCATGGCATGGGCGGCCATCACCAGGCTCATGGCGGCGGCGCCGGCCGACAATTGCTGCTCCCATTCGGGAATTTTCACGTGTGCGCCGGCGCGGCTAACCACCGCGACCACCAAAGGGGCGCGGGCCAGCCGCTTGCGTTCGAACTCGATTTGGTCGGGCGCGGCATCGGAGTGGTCGGCGCAGAAGACTTCGGCGATGGTCTCGCCGGCTGTGAGCCGCGCGTCGCCATCGAACACAATGAAGCGCCAAGGCGTGAGCTTACCGTGGTCGGGCACCCGTGAAGCGACCGAAAGCAGGGTATCGATTTCGGCCGCAGTCGGGGCGGGCCCGGTCAATTCCATTGGCTTGACTGAGCGGCGGGTCTTGAGCAGTTCCAGGGCGTCGGGCATCGCGAGCTTGCCGGATTTTGGAAAAGATCGTGCGCAAAAATCGTGCGTCTGCGCCTAGCATAGGGCCGAAAGGGTGACAAACGCGGGTGCCTGGCTTGAAATCGCCGCGATTTGGGTCGAAAACTGCCCGGTCATGAGCAGCGCTCCCGCAAACGCCGCTACCTGCGGCCGCATATGGCTGGAGCTTGCGCTCATCCTCACTTTGCTCTTTCCGGGCGCGGCACTGGGACAGGCGGCCGGGCAGAACTCGTTGTTTTCGGCGACGCCGTCGGTCGGCCTGATCTCGCCTGCGCCGGTCACGCGCGGCGAGGTATTCGGCCCCAGCGGCGCGTTGACGGCGCCTTCGCAATGGCCGCTGGCTGCGCCGCGAGAGGCGATGCCGAACGCCCCGACGCTGATGGTGCCGGCCGGCAAAGTGGCGCTCGCGCTCAGCGCCCGCTTCGGCAAGGACGCGCCGGAGATCGAAGGCGGCCTGACTTGGCGGGTCTATGCCGCCAAGCCCGACGCCAAGGGAAACTTCCGCCTGGTCAAGGAAGAAAAAGCCCCGACGCCCACGGTGGTGCTGCCGGCCGGCGCCTATATCGTGCATGTCGGCTTCGGTCTTGCCACCGCGGTGCGGCCGGTGACGCTGCGCGGGCCGACGGTACGCGAGGAATTCGACTTGCCGGCGGGCGGCCTGCGCATGGAGGGCCGCGTCGGCGACGTCCACATCCCGGCCGGACAGATTTCGTTCAACGTCTTCAAGGGCAGCCAGTTCGAACCCGGCGACCGGCGACCGATCGCCGAGCACTTGATGACCGGCGAGGTGGTGGCGGTGCCGGAAGGCACTTATTACATCGTGTCGCACTACGGCGATGCCAATGCGGTGGTGCGCTCCGACATCCGCGTGCAGGCCGGTAAGCTCACCGACATCACCATCACCCACCGGGCCGCCGCCATCACCCTCAAGCTGGTGGCCGAGAAGGGCGGGGAAGCGCTCGCCAACACCGCGTGGTCGGTGCTCACGCCCGGCGGCGACGTGATCAAGGAATCGATCGGCGCCTTTCCGCGCGTGATCCTGGCCGAGGGCGAATATCGCGCGATCGCGCGTAACGAGGGCAAGGTGTTCGAGCGCGAATTCAAGGTCGCCACCGGCGTGGACGGCGACGTCGAGGTATTGGCACGGTGAGCCAAGCGCCCGCGCCCGACCTCGCCGCCGCCAATAACGCGGCCATGGCGATGTTCACGCGTCTCGATCCCAAGGCGATCGCTCTCTTGCTCGATGTCGACGGCACCATCGTCGATCTTGCGCCGACGCCGCATGAGGTGCATGTCTCCGACGCGCTATGCCGCTCGCTCGCGCGCTTGCTCGACTTGACCGGCGGCGCGCTGGCGCTGGTGAGCGGGCGCCCCATCGTCGATCTCGACCGGCTATTCTCGCCGCTCAAGCTGCCGGTGGTGGGCGGCCACGGCGCTGAAACGCGGCTACGCGACGAGCACATCAGCATGAAACCTTTGCCGGAGAAGTTGCGGCGGCAGCTCGCCGGCGCTAAAAGCATCGATCCCCGCATCGTGGTCGAGGACAAGGGCTATTCGCTCGCGCTGCATTACCGCAACGCGTCGCAAAGCGAAGACGCGTTACGGCAGCATATCGCCGCGGCGCGCGCCGCGTTTCCCGGCGAGGCGATCGAGGTGCTGCCGGGCAAGGCCATGTTCGAGGTCAAACGCCCGGGCGTGAGCAAAGGCGGGGCGGTGCGCGCGCTGATGACCCATGCGCCGTTTTACGGCCGTAGGCCGGTGTTCATCGGCGACGATGTGACCGACGAATCGGTATTCGCGCTGCTGCCCGAACTTGGCGGTAGCGGTTTTTCGGTACATCGGCATTTTGCCGGCGTTAGCGGGATATTCCATTCGCCTGAGCAGGTGCGCCGCGCCCTTCAAACGCTGGCGGGCCGGTGATCCCGTGAACATTTTTGCCGTTCGGGCGCTATATGCCCGTATACGGTTATCGCGACGGTTTTTTTGAATTGCCGATTGCGGCTTATGGATGCAAGCTGATCGGATTGACCGCGATCAAATTGTCGCGGAGCTGGGGAGAGCGGTTTTGGCGCGGCTCGTCGTGGTGTCGAACAGAGTTGGCGTGCCTGACGGTGCGGCGCGGGCCGGCGGGCTCGAAGTGGCGATCCGAGCCGCGCTCAAACGCCGCGGCGGCCTCTGGTTCGGTTGGAGCGGGCGCGCCACCGACAGCGATCCCGGTCCTTCTAAGATGGTCACGCAGGACAACATCTCCTACGTCACCATCGATCTGCGCAAGGACGACTATGAAGAATTCTACAACGGATTCGCTAATCGCGTGCTGTGGCCGATTCTGCATTACCGGTTAGATCTTGCGGAATTCACCCGGCGCGATCTCGGCGGTTATTTCCGCGTCAACGAATATTTCGCCACCCACCTGGAAAAAATGCTCAAGCCCGACGACGTGATTTGGGTGCACGATTATCACCTGATGCCCTTCGCCAAGGCGCTGCGCGACCGCGGCCACAAGAACAAGATCGGCTTTTTCATCCATATTCCGTGCCCGCCGCCGGAAATCCTCACCGCGTTGCCCAATCACGAGCAGCTCGTTCCCGCTCTCGGCCACTACGACCTGGTCGGCTTCCAGACCGAGACCGACGCCACCAATTTCTCGCGCTATCTCGTCAATGAATGCGGCCTCAAGCGCGTTGGCGACGACAGCTTCACCTTCGAAGGCCGTGTTGTGCAGATTGGACAATTCCCGGTCGGCGTCGAGACCGAAGCCTTTTCGCGTCTGGCGCGCCGCGCCATCGAATCCGGCTTTGTGCGCGAGGTGCTGGATAGCCTGTCGGGACGCGCCATGATCATCGGTGTCGACCGGCTCGATTATAGCAAGGGCATTCCCGAACGCATGGATGCGTTCCAGCGCTTCCTGACCAACTTCCCGGACTGGCGCGGCAAGGTCACCTATCTGCAGATCACGCCGCGCAGCCGCAGCGGAATCCCTGAATATGCCCACATCAGCCGCAAGGTGGGCGAGGCGGTCGGCCGCATCAACGGCACCTTCGGCGAGGCGTCATGGACGCCGCTGCGTTACATCAACAAGGCACATAGCCGCACCGCGCTGGCCGGGCTCTACCGCGGGGCGCGCGCTGCGCTGGTGACGCCTTTGCGCGACGGCATGAACCTGGTGGCCAAGGAATACATCGCCGCCCAGGACGCGGCCGATCCCGGCGTGCTGATCCTGTCGCGGTTTGCCGGCGCCGCACGCGAATGCGGGGCTGCGCTCCTGGTCAACCCTTACGATCCCGAAGGCGTCGCCATCGCCATCAACCGGGCGCTGTCGATGCCGCTGACCGAACGGCGCCAGCGGCACGATCAGAATTACCGGGTGCTGGTCGCCAACGACATCACCCACTGGGCGGAACGCTTTTTGGCGGCGCTCGAACAGCAGCCGGTGGAGGCCGGCGATCCGCCAGTCGTGCGCGCGGCCGGCGGCCGCTGATTTTCTCCACAGATCCCAAGTCGGATGAGACGCGCGCCGCGCCGGCGTATATGATCGTGCCGATCCCCAACCCCTCCGAGACCCTCATGAATCGAATAATCGCTGCGCTGCTGTCATTGAACTTTTTCGCGAGCCTGACGGGCGCGGCGTCGGCGGCCGATGCAGCCAACGGCAAGCGACTGGCCGAGCGCTGGTGCGCGTCCTGCCATGTGGTCACCTCCAGTCAGCAGCGTGGCAATACCCAGGCGCCGCCGTTCTCGGAGGTGGCAAAAAAACCGCACATGGACGCGCCCATGCTGGCGCTGTTCCTGCTGCTGCCGCATCCGAAAATGCCCGACATGAGTTTGTCGCGCTACGAGGCGGGCGACATCGCCGCCTATATCGCCAGCCTGAAGTAGCGCGCGTTTAGGCCATTGCGCGCTTGACGTCCGGCGCCACCGCTTCGGCGGCGAGCGCGGCCAGCGCGTCGTCGAGCGCCATGACCTCCTGCTTGTCCTGGCCGAGCCGGCGCACCGAGACGCTGCGCTCGGCCGCTTCCTTCTTGCCGACCACCAGCAGAGCAGGGATCTTGGCGAGCGAGTGCTCGCGCACCTTGTAGTTGATCTTCTCGTTGCGCAGATCGCTCTCGACGCGCAGGCCGCATTTGCGCGCCACTTCCACCGTCTCGCGCGCGTAGTCGTCGGCATCCGAGGTAATGGTGGCGATCACGGCCTGTACCGGCGATAGCCACAGCGGTAGATGACCGGCATAGTGCTCGATCATGATGCCGGTGAAGCGTTCGAGCGAGCCGAACATGGCACGGTGAATCATCACCGGCGTCACCTTGTTGGAATGCTCGTCGATATAAAAGGCGCCCAGCCGTCCCGGCATGTTGAGGTCGACTTGTACGGTGCCGCATTGCCAATCTCTGCCAATCGCGTCGCGCAACACGTATTCGAGCTTGGGGCCGTAGAAGGCGCCTTCGCCCTTGTTGAGCGTCCATGGCCGGCCGGAGGCCTTGAGCGCCGCCATCAGGGCCCTTTCCGCCTTGTCCCAAACCGCGTCGTCGCCGATGCGCTTGTCCGGACGGTCGGAGAATTTGATGCTCACGTCGGAAAAGCCGAAGTCCTCGTAGATCGACAGGATCTGGTCGTTCACTTTAAGCGACTCTTCCGCGATCTGCTCCTCGGTGATGAAGATGTGCGCGTCGTCCTGGGTGAAGGCGCGCACGCGTAATAATCCATGCAGCGCGCCCGAGGGCTCGAAGCGGTGCACCTTGCCGAATTCGGCGAGCTTGAACGGCAGGTCGCGGTACGACTTCAGACCGTTCTTGAAGATCTGGATATGGCCGGGGCAGTTCATCGGCTTGACCACGAAGACGCGCTCGTCGTCTTCGCGCGGCTGGGTCAGGAACATGCTCTCGCGGAAGGTCGCCATGTGGCCGGAGGCGACCCACAGCGATGAGTCCATGAGCTGTGGCGCGTTGACTTCCGCAAAACCGAAATCCTGCTGACGGCGGCGGATATAATTCTCCAGCGCCTGGAACAGCGTCCAGCCCTTGGCGTGCCAGAACACCGAACCGGGCGCCTCCTCCTGGAAATGGTAAAGGTCCATCTCGCGCCCGAGCCGGCGGTGATCGCGCTTCTCAGCTTCCTCTAGCTGCTTGAGATAGGCATCAAGCTCGTCCTGCTTGGCGAAGGCGGTGCCGTAGATGCGCGTGAGCATCGGATTGTTTGAATCGCCGCGCCAATAGGCGCCGGCCACCTTCATCAGCTTGAAGGCGTTGCCGATCTTGCCGGTAGACGTCATATGCGGGCCGCGGCAAAGATCGAACCAGTCACCCTGCTTGTAAATCTTGATCTGCTGGTCTTCCGCAATGGCGTCAATCAACTCGAGTTTGAAACTCTCGCTCATGTCACGGAAGGTTTTCTTGGCCTTGTCGCGCGGCCAAACTTCCTTGGTAAAGGGTTTGTCGCGCGCGATGATCTCCTTCATCTTCTTTTCGATTGTCGGCAGGTCTTCCAACGTGAACGGCTGGTTGCGGAAGAAGTCGTAATAAAAGCCGTTCTCGATCACCGGGCCGATGGTGACTTGGGTGCCCGGCCACAGGCTCTGCACCGCTTCGGCCATCACATGGGCGGCGTCGTGTCGGATCAGTTCCAGCGCGCGCGGGTCGTCGCGTGAGACGAATTCGATTTTGGCGTCGCGCTCGATCGGGTCGCTCAAATCGGCGAGCGCGCCGTCGAGCGCCATCGCCACCGTGCGCTTGGCAAGCGAGGGCGAAATGCGCTTGGCCACGTCCAGCCCGGTTGTGCCTGGGGGATATTCACGGCGTGCGCCGTCGGGAAAGGTCAGCGCGACCATCAGCGTCTCCTTGCTCACTCGCTGCCCACGAACGCAGGTAAGCCTGGGGGAGGGATATAACAGCGCTAACGCGGCGCGCAACTACGGTGTTTCGTTCGTCCCGCGCCAGCGGCCGTAGCGCCACGGCAGGTACCAGCGCGCGCTGTCCGGTGCGGTTTTCGGCACGAAGTCGAGCCCGTGCGTGCCCCACGAATGGCAACGCAGGATGCGTGCCAGCGCCATCCATGAACCCGCCCACAGGCCGAATCGCTGCACGGCTTCCTCGGCATATTCCGAGCAGCCGGGCAGGTGGCGGCAGCGCGGGCCGATCAGCGCCAGAACGGTGTAGCGGTAGAGCAGAATCAGGCCGCGTCCGGCGGCGCGCGGGAGATTGGTGGGGCTTGTCACTCGGCCGGGATGCTTTCCTTGCGCTTGGCCTCGATCTGGTCGAGGGCGGACACCACCGCATCGAAGGTGAGCATGGTCGAGGCGTGGCGGGCTTTGTAGTCGCGCACCGGCTCGAGCACCGCGATGTCGGCCCATTTGCCGGTGGGCGGCGGGCCGTTTTCCTTCAGCATCTTGCGCACGGTTTCGCGCAGCGCACGCAATTCGGCGGGCTTCGAGCCGACCACGTGGCGGGCCATGATCGACGAGGAGGCTTGGCCAAGCGCGCAGGCTTTCACGTCATGGGCGAAATCCGCAACCACGCCGTGATCCATCTTGAGGTCGATCGTGACCGTGGAACCGCATAGCCTGGAATGGGCGGTGGCTGAGGCGTCGGGCGCGGGGAGCCGCCCTAGGCGGGAGATATTGCCCGCCAGGTCCAGGATTTTCGCGTTGTAAACGTCGTTGAGCATTGAGTTTTTGACCGCTAGACCCGCCGGCACATTTGCCTCGGCCACGCAAACGAATATATAGGGGCTGATCCGACGGCGCGAGAAGGGTTCTTTGGCCGGCGGATATGGCGTTAAGCCATGCCGGCTTTCTGCCATGCGAAATGGGAATGCAGCGTCCAGGCGCGGCGGATTGGACTAAATCGTTCCACCACGCGTTAATAGACGCGGCCACCCCGGTGACACTCCCGGCGCCATCCCTCGTCAAAGGGTGCGTGCCGGTCGAACGGAGAGACCCGTCATGGACGCGAAGAGCACCAACATTAAGCCCTGGCCGAAGCAGGGCCTGTCCGAGCATGTGCGGGCGGCGCCGACGCCTGTCGTGCCGCGCCCCTCGCGCGAGGAGGCGGAAGCCGCGGTCCGCACGCTGATCGCCTATGCCGGCGACAATCCCGACCGCGAGGGCCTTGCCGAAACGCCCAAGCGCGTGATCGGCGCCTATGGCGAGATTTTCCAGGGCTACCGCGAATGCCCGGTGGAAGTGCTCGACCGCACCTTCACCGAGACCGGCGGCTATGACGATTTCGTGCTGGTCAAGGACATCGGTTTCAACTCGCATTGCGAGCACCACATGATGCCGTTCTTCGGCAAGGCGCATGTTGCCTATATGCCGGTGGAACGCGTGGTGGGTCTGTCGAAGCTGGCGCGGCTGGTCGACGTTTATACCCGGCGGCTGCAGACGCAGGAGCATCTGACCTCGCAGGTGGCGACCGCGATCGACGAGATCTTGAAGCCGCGCGGTGTGGCGGTGATGATCGAGGCCGAGCACCTGTGCATGTCGCTGCGCGGGGTGGAGAAGCCCGGCGCGCTGACCGTGACCACGCATTTCACCGGCGCGTTCCGCGACGACGCGAATGAGCAGGTGCGCTTCATGACCATGCTGCGCGGGACGCAACGCTAGCTCGCCCGCGCGTAAACCACGCGAGGCGAGTTTGGCTGATCATTCGGCAATCGAGGAAGGCTTGGCCTTCACGCCGCAATTCGGCGCGGATGGGCTGGTCACGGCGGTCGTCACCGACGCCAAATCGGGCGAGGTGCTGATGGTCGCGCATATGAACGCGGAAGCGCTGGCTAAGACCATCGAAACCGGCGAGGCCTGGTACTACAGCCGCTCGCGCAAGAAGCTTTGGAAGAAGGGCGAGAGCTCCGGCCACGTCCAGCGCGTGCTCGAATTGCGCGTCGATTGCGATCAGGACGCGCTCTGGCTCAAGGTCGAGCAGCTTGGTGCCGGCGCCTGCCACACCGGCCGGCGCTCGTGCTTCTACCGCGCGGTGCCGCTCGGCAAGATAGGCGCGGCGACGCTCGAGTTCCGCGAAGCCGAGAAGGCGTTCGACCCGAAGGCCGTATACGGCAAGCCATGAGCGCGGCGCCCCGCGTCGACCTGCGGCTCGATGCGCGCGAACAAGGCGGCATCGCCTATCTCACCGTCGATAACCGTGCCAAGCTCAACACGCTCGACAGCGCGCTGATGTTCGAATTCATCGCGACGGTCGAGGGGCTGGCTTCGCGCGACGACCTGCGCGCGCTGGTGCTTTGCGGCGCCGGCGGCAAGGCCTTCATCGGCGGCGCCAATATCCCGGAGATGGCGGCGCTTGACCGTTCCAGCGCGCGCGACTTCATCACGCTGGTGCACCGGACCTGCGATTGCCTGCGGCAGTTGCCGGTGCCGGTGATCGCAGCGATCGACGGCTACGCCCTGGGCGCGGGTCTGGAAGTGGCGGCGTCCTGCGATCTGCGGGTGGCGACAACCAGGGCGAAATTCGGCATGCCGGAAGTCAAGGTCGGCCTGCCCTCGGTGGTGGAGGCCGCGCTCATTCCGCGCCTGATCGGTTTCGGCCGCGCGCGCGAGCTCATGATGCTGGGCGAAACGATCGACGCCGACACCGCCTTGCGCTGGGGCCTGGTCGAGCGCGTGGTTCAGCCTGCGGCGCTCGACGGGGAAGTCGAAAAGATTGTGGCGGCGCTGCTTGCCGCCGGGCCGCAGGCGGTGTGCCAGCAAAAGGCGCTGATGCGCGAATGGGAGAAGCTGCCGGCGGACGCCGCCATCGCCGCCGGCATCGACGCCTTCGTGCGCGCCTATGAGTCCGACGAGCCGAAGAAAATGTTGTCGACCTTCAGCAAGCGCAAGCGCGATTAAGATCTCGCCGCCAAGCTCGTACAGGTCGTTTGGGCGACCTTCCCACTATGCGATGATTTTGCACACATTTCGCCTGGTGGTTGTATTGGCCTAGCCACGGTCGTAGCCTTGTCCACGAGCTTGGAACCGAGGGGAGGGCAATCATGAGTGCCGATCTCGGAATCGTCTTTCAAATCGCGGACCTGAGCGTCAAATACGGTTTTTTTGGGTGTCGGCCTTGTCTTGACCCTCGTTATCGCGCCGGGGGTCTATAAGATTTGGAAGTCCAAGACATGGGCGGCCGTCCCTCTTTGCTTTGGTCTTGCCTTCATCGTCGCCTGGGGTGTGCTCGATCTCGTCCAGCGCTTTTTCCCCTCGTGGACCCAGTCGCAACGCCTCCTGCTGGTCGGCGAGATAACGGGGGTCCCGACCGGATATCAGGTTCAGGTAGCCTCAAACCTGTTGCACAGCAGAGCCGCCTATATCAAACGCGAGAATGACGTCGACGATATCGAGTACGTCAATTTCCCCTTCTTGGTGCTTGCGCCCCATTCGCCGACTTGCCTCGCAGTCGGCATCATCAACAACAATCCGCGCGACGATGGGGGCACCAGCATTTTCAAGATCCCACTGATGCCCGATACCGACTTCAAATCAGAAACAGTGCTGGTTGCGCAGCCGCTGCCGGAGACGGTGGAGGACAAGAAAATCTTCAAGCTCCGAGTCTGGCGCCAAGTCAATGAAACCCCGGTCGGCCAAGCTAAAGTACTCGATCCACTCGACGCCGCCGCCGTCGCCTGCCCCACCGGCCCGGGTGCCGCCTTACTCAACTGGTTGTTGCCGTCCGCCTATGCGCAGTCGGGCGATAAGGTGCAGAACTTTTCGGTGCGTCTGAAGAGCGATGATGTGTTCGTGCGCCGGAACGCGCGCATCGAACTCGCGAAGCAGGGGCCGCAAATGATCGAGATGGTGCGACAGTTCTTCAATTCTGGAAACTACCGGCTGGAACTTGGCGCCTTGGTCGCGCTGTCGATCCTGCCGGTAGCCGAGCGAAATAACCTGCCGCCGGACGTGCGCGCCAAGGTGCACGAGTTCACGACCAACAGCGATCCGACGGTCCGGGCGACCGCGAGCAGGATCGAAGCTGCAAACTGAACCGCTAGGGTTTACGCGCCAGCAGCGCTTGAGCCCGCACCAGATGCGGGCGGTCGTACATCTTGCCGTCGATGCCCACAGTGCCGGCGCCGGGTTGCGCGGCGAATGCCGCCACCACGGCTTTGGCCTTCTCGATCTCATCCAGCGTGGGCGTGAATACTTTGTTGATCACCGGCACTTGCGCCGGATGAATTGCGAGCCTGCCAGTGAAGCCGTCGCGGCGCGCCATCTCGGTGTCGCGGCGCAGGCCCTCCGCGTTGCGGAAATCCACATAGACCGTCTCGATCGCGGGGACTTTCGCCGCCGCGGCGCCAAAAAGGCACATGGCGCGCGCAAGGCGATAGGGCCCGGTAAGCGTGCCGTCTGCTTCGCGGTTGGCTTCGGCGCCGAGCTCGGCCGATAGATCTTCCGGCCCCCAGGTCAATCCGATCAGCCGTGCGCTGGCATCGCGAAAGGTGCCGGCGACAAACAGCCCGGCCGCCGATTCCACTGCCTGCGCCAGGATTTTCACCGAGCCTTCTGGCAAACCGGCGATAGCCTCGCGCGCGGTCAGCTTGGCATCGATATGCGTGACGGTGGCACCGCCTTCCGCCTTGGGAAATACCACCGCATCCGGCTTGCCTGCGACGATGGCATCAAGGTCAGCGTCGGTCATGCCGGTATCGAGCCCGTTGATGCGCACCAAGAGGCGCGGGCGCTCCTTCTTGGCATTTTCGCGATTGAGAAATTCCAATGCAGCCGCGCGCGCTACTTCCTTGCGCTCGGGCGCGATCGAATCCTCCAGATCGATGATGACGGCGTCGGCGCCGCTTGCCGCCGCCTTGTCGAGCTTGGCGCCGCCGTCGGCGGGAACGAACAGAAGCGAGCGCATGACAACCACCGGCGGCTAAAAGGCGAACGCGATCACTGCGGCGATATAGAACAGAACGAACCCTATCGGGAAGCCTAATGTCAGCACCAGGGCGAACTTCGGCGCGCGGCGCAGGAGCGCCAGCACCAATCCGGGCACACCGCTGATCAGGAGCAGGGCGATTAAGAGCCAAGCCGCGGCATTGTCGAGATCTTTGGTCGCCGGGTCCGAGCCAGAGCCGAGTAGCGCGAGCGCGATAGCCACGGCCGCCACACAATCGGCGGCGCCGACAACGATCGCCGCAGTGTGCGCGCGCATATGGTCACTTCGGCCGCATGCGGATGAAAGCATTGCGATGGCATTCGGCCACCAGCGTGCCGTCTTGCTTGAAGGCCTTGTGATGGAATTCTACGATACCGGCGCCCGGCCGTGATTTCGATTCGCGCTTGCTCACCACGACGGTTGTGCAGTTCACCGTGTCGCCTTCGAACAGCGGCGCGGGAAATTTGACGTCGCTCATGCCGAGATTGGCGATGGTTGTGCCGACCGTCATGTCGGAGACCTGGATGCCGATCATTAGGCCGAGCGTGAACAGCGAGTTCATCAGCGGCTGGCCCCATTCGGTCTCCTGCTCACAGAAGTGCCGGTCGATGTGCAGCGGCTGCGGATTGAGCGTCATATTGGAGAACAACAAGTTGTCCATCTGCGTGACCGTGCGGGTGAGGGGATGCTCGTAGGACTTGCCGACCTCGAAGTCCTCGAAATAAAGCCCGCCCCGCTTGTGCCGCTGGATTGTTTCCGCCATCGCTGTCTCCAAAACCGGGCCGTGCGCAGACGCGCACCGGCCGCCGTTAACCAGTCATTTACCATAATTACCCATGCTCGACAGGGCTTGCGAAGGCCTTGAGCCCCGGTGGGGTGACCCACGAATGCCGGCAAGTCCCATGGCGATCGATTCCATCAATGTCGGCGCGGCGTCCAAGATTGCGGGCGCCATCCGCGACGCGGCGCAAACCACCGGCACCAGCTTCGAATACCTGCTCACCACGGCGCAAATCGAATCCAACCTCAATCCGGCGGCGCAGGCAACGACCTCGTCGGCGAAGGGGCTCTACCAGTTCATCGAGCAGACCTGGCTTGCCACCCTGAAGCAGGAAGGACCGGCGCTCGGGCTTGTCAATTATGCCGCGGCCATCGGGCAGACCGCGGACGGGCATTATGAAGTGCCCGATCCGGCGGCGCGCGCCGCCATCATGCGGCTGCGCAGCGACCCGTCCGCCAGCGCCATGGTGGCGGGCGTCTTCACCCGCAGCAACGAGGCGCGGCTTGCCACCGCGCTCGGCCGCGCACCATCGCAGGGCGAACTCTACATCGCGCATTTCCTCGGACCCAACGGGGCGGCCAAGCTGATCGGTGTGTCCACGACCCAGCCGCAAGCCAACGCCGCCGCCATGTTTCCGGCCGCTGCCACGGCAAACCGCAGTATTTTCTACGACCGCTCGGGCAGCCCGCGCAGCGCCGCCGCGGTCTATGCCAAGCTCACCGGCCGCTACGAGGTGGCCCACGCGCTCACATTCAACTCGCCCGCGCCGCAAGCGAAAGTGCGCGCGGATGTGCCGCTCCCGCCGGCGCCGATTCCGCTCCGGCCCGCGCCGATCCCGGCGCCTCCGGTGGCTGATCCCGCCGGCGTGACGCAAGCCTATGCGCAGGCGCGGACGTCGTTGCCTGTGCAACCCCATTACACCCGGCCGGTGCAGGAAGACCGGCCGCTGTTCCAGTCGATGTTCACCGACGTGCCGCGACGCGGCGTGTCCCAGACCGTCAACACGCTGTGGGCGTCGGGCAAGGGCGGGCCGCAGCCGGACGGCCAGCCGTCGGCGCTGCTTGACCTGTTCAGGGACACCCCGCCCGGACCGCGCAAGACGCGCGACGGCAAAGTCTGAATGTCGCGCGGGCCGCGCGCGCCCCCTGCGTCGTTAACAGTTCATCAATTTCTATGGTGAACGGTTTGTTAAGCCTCGTCGGCTAAGTTTTGCGTGCCGTCGGGCATGGCGGCTCAGCGGTCGCGTCGGTTCAGTCATGATTGTCCGTCAGTTCCTGCAGTGGGTCCGCTATGCGCCGCCCGGCGAACGGGCCGACGCCACGTCCACGCTGGCGCGCGCCTATCTTCATTCGGAATTGTCAGCCGACGATCTCGCCGCCGCCGAAGGCGCGATAATCATGCTGCTCGACGATCCGTCGCCGCTGGTGCGGCGCGCACTTTCCGAAGCGTTCGCCTCGGCGCAGAAGGCGCCGCGCGTGGTGGTGCACGCGCTCGCCGCCGATCAGCCAGACATCGCGATCCCGGTGCTGGCGCGCTCGCCGCTGCTGCCGGAGGACGATCTCATCGATCTCATCGCCACCGGCCACTCGGAAGCACAGGTGGCGATTGCCACCCGCGCGCTGCTGCCGTGTTCGCTCGCCGCCGCTATCGCCGAAGTCGGCGTCGCGCAGGCTTGCCTGGCGCTTCTGGAAAATTCCGACGCCGAGATCGCGCTGTTTTCGGTCGACCGCATGGTCGAGCGCTTCGGCCATCTGGCGCCGATCCGCGAGAACCTGCTGGCGCGCGACGACCTGCCGATGGCGACGCGCCAGGCACTGCTCTCGAAGTTGTCGCAGACGCTCGCCGGATTCGTCGCTGCCCGGCAATGGATGGGGCCGGAGCATGCGGAATATGCGGCACGAGAAGCCTGCGAAAAGACAACGGTCGCGCTCGCCGCCGAAACCCCTTACGAGGAAATCGTTGAGTTCGTGCAGCATCTGCGTCGGAGCGGACAGCTCACCGTCGGCATGATCCTGCGCGCGCTGCTTTCCGGCAACGTGGTGCTGTTCGAGGAGGTGCTGGCCGAATTGTCCGGCGTGCGGCTCGACCGCGCCGCGAGCTACCTACACGATCGCAACATTTCTGGCTTCCGCGCGCTCTACGCCAAGGCCGGGCTGCCTGACTTCGCCTATCCGGCCTTCCGCGAGGCGATCAAGGCGATGCGCGAAGGCGTGCTGGTCGGCGAGCAGGGCGGGGTGGCGCGACTCAAGCGGCGCATGGTCGAGCGAGTGCTGGCCGCCTGCGCGGCCGAGCGCGAGCCGGATATGGCCTCGCTGCTGGCGCTGCTGCGGCGTTTCGCGGTCGAGGCCGCGCGCGAGGAAGCACGTATGTTCTGCGAGGATCTGGTTGCCGACGATTCGTTGCCGCTGCCCGTTGAAATCGCGGCCGACGAAATGCGGCTGGTGGCCTAGCTTTCCCGCTTATTCGGGCGCGATCGGCGGCCCCACGATCTGTTCGAGCACATCGGGGCGGTCTCGGTTCTCGTGAATGAGAAATTCGTCGGTCACCTCGCGCAGCCGCTTGGTCAACTGGGCGGCCAGATTCTTGGCGTCGGAACGGGCATATTCCCGATAGATCGCGCGCACCGCGTCGACATGCTGGTCCACCAGCTCGAACGGAATGTGCGTTTCATCGGGCGTGTGCTCGATCAGCCGGCACAGGCTGTCGGCGGCGGCGGCCACCGCAGGAAATCCGAAGGTCGCGGACTCGCCCTTGATGTCGTGGGCGGCGTGGAACAGCGCTTCCTTGTTGGTCTTGGTGAAACCGTTCTTATTGACACTGCGTCGGGCCTGGTCGAGCCGCTCGCATTCTGAATCCATCCAGGAGGCGAATTCAGGCGACAGCTCGCTGAGCGCCTTTTCCGCGCGCGCGACCGGATCCTCTTCGCCCGGAAACAGCGGCCGCACGGACACCAACTTACGCAGCTTGTTTTCCGGCGTGATCACTTCGTGGTCGCCGTAAGTGGCGGTGGCCGCGGCGTCTTTGCGGGGAGCCATAGAATGAGTTCCTCTGTCAGTTCGGGGAACGGGCTTTTTCGAGCAATGGCGACTGCCGGATCACATCGGCCGCGCCGCCTTTGCGGCGCTCGGGTCCGACATAATTCGGGTTGACGTTGCGACGGCGGTCCGGGCCGAAATAGGTCTTGGTCTTGATGAATGGGCGCGGATTTACAACCACGTTGGCGATGCGTTGATAGAGACCTTTCGCCGAGATCGGTTTGGCGAGGAATTCGGTGATGCCGGCATCGCGCGCGGCGGTCACGCGCTTTTTCTCGGAATGGCCGGTGAGCATGATGATCGCGGCAAACGGATTGGGGTTGGCGCCGGGCTGGCGGATCATCTGCGTGAGCTCGAGCCCGTCGAATATCGGCATCGCCCAGTCGGTGATGACGACGTCGGGGACGTAATGGGTGAAGGCTTCCAGGCCGGCCGCGCCGTCTTCGGCTTCATAAACGTCACGCGCACCGAAGCCGTGCAGCAGGGTGCGCAGAATCCGGCGCATATGGACGTTATCGTCGATAACGAGAAAACGCAGGCGGTTGAAATCGATGCGAACCATGGCACCCCGGGGCCCGGGCGCCGTCGCCCGATACCAGCCGCCTGAAACTAGCGGAGCGTCGTTAACGAAGGGTTTAGGATAAGGGCATCGGCCTGCCGGCTGGCAAGCCTATTCCTTGAGCAGCGCCGTCATGATGCGCTCGCGCGTGAGCGGCAGGTCGCGGATGCGGATGCCGAGCGCGTGCGAGACCGCGTTACCGATGGCCGCGGCGGTCGGTCCGGCGGTCACTTCGCCGATGCCAAGCGGGGCTTCGTCTTTGGTGTTGACGAGCGCGATGTCGATCTCGGGCACTTCTGAGAATTTCAGCACCGGGTAGGTTTCCCAGTCGAGCGAAGTGACGCCGTTATCGAAGCGCACCTGCTCCTTGAGCACCCAGCTCGCCGACTGGATGATGCCGCCTTCGAGCTGGTTGAGAACGCCGTCGGGATTGACCACCAGCCCGGCATCGGCCGCGCACCAGACATGGGCTAAGCGAATTTCCTCATCGACCTGCAGCGCGACCACGATGGCGGCGTAGCCGGCCTTGTTCTTGTAGCGCGCGAAGGCAAAACCGCGGCCGCGTCCGCTGCCGGCGGGAGCGCCGGCCTGCCAGTTCGCCATCGCGGCGGCTTTCTCGATCACGGCGCGCGCGCGCGCATCGGAAGTGATCGACAAACGATAATCGACCGGGTCCTTGCCCGCGCGCTCGGCCAATTCGTCGATGGCGCATTCGAGCGCGAACACATTGGACATAGCGCCGAGCCCGCGCAGCGACGACACCCGCACCGGCGTCTCTGGCACCAGATGGTAGATGATGCGCTTGGCGGCAATGTCGTAGAACGGCTCGGCGTTGCGGGTAGCACCGCCGCCATTGGCCTCCGGCACATCGCTTGGCGCCGGCAAGGGCAGGGGATCGGGCAGTGCCTGCCCGCCGAGCAGCGGCGCGCCGCCGCCCGGGCGGCCCTGATGGGTGCCGCTCCAGATTTCGGCGGTCCAGTCAATCGGCTTGCCGGCTTCGTCGACGAGCGCGCGCACCTTCACCAGCATGGCCGACGCTTTCGGTTCGTAAACGAATTCCTCTTCGCGCCGCCAGCGCACGCGTACCGGCTTGCCCGGCTTCTGCATGGCGACGATGGCCGCGTCGGCGGCGGCATCGTCGGCACCATTGTGGCCGTAGCAGCCGGCGCCCTGCATGTGATGCACGGTGATGGCGGATGCGTCGAGCTTGAGCGTGCGCGAAAGCGCTGCGCGCAGGGGGAAGACGCCCTGGCAATGGGTCCACACCGTCAGATGGCCTTTTTCGTAAAGCGCCAGCCCGCAGGACGGCGAGATCGAGGCATGGGCGAGGTAAGGCTTGCTGTAGGTCGCCTCGAAACGCTGCCGGCCTTGGCTGTCTGCCTGCTCCGGCGCGCCGATGACCCGGTCGATCGACGGCCGTTGCAAGAGCCAGTTGGCTTCCTGTTGCAGCGGGGTCGGCGTTTCCACGTTCTGCCAGGTGACGTGGTTGGCCGCGGCAGCGCTCGCCGCCTCCACCGCGGTTTCGTCGTCGCCGAGGATGGCGAGGAAGTTGCCGTTGCGCACGAATTCGATGGATGCCCTGGCGGCGCGCTTGATCGCGGCTTCGTCCACTGCGGCAAGCGTGGCGCCGCGGTTCGGTTGTCGCACCACGCGCGCGTGCACCATGTCTTCCAGCGCCAGGTCGTGAATAAAGGTGGCCTGGCCGAAAATCTTGGCCGGCAGCTCGAGCCGGGTGCGGCTTGCGCCGATGGTCTTGAAGTCGGCAACCGCTTTGCGCGGCGCAAGGCCGCTTGCCTTGACGCTGAGATCCACCGCGCCGGCCAACGACCAGTAATCTTGCCCGGTCGAGGCGCCGTTGCGCAGGATGGCGCCGTCGCGAATCGAAAGCTCGCTCGGCTTGCACCCGAGCCCTTTTGCGGCTTGCGCCAGAAAAACGCTACGCACTTCGGCACAGGCTTGGCGCAGCGCCACGCCGCCAAACTGCATGGACATGCTGCCAGCGGTGTATCCCTCGTTGGGCGTGAGCTCGGTGTCGCCGGAGCGCACGGTGATGCGCTCCATAACGACGTCGAGCTCTTCGGCCGCGATCTGCGCCATGGCGGTGAGCACGCCTTGCCCGAACTCGACGCGGCCAGTGCAGACCGTGACATTCCCCTGCGACGGGAATGACACCCAGCGCGCAAGGCTGGGATTGTCGTTGAGCGGGCCGGGCAGCGCGGGCGCGTTCATCAGCTTGGCTCCCGCAGCGCGGTCGCCGCTTTTTCCACCGCGCGCAGGATTCGGTTATGCGAACCGCAGCGGCAGATATTCTCGTCGAGCGCCGCGGCGATTTCCGCGCGCGACGGCTTCGGGTTGCGGTCGATCAGCGCCTTGGCGGAAATCAGAATGCCGGAGAGACAATAGCCGCATTGCCCCGCCTGCTCGTCGAGAAAGGCCTGCTGCAGCGGGTGCGGGCGCTCGGCGCTGCCCAGTCCCTCGACCGTGGTGATGGTCTTGCCCGCCACGCTCCATGCCGGCTTGGCGCAGGATTTCTCCGGCTGCCCGTCGATCAGCACCATGCAGCAGCCGCATTGCTCCAGCCCGCAGCCGAAACGGGTGCCCATCAGGCCGAGCTCGTTGCGCAGAATCGCGAGCAGCGGCGTTTCTTCGTTGGCGGGTAAAACGCTGACAGCTTTGCCGTTGACGGAAAAATCGACCTTCGCACTCATGAATTAGAACCCGAACTGCTCGCGCAAAATCCGCTCGTCGAGATTATGGCCGGGATCGAACAGCATGTTGATCGACACGCCGTGATCCATGCTGACGTCAACTGCGTGCACTGAGCGCACCTCGTCGCTGTCGGCGACCGCGGCCACCGGCCGCTTCTCGGCCTCCAGCACTTCGATGGTGACCTTGGCCTTGTCGGGCAGCAGCGCGCCGCGCCAGCGCCGCGGCCGGAACGGGCTGATCGGCGTGAGCGCCAGCATGGGCGCGTTGATCGGAATGATCGGCCCTTGCACCGACAAGTTATAGGCGGTGGAACCGGCCGGCGTCGACACCAGCACGCCATCGGCGACCAGATAAGCGAGCCGCTCCTTGCCGTCGATCAGGATGCGGAGATGTGCCGCCTGTGCGCTTTGGCGGAACAGCGACACTTCGTTGATGGCGCGATGCTCTTGCGTGCGGCCTTGCGCGTCGCGCGTTTTCATCACCAGCGGGTGGATGACGGTGATCTGCGCGGCGCCCAGTCGTTCGGCCAGGCCTTCGGCGGAAAACTCGTTCATCAGGAAGCCGACGGTGCCGCGGTGCATGCCGTAGATCGGCTTGCCGGAAATCATGAACTTGTGCAGGGTTTGCAGCATCAGCCCGTCGCCGCCGAGCGCCACGATGACGTCGGCGGCGGCGGGATCGACATTGCCGTAACGCTTTTCCAGCTTGGTATAGGCCTCGCGCGCCTCCGGCGTGGAGGCCGCGACGAAGGCGATGTGCTGGAAACGATTGGCCGGGCGGCTCATGAAAGGGGCCTGAGAATGGAACGCGCCGTGCTCGTCTATACGACTTGGCCCTCGATTGTCGAGGCGGAGAAGGCAGGCCGCGCGATCGTCGAGAAACGCCTCGCGGCCTGCGTCAATATCCTGCCGGGGATGGTCTCGCATTATTGGTGGCAGGGCCAAATCGAGCGGGCCGAGGAAGTCGTGATGCTGGTCAAGACCCGTGCGGCGCTGGCGGAAAGCGTGCGTCAGGCGGTGAAGGAACTGCATTCGTATGCGACGCCGGCCATCATGGTACTGCCGGTGGAAAGCGTCGACGCGGATTATTACCGGTGGATATTGGGAGAGGCAAAGGGGACCTAAGATGTCCGCGTCCCGGGCGCGCTGCACCGCTTACGCGCTGCGCCCAGGACACGAACGCTCAGTACGTCGCCTTGCCGTCGATCACGTCCTTGAGCTGGCGGTAGGCTTCACAGTCGGTATTGCCGCAGATCAGTTTCACCGTCTGCAAGTCGTCGAGTGCTTTTAGACGGTTGCCTTGCTCCATCTGCCACATGCCATAATAGGACCAGGTGCGCACATGGTTGGGGTCGGCGGCCAGCGCCTTTTCGTACCAGATCTTGGAATCGTGGAAATCGCCCATCTTGCGGTAGGCGTAGCCGATGTAATTGGCGACGTCCGGATGCTCGTCATGGCCAAGCGCGTGCATCGCGGCGAGGCCGCCGGGGTAGTTGCCCGCGAGAATGATCAGGCGCGCATTACGGTAGCCGCGCAAAAATTTCTCGTAGGCCTGCTGCTGTTGCGGTTGTTCGATGGCGTTATTGCACTTCTTCGTTTTCTTCTTTTTGCAGTCGTCGGTAGGCGGAGCGGGATTATCGTCACTGCCCATGGCGTAGAGCGGCTTCATGCCGACGGCCGTGACGAGCAGGGCGGCGGCGGCGATAACGCCGATGCGACGGAGCGTAAGAGCCAGGGTCATGCCGTGACCTTTCCTGAATGTGAGAGCCGGGTCGGGGTTCAGAATAAACCAAAAATGCGGGCGTACGGAAAAAACAATTCGTGAGCGGCGCCTAGTCCGGGGCCCTTGAAGATAATTGTTCAGGGAGGCGACCGCTTTTGCCGGTTCGTCCGCGGCCGTCTTGACTTGAGGCTGGGTTGGGGGGAACATTTCAGCGTGCTGGTTCCCCGGGTTAAGTCCGGGGACGAAAGAGGGAACACGGAATCCGCGAGACTTTGTGACGGAAAAAGTCTTTGCGGACGTCCGTGGCTGCCCCCGCAACTGTGAGCGGCGAGCCTTAAGTCCAAAACGGCCACTGGGAAACTGGGAAGGCTGGATAAAGGCAACGACCCGCGAGCCAGGAGACCTGCCAGCGCGGTCACCCAACCGGTGGACGGGGCGTCCATACGGAGCGGTCTTTCGCAGCGGTGACGTCAATGCCGATGCGAAGGCCGTGAGAGAGCAACCTTTCACGACATTCGGCACGCCAGAGTAAGCGCAGTTGGCTATTCGCGTGCCTTCACTACGTCCTTCGCCTCGGGCTTGGTTTCACCCGACGCGCGTGGCTTTGCCGCGCGCAAACGAAGGAACGTTGTGTCATGGGAGTTGCACGAAGGCTTAGCGGCGCCGCCTTGGCGCTAAGCGCATGGTTGCTGCCGGAGATGCACGCGCAGAGCACCACGCTGATTCTGCCGGCGATCGATGTGTCCGTGAGCCGGCTCGGCGCCGGCGTTGTTGGCACCTCGACCTCCGTCGTTACCGCCGAGGATATCCGCCGTTTGCCGACGCAGCAGCTGCCGCAACTGCTGTCCGAGCAGGCCGGCATCCAGATCCAGCACATCGGCGCCGGCGTCAACGGCGCCCGCGACGTGGTGGACCTGCGCGGTTTCGGCGCCAGCGCGCCGTCGAACGTGCTGGTGCTTGTCAACGGCCGGCGCTTCAACGACTTTGATTTGCAGGGCTTCGACTTCTCCTCGGTCCCGATCAACAGCATCGACCACATCGAGATCATGCGTGGCAACAGCGGCGCCGTGCTCTACGGCGACGGCGCCGTCGGCGGCGTCATCAACATCGTCACCCGGAACGGCGTCGGCGCCACGCCCAATGCGCGCGTCGAAGGCGGCTTCGGCTCGTTCCAGGACAAGGAAGCGCGCGCCTCGGCGAGCGGCTCGTCGGGCCCATTTTCGGCGGCCTTGTCCGCCATCGCGCTGCGTACCGACGGCTACCGGGTGAACAGCACATTGCGCCAGCAAGGTGCGACCGGCGATCTGCGTTATACCGCCGACCAGGGCAGCGTCTATTTCAACGTCGGAGTTGACGACCAGAAGCTTGGCCTGCCGGGCGGGCGGCTGGTGGATCCGTCCGTCGGGATCAACCAGCTCGCCACCGACCGGCGCGGGGCCGCCACGCCGAACGACTACGCCAACAAGCAAGGGCAGAGTTATACGCTCGGCGTCACCCGCATGCTGGCGCCGGGCGCCGAATTGATCATCGACGGCGGCCTGCGGCGCAAGGACCAGCAGGCCGAGCTGTTCTTCATGGGGTCGCCCTATAACGGCGTCGACACCAAGCTAACCACGACCTCAGTGACACCGCGGTTGAAGATCGACAGCGACGTATTCGGAATGCCGGTGAAAATCCTCACCGGCTTCGACTACTACCACACCGCGTATCTGTCGCACCGCGCCAAGGATCTGATGTCGCCGCCCTACCACACATACGACATAAAGCAGGATACCGAGGGCTTTTACGCCAACGGCACACTCGCCGTGCGCCTCGACACCGATGTCACCGCCGGCGGGCGCTATCAGCGCAACGCGTTGTCGGCGCGCGATACCTATGACCCGACCGCGCCATTCGGCTTCGGTGACGCGCAGGGAATGCAGCTCGACCGCGCCGAATGGCAATACGCCGCGCAGTTCGGCGTCGAGCATCGCTTCACCGACATGTTCGCCGTCTTTGGGCATGTCGCGCGCAGCTTCCGCGTGCCGAATGCCGACGAGCGCATCGGGCAGGCGGTGGCGTTCAATTTCCCGGCACCGACGCCGACCAATTTCGGTCTGCACACCCAAACCTCGCGCGAGATCGAAGGCGGCGCGCGCGCGCATATCGGCGCGCTCGACCTGCAATCGAGCGTCTATGACATACGGCTCAACAACGAGATCTTTTACAGCCCGGCGACTGGTACCAACATCAATCTCGATCCGACTCGCCATTGGGGCGTGGAGACCACGGCCAAGCTGCGGCTGAATGATGCGGTATCGCTCAGGGGCGAGGTCACCTACACGCGCGCGGTGTTTCGCGAGGGCATGTTCGCCGGCCATGACATTCCGCTGATCTCGCGCTGGAGCGGCAATGCCGGCGTATCTTGGAACATCTGGGACAAATACGTCGTCTACGATGCCATCGTGCGCTACACGGGCAAGCGCCGGTTCGACAACGATTCCGCCAATGTGCAGCCGCTCATCCCGGCACATACCGTGGTCCACATGCGCATCGGCGGCGAGGTCAAGAACCTGTTCTGGTCGTTCGCGGTGCAGAACGTGTTCAATGAGCTGTTCTACGACTACGGCATCGCCAGCCTTGCCACCATCGGCCGCTTCAATGCCTATCCGCAGCCGGGGCGCACCTTCATGGCGCGGCTGGGGTTCAATTTGCAGTAGCGGGTGAAGCTAGAGCGGCGCCCACACCATTGGCTCGAGCTCGAAGCCCGCGCCGCTCTTGACGATATGACCGCAAGCCGGGAACGGGAAGTGATAGGCCTCGACCAGCATGCGGTCGGCGGCCGCCAGGTCGAGCATGTCGCGGCGCGCCTTCGCGGCAAGCGGCCCGTCCATGTCGAAGATCGGCTGCCAGTCGGGATGGCGCACGAAAAGGTATGGATTGCGCACGGTGTCGCTCATCACCAGCAGCGACGCATTGCCCGAATGGACCGAGAACGCGGTGTGTCCGGGGGTGTGTCCGTAAGCGGGAAGCGAGACGATACCGGGCGCGACTTCGGCACCCGGCTTGAAGCGGTGCACTTCCTCGGCGATGTCGGCGAAGATGCGCCGCGCGTTCAGGAAGTATTTGTGCACCGCGCCGCTGAAACGGCCCATATGGGCGTCGTCCATCCAGAACTTCCATTCCGGCGCCGGCACCAGGATTTCGGCATTGGGAAAAACCTTGGCGCCGTCTTTGGTCTTGATGCCGTCGATATGGTCGGGGTGGAAATGCGAGATGACGATGGTGTCGATCGCGCTCGGCGCGACGCCGGCCGCTTTGAGATTGTCGAGCATCACGCCGGCGGTGTCGGTGATCTGGCCGGCGGTGCCGGTGTCAATCAACACTAATTTATTACCGGTATTGACCAGCAGCGCGGTGAAGGTCACCGGCAGCAGGCGCGGCGCGAGGAAGGCCTCGGTCAGCGCCTTGTCCACCTCGGCGGCGCTAGCGTTACGCATGAATTTTTCGTCGATCGGCAGGTACCAGGTGCCGTCATAAAGCGCGGTGAGCTGGTAGCTACCGAGCTTGTAGCGGTAGGCGCCGGGGCCTTGCGTGCCGGCCAGGGGCGTTGCGGCGCGCCCCCGACCAGGCAACGCGGCCGCGCTCGCCCATGACAGGCTTGAGGTCAGGAACGAGCGGCGCGACAGGGCTGACATGATTGGTCTCCGCCAAGCAATTGTTCGGCCGCCGCCCCTGATATTGCAACACCGCGCCCGGCGCGGCTATTCAGCACGTTCTTTACGCGCCGCCGTCTGGCCGATCTGGCGCCATCCGCTATGATCGCGGAACAGCGGGCGTTTGGTCAAAGTGCGGAGAAGGCAATGCGGTTTTTGGCTGTGCTGGCTTTGCTCGTGCTCGGCGGCTGCTCGACCGATACCGGGCCGAGCCAGGCGGACTTGAGGGCGCGCTGGGACGCGCAGAACGTCAATCCGCAAAGCTATCGGCAGGACCTGCTGGCGTTCCTGCGTACCTATCTCAACGACCCGACCCACGTCCGCGCGGCGGGCGTTTCGCAGCCGCAGCTCAAAACCGTCGGCCCGGGCGACCGCTATATTGCCTGCGTGCGCTACAATGCGCGCAACAGCGACGGCAAATATGGGGGCTCGAAAGAGGGTGCCGCGGTTTATGTGGCGGGCAAGCTCGACCGCTTTCTCGACGGCAAGCAGGGGCAGCCCTATTGCAAGGACGCCGCCTACGCGCCGTTTCCCGAACTGGAGCGCCTCACGCGTTAGCCGTTCGCCGCGCCGATCGACGCGCGACAACCGCCGGGCTTGCTTGGCTCGGCGGCAGCAAGGTTAGACAAAGAGGCCGAAAGTAAGCGCGGGCGCCGCGGTCACTTGACCTTGAGGTTCTCCGCGGAAGTCTTTCCGCGATTCTCGACGAGTTCGAACTGAACGACTTGTCCTTCGTTCAGGGTGCTAAGTCCGGCACGTTCAACCGCCGAAATGTGCACGAAAACATCCTTGCCGCCTTCTTGCGGTTGGATGAAGCCGTAGCCTTTGGTCGGATTGAACCACTTCACGGTGCCCTGCGGCATGCTAGTTCTCCGGGATCGTCCAAACGCCACAGTCTTGCACAGTCCCCGACTGCGTCACAAGGTCCCGGACGCCCCGCCGGGGCCGGCCTCGGCGTAATTTTCCCCATGTTCCTGAGCGCTGTTCCGGTGCCGGGTGAGGGATTCGAACCCCCGACCAACGGTTTACAAAACCGCTGCTCTACCCCTGAGCTAACCCGGCTCGCCGGTGCTTGGCGCTGACAGCTATCAGCGTCGCAAGCCCGCCACAAGCCATTGTGGGCGTGACCGCACAGCAACGCATTCAGCGGACGCAAGAGGGACGGCGCTGGCTGCGGCCAGGCCGGGCCGCTCCGGTGCGCAAGCCGGGCGCTGCCGCGATCAGCTGATCGAGTTGACCTTTTCCAGTACGTCGATCAGCCAGGCGGCGGCCTGCAGGACCGCCATCCGCTGCGCCAGCTTCTCCTTGCGGAAGGTCTCGTTGAGCAGGCGAAGCGCGCGCCGGTAGCCGGGATGGCGCCGCGAGGCGTCGCCAAGCGCGCCGAGGCGGACGACCAGCGCGGCACGGTGCGCTTCGAGCTCGTCATAGCGCCGGCGGAAATTGGCGCGCGCGGGCGTGGCAGGCTTAACGACGGTTGCGGGCGATCGGCGGCGTGACACGGGGCGATTAACTTTAATGAGCGAGGCGGCGAATGATTGCGCAGGTCGGTCTGGCCATCATGCGGAGAAATCCGGCTACTTCAAGGCGCCTGCCGGCGGCTTCGCGATTAGTGTTACCTCGCGATTGGCGGCGGCAGCGTAAAGCATTCGTATAAAGTGCAAGCGAATTTCTTTAGCGAGCCGGAGATGCGTTGCATGCGCGTTCTTATTACCATCGTGATTTTGGTTTTCGGCGTAACCAGCGCCGGCGCGGCGGACCTTCGCCTCGGCGGTCGACCTCACGGCGGTTACGTCTCGCACTATTCCGTCATTGGCGAGCCCGCAACGCCGATTATCATTTACGATTATGATCCCGGCGTGGTCGTACGCGCCTATTGGCTGCCGCCATGGCGCAACCGGCACTATTTCCCGTTCGGCCGCGACAAGATCGTCAAGACGCACGCCGTCGGGCGGCCGCGGCCAGCGCAGTCCTACTGGCGCTACTGGTCGAACAACGGGGCGTTCATGTACGACGCGCCGCCCGCGGCGCTTCGACCATTCGATACAGCGCCCGCGCCGCGCAGGGAAAGTCATTCTAAGTCTGTGAAGCCGCTTGACAACAAATAGCTCGTGAAGCCTGACGCGAACGATCTTGTGTCGAATGAGACTAAAAATGAGTGATAAATCTCGCAGCCTTGCCGTCATCGCCGCCGTTGCCTGCGACCTGTTCCTGCCCGGCGCGTGGTTGCTGTCGATCCAATGTTGCCGCTGCAACCGCTACTAGCTTTGAGATTTCGTCGAGTTCGTGGGACGCGGGCGGCGGGCTTAACGGCTCGCCGTTTCTCTTTTTACCGCTGCGGAAGACGGCTACTGGCGACATAGAGCGAAAGCGCCGCCGCGTTCGATACATTCAGGCTCTTGATTTCGCCCGGCAGGTCGATGCGCGCGACGTGGTCGCAGGTTTCCTTTGTGAGCTGACGCAAGCCTTTGCCTTCGGCACCCAGCACCAGCGCGAGCGGTGCGCGTAGCGGCAGCGCGGCGAGATCGACCTCGCCGCTCGAATCGAGCCCAACCACCAGAAAGCGGCTCTGCTTGAGCGCGGTAAGCGCGCGCGCCAGGTTCTGAACGTTGACCAGCGGCACCATTTCGAGGGCCCCGGACGCTGCTTTGGCCAGGGCGCCGGTCGCATCGGGACTATGGCGCTGTGTGGTTACGATCGCGGTCGCCGCAAAGGCCGCGGCCGAGCGGAAGATGGCTCCGACATTATGCGGATCGGTAATCTGGTCGAGCACCAGCACAATGCCCTTGGCCGGCACGTCCTCAATGGCGGGCGAGGGCAGTGCGTCAGTCTCCAGATAAAGGCCCTGGTGCACGGCATCGGGCAACAGCCGCTCGGCGATTGCACTTGGCCGCACCACTTCCGGCTTCATGGTGAAGCCCTCGTCGGACAATCGCCGCGCGGCGTTCTCGGTGGCGAGCAGCTTGCGCACGCGCCGCGCCGGATTTCGCAGCGCCGCCGTCACCGTGTGCCAGCCATACATCACGAGTGGGGCGTCGGCCGCGCCGCGCAAGCTCTCGCGGCGGGCGCGCTCGAAGCGCTCGCGGCGCTCGACCTGCTCGCGGGTTGCGCCCGGTTTGGCGCCGGAGCGGGGCTTGGGGGCGGGGAATCGTGGTGCCATCGCGCGAGCCTTAACCGATCCGGCGCGGGCGGGGTAGCCTCCATTGACTTGGGCGGAGTGGCTGCCCATAAAACCCGCAAATCCCGATCAGCCGACGCATGCGGCCGTTTGTCTTTCGAGATCAATGCGGGTTGCGGCGGCTTTTAAGGGAGAGTGTCCCGAGCGGCAAAGGGGGCGGACTGTAAATCCGCTGGCTTACGCCTTCGTAGGTTCGAGTCCTACCTCTCCCACCATTTCAGGGATTAGTAATCAGACGGCAGTAATCAGAAAGAGGTAAATTTCCTGAATACTGATTTCTGATTGCTGTTCCCTGATGCGGGTGTAGCTCAATGGTAGAGCAACAGCCTTCCAAGCTGATGACGGCGGTTCGATTCCGCTCACCCGCTCCAGTCTCCGCTGCCGCTTTCGTTAAAGCAGCCCGACCGTCCAGACGACCAACTCGTGGGCGGCCTTGGCAAACGCCGCATTGAGCGCGGCGACGGCATCGGCGGCCTGCGTGCTCTTGGCCTGCGATGAATCATTGAAGATGCGGGCGCCCAGCACTTTGCCCTTGTCATCCAGGAGCCTGGCTGAGAATTCAACGACCGCGGTCGGCGTCGGCCCCGGCGAAATCTCGAAATTGCGAATGCCCAATTCCAGACGATAAGGCGCCTCCAGCAGATCGATCGGCCGGCTCACCGTGCTCAGCTGATGAGCGTTCTCGAAGCTCTGCACGATCCTGGCCTGCATCAGCTTCGGCAGGTTGTCGGCCCACCGGCCGCCGTCTACGGTCGAATACGTTCCGGCATACGTGCGGATGAGAATTTTTTGCGTATCGAAGACCAGGATGGTTACCGGGTCCGGCACGACCATCTGTGCATTGATGGTCTTGTTGATCATGGGAAAGTCGGTGGCGGCCGCCAGATCAAAGACGGCCGCCGGCTTTTCGGCGCCCCCGCCGGTCAGTTTCTCCAAACCGCTGATCATGCCTTCGATCCGTTTGGAGTTGCGCCCGAGCATGTCCGCGAAGGTGCTGATGCCGGTAATCGCCGTGTGCAGCGGCTTGGCGTTGTCGGTTATCAAGTCGTCGATGTTGTGCAGTGTCGCGCGTGCCGACTCCGTGAAGTTCTGTCCGACTCCGGCGCCCGCCACCAGCAACGGTGGTTGCCCGTTTTGCGCCGGCAGGGGGCCAGCGCTCGCGGTCCCGCCCTTGAGCGAAATGGCGGGAGCGCCGGTGAGGCCTTGGTACGTCACGTCGACCTGCGTGTCCGAGCGGATCGGGGTGGCGGGATTAACGGAAATCGATACCGTAAGGCGCTTCGGATCCTGCCGGTCAAGCCTGAGTTCGGTGATGGCGCCGACCCGAATGCCGTTAAACAGCACGCTCGAGCCGACCGTAAGCCCCGCAACCGGCTGTTCAAGGCGGACATGATAAGTGACCTGCCCCAGACCGCTGGTGTTCTTCAGCCAATAGACGAAGCCGAACACTCCGATGATGAAGGCCAGCGTGAAACCGCCAATCAGGATATAGCGCGCGCGATTCTCCATAATGTGATCCGTCTAGGCGTTCACGGCCGGCTTGGCAGTGAATCAATGCCGGTGGAGCGTGAGTGAAACATTCGCGATCTTGCCGCCTCCCTGCGAACCGATCGTCACCGATTGCCGGCGGCCGCGCGTGACCATATTCAACGTGGCGGCGAAGGCCGAAGTCTCGATGTGTATTTGCATGTTGCTGGCGCGCGCATAACCGATTCCAGTGCCCCCGATGTTCCGGCTGCGCTCGGTCCAGCGGCCGGAAATCTGATTGCTTGCGTCGGCTTGGAATTGACTGACGAGATTGAAATGATAGCTGTCGCTGCTGCAGTTGAGTTGAATGTCAACCTGATGCTGGGTGCTGCCGAGCACACGATAGTTCGCGTTGCAACGGATGCGCTCGGTCGTGCCGCCTGCTTGGCGGAGAATTCCGGTGCCGGACCAGCTGCCGTTCAAGCCGGCAAACGGACCCGCATCAGCCTGCGCCTGCCGCAAGCCGGCGCCGGTCCAGAGGGCCAGAAGAGCCGCACAAGCCATCGCGACGGCGCGCCTTGATGACCAGCAATAAGAAAAAGTAAATCGCATCATAATGAGGGCTCCCGTTGGCGGTGCCGGCCAGCGCATTGTTCGCCGGGAATAGCTGACGAAAGGCGGCAATCGTCCATATTGGGCCGGCAAATTGTCGCCATGATGAACAAGACAATGCGCGGCGCAAGCCCGTAACAAGATGTATTTAGCGGGAACCCGAAAACACTGGTGGCGCGCCAGGCGAATGCTCCGGCCGTTGGCGGGCGGCATGCTCGGCCGACCTCCGGCGGAGCGGGTCAAAAACCGTTAAAAACCGGCCTTCGCCGGCCTTGCATTGGCCTTCTGTATAATGCATGACATCGGCGCGGCGGACCTTTAGGTTCGCCGCATCCGCTTCCGGAGGAGTGTAGCTCAATGGCTAGAGCACCGGTCTCCAAAACCGGGGGTTGGGG
>CAZLWN010000009.1:0-45871 GCA_964563195.1 uncultured Undibacter sp. | reverse complement strand
CCACCAGCCCGCCCATCGCCGCGGCCTGCGACAACTGCTCGAGCTTGGCGGCAAGCGGCGGTAAATCGGTGTAAGGGTCGACGCCATAGGCGGCGGCGATATGGCGCCGCTGGTCGCTCACGCCGAACAGGCTGGACATGGCATCATCCGGGGTGTTGCCGGCATTGTTGATGCCGGAGGCGGCGCGCCCAAAAAAGGCGCCCACGCCGGTTAATGTGTCCCCGATCGTTCCAATCGGATTCATGATCAGTTGACCGGCAAATTTCAGCGGGCTGATGCCGGCCTCCGCCAGCGCACGGCCGAAGGTTTCCGAACTGCTCACCTTCTCCAATGCCGCAAGCGCGGTGAGCTCGTTGATCCGCATCCGCAGCATCTCGTCGCCTTTAACCGTCAGGTCGCCGTAAGGCGTGGCCAGGACGTAGACGCGCAAGATGCCGTCGCTGCGCACCGGGTTCCGAATGGTGTAGTTGGCGCCGATCCGCTTGATGCCGGGAAGTTGCGCGGCATTGAACGAGGGGGGGTTCTCATAGGCCTGCGCCGACGCGGCCACGGGCTGCACGAGAACGAGCGCGAGCGGCGCCAGAACGCGCAACGCCGAACCGAATGAATAACGCATCAAACTCCCTGACATCACGGCGACAGCCGGCCTCGAGCGGCAATGTGCGCATGCCGGCAGCGGCGGGGCAAGTCGGGGCAAAGCCGCCATAAAGCACCGCCGCCAATCTGCCTACTAGGATAATAATCGCATGTTGGTGAAATGCTATCCTCGCCGCCTGGGCATTCCCCACTCATTATCATGAGGGGTTAGAGAAGAAGGGCGGTCCCGACGCCTCGACAAAGAATACGGGCGGCGAAGCGTTGGCTAGACGCTAAGATGACAAGATGACCCCCACCCACGGCCGCTACCCCTACTCGCCCATTACCGAGCGCCGGGACTACGACTGGCCTGGCGGCAAACGGCTCGCGCTCTATATCGGGCTCAATCTCGAATGGTTTGCCTTCGGCGAAGGGCTCGGCGCCGAGCTGGCGCCCGGCGGGCCGGCGCCGGACGTGCTCAATTACAGTTGGCGCGACTACGGCAACCGCGTCGGCGTCTTCCGCCTGGCGGAGCTGTTCGGCGGGCTGAAGCTGCCGGTTTCGCTGCTGGTCAACGCAGCAATGGTCGAGCATGCGCCGCAGGCAGTCGCAGCGTTTCCCGGCGCCGAAATCGTCGGCCACGGCCGCAGCAATTCAGAGCGCCAGGGCACGCTCTCGGAAGCCGATGAACGCGCGTTGATTACCGAGACCACTGCCGCGCTGGAAAAGCATTCGGGACAGCGTCCGCGCGGCTGGCTCGGGCCCTGGATCTCGCAGTCGCCGGCAACGCCCGATCTGTTGCAGGAGGAAGGCTACGCTTATCTGCTCGACTGGTGCCACGACGACCAGCCGGTCTGGATGAAGACGCGCAAGGGCCGCATCCTGTCGGTACCGTATCCGCAGGAGCTCAACGACATTCCGCAGATCGTTTCCCGCAAGCGCGAGGGCGCCGACTTCGCCGACATGATCGTCGACGCTTTCGAGGTGATGCAAGAAGAATGCGACAAGCGCCCGCTGGTGATGGGCGTCGCGCTGCATCCCTACGTTGTCGGCTGGCCGCACCGCTTCAAGCATCTCGCCCGCGCGCTCGGACACATTATGCGCAAGGCCGACGACAAAGTCTGGTTCGCCACCGCGGGCGCAATCGCCGCGCATGCGCAATCGCTGCCGGCGGGGACGGTCCCTTAATGGCGGTCATTTTGCCTCTGATCGAAGCCGCCGCGCATTTTCCGCCGCGCGGCGCTCTGCTCGGTCTCGATCTCGGCAGCAAGACCATTGGGGTGGCGGCCTCAGATCCCGATCGCAAGCTGGCGGCCGGCGTAACAACCATCGCGCGCAAAAACTTCACCGCCGACGTGAGCCGTCTGCTGGCGCTTGCAGCCGAGCGCGCCGCCGTCGGCTTCGTGCTCGGCCTGCCGGTCAACATGGACGGCTCGGAGGGCCCGCGCGCGCAATCGACCCGCGCTTTCGCCCGCAGCCTCGCCAAGCTCACCGAACTGCCGATCGCGCTGTGGGACGAGCGGCTGTCCACCGCCGCGGTCGAGCGCGAGCTGATCGCCGCCGATGTCAGCCGCAAGAAGCGCGCGGCGGTCATCGACCAGCACGCCGCCGCCTACATCCTGCAAGGCGCGCTCGACCGCCTGGCCAATCTGAAACGCTGATGCATTTGCCGGAAATGGGCCTTGCGCACGCGTCGCCGTGCCTTGATTAACCCCTTATGCACCGGCGGTTTTTCGCCCCTTGCCGCGGGGTAAACTTGCGCCTATAGACATGCCTTTAATGAACATTGCGCCGAAATCCTCCTTCGTCCTCAGCAGGCGGCATTTGTTGGGGATCGAGGGGCTTTCCCGCGACGACATTTCAGGCCTGCTCGACCTCGCCGAGGAATTCGTCGAGCTCAACCGCCAGATCGAGAAGAAGCGCTCGTCGCTGCGCGGCCGCACCCAGATCAACCTATTCTTCGAGCCCTCCACCCGCACCCAATCGTCCTTCGAGCTGGCGGGCAAGCGGCTCGGCGCCGACGTCATGAACATGTTAGTTGGCGTCTCCTCCATGCGCAAGGGCGAGACGCTGATCGACACCGCCATCACGCTCAACGCCATGCACCCCGACATCCTGGTGGTGCGCCATCACGCCTCCGGCGCGGTGGAACTGCTGGCGAGCAAGCTCGAATGTTCGGTGATCAACGCCGGCGACGGCTCCCACGAGCACCCGACGCAGGCGCTGCTCGATGCCGCCACCATCCGCCGCAACAAGGGCCGCATCGAAGGCCTGACGGTGGCAATCTGCGGCGACATCCTGCATTCACGCGTCGCGCGCTCCGACATCATCCTGCTCAACTGCATGGGCGCGCGCGTGCGCGTGGTCGCCCCCACGACTTTGCTGCCGCCCGGCATCGAGCGTTTCGGCGTCGAGGTTGCGCGCGACATGCGCGAAGGGTTGAGCGGCGCCGACATCGTCATGATGCTGCGCCTGCAACGCGAGCGCATGAACGGCTCATTCGTGCCGTCGGTGTCGGAATATTTCAACTACTGGGGCCTCGACGAGAAGAAGCTTGCCTTTGCCAAGCCCAACGCGTTGGTGATGCATCCGGGACCGATGAACCGCGGCGTCGAGATCGACTCGATCGTCGCCGACGGCGCGCAGTCGCTGATCCGCGAGCAAGTCGAGATGGGCGTGGCCGTGCGCATGGCCGTGCTCGAAGCGCTGTCGCGGAATTTGCCGAACGCGTGACATGATGCTCTCCGACCGCCGCCCGATCCTGCTCGCCAACGCCCGGATCGTCGATCCGTCGCGCGACCTCGACATTGCGGGCGACCTGTTGATCGCCGACGGCATGATCCGCGAAGCCAAGCGGGGCATTGGTGCTGCCGGCGTGCCGGAAGGCACCGACGTAATCGATTGCCGCGGCAAGCTGGTCGCACCGGGCTTGATTGACATGCGCGCCTTCATCGGCGAGCCGGGCGCCGCCGCCCGCGAGACGTTTGCCTCGGCAAGCCAGGCCGCCGCCGCCGGCGGCGTCACCACCATCATCTGCCAACCCGACACCTCGCCCGCGATCGACGATCCGGCCACGGTTGATTTCGTCCTGCGTCGCGCGCGCGACACCGCGATCGTGCACGTGCATCCGATGGCGGCGATCACCAAGGGCCTTGAAGGCAGCGAGATGACCGAGATCGGCCTGCTCAAGGCGGCCGGCGCGGTCGCCTTTACCGACGGCGACAAGAGCGTGACCGACGCGCAGGTAATGCGGCGCGCGCTCACTTACGCCGGCGATTTCGATGCCCTGATCGTCCACCACACCGAAGATCCTGATCTGGTCGGCGATGGTGTCATGAACGAAGGCGAATTCGCAGCGCGACTTGGGCTGCTGGGAATCCCGAAAGCGGCGGAGACGGTTATGCTTGAACGCGACATCCGACTGGTTGCTTTGTCGGGCGCTCGTTACCACGCCGCTTCGGTGACCTGCGGGGAATCGCTCGAGGTGCTGCGCCGCGCCAAGGATGCCGGGCTTACTGTCACGGCCGCGGCCTCGATCAACCACATCACGCTCAACGAAAACGACATCGGCTCCTACCGCACCTTTCTGAAATTGTCGCCGCCGCTGCGCGCCGAGGACGATCGTAAGCGCTTGGTCGAAGCGCTCGGCAACGGCCTGATTGACGTGGTGATGTCCGATCATAATCCGCAGGATGTCGAGACCAAGCGGGTGCCATTTGCGGAAGCAAGCCCCGGCGCGATCGGGCTGGAAACCATGCTCGCTGCCGGATTGCGGCTTGTGCACAGTGACGAGATCGAGCTGATGACGCTGTTGCGCGCCATGTCGACTCGCCCGGCCGAGCTGTTGGGATTGCCCGGCGGCACATTGCGCAGCGGCGCGCCGGCCGACGTGATTGTGGTCGATCCCGAATTGCCCTGGGTGCTCGATGCGGCCGAGCTCAAGTCGAAGTGCAAGAACACACCGTTCGACGAAGCCCGCCTCAGCGGCCGCGTGGTGCGCACCATCGTCGCCGGTCGTACTATCTACGAATACGTATGACCGCCGCTCTCGCCTTCATTTTCGGTTACCTGCTTGGCTCCATCCCGTTCGGCATGGTGCTGACACGCGTCGCCGGCGGGCCAGACCTGCGCAGCATCGGCTCGGGCAATATCGGCGCCACCAATGTGCTGCGCACCGGCAACAAGCCGCTAGCCGCCGCGACCCTCTTTGGCGATATGCTGAAGGGCACCGTCGCCGTATTGGCGGCGGGGTCGTATGCCGGACACGACGCCGCCCTCGCGGCGGGACTGGGCGCATTCCTTGGTCATCTCTTTCCGGTCTGGCTCAAGTTCAAGGGCGGCAAGGGCGTCGCCATCTATATCGGCCTGCTGCTCGGGCTATTTTGGCCGGGCGCGCTCATCTTCTGTTTGATCTGGCTCGTGGTCGCGGCGGGGAGCCGCTATTCTTCGCTGGCCGCGCTCGTCGCCAGCGCGCTGACGCTGATTGCTATGTGGTTCTCCGGCGCCCAGAGCACCGCCCTGCTCTTTTTCTTGCTGACCACGCTCTTGTGGATCATGCACCGCGCCAATATCACCCGCCTGCTAAGCGGCAGCGAAGGCAAGATCGGCGCGAAGAACTGATCCAGCCGAGCCTGCTCCGTCGCGAAATAATCGGACTGCGCGGCACGCCTAATTTAGCGGCCGTTTCTGGCACCCCCTGCGGCGGTTGACGGAGCAAAAACGGGGTTACGTTCTGGTCCATGGTGGACCAAACTTTGTACCAATACCGGTCGCGTGCGTTGTGGCTCCCCTCGGTTTCGGGGGACCGTTAGCGCATGAATCGGAAGCGCCGCAAAATAGGATGGTTGGCCCCAGAATACTTGCTCGTTTGGGCAACACTTCTAGGGCCTATCATCGCGGCCTTAATTTTAAGAGGCCATTGAAGTGGCTCCGCAAAATCCGCTTCCTGGTCTTCATCCGCTTCCTGGTCTTCCGGTTGTGGTCTTTGGTATCCGGTTGTCGTGCGCCGCCCCTTAAGCGATGCTGCGGCTTGTGGGGGGCGTTGCGGTGAGCGAAAGCGTGCGACTGAACGAGGAGCAGCGGCTCGACTGGCTGCGCCTGATCCGCAGCGACAATGTCGGCCCGCGCACCTTCCGCGACCTGGTCAATTATTACGGCGGCGCGCGCGCAGCGCTGACCGCGCTGCCGGGCTTGGCACGCCGCGGCGGCGCGTCGGGACCGGCGCGCATCTGCTCGCCGGAAGACGCTGCCGCCGAACTGAAAACGGCACGCGCCCGTGGCATCACCTTCGTCGCGCTCGGGGAGCCGGATTATCCGCCGCGCCTGCAGATGATCGACGATCCGCCACCGCTCTTGGCGACGCGCGGCAAGATTCCCATATTGACGCGGCCGCTAGTCGCCGTGGTCGGCTCGCGCAACGCGTCCGCCGCCGGGGTCAAGTTCGCGGAACGGCTGGCGCGTGAACTGGGTGAGGTCGGTTTTGGCATCGTCTCCGGCCTGGCGCGCGGCATCGACGCCGCCGCCCACCGCGCGAGCCTCGCCTCCGGCACCATCGCCGTGCTGGCTGCTGGCCACGACCGAATCTACCCGGCCGAGCATGCCGATCTCTTGGAAACGATGCTGGCCGAAGGTGCCGCCGTCTCCGAAATGCCGCTCGCCTGGGAACCGCGCGCGCGACTTCCCGCGCCGCAACCGGCTGATCTCCGGGCTCTCGCTCGGCGTGGTGATCGTGGAGGCGGCGCGCCGCTCCGGCTCGCTCATCACCGCGCGGCTTGCCGGCGAGCAGGGCCGCGAGGTCTTTGCGGTGCCGGGCTCACCGCTCGATCCGCGCGCCGAGGGAGCCAACGGGCTGCTCAAGCAGGGCGCTACGCTGGTCACCGAAACCGCCGATGTGATCGTCGTGCTCAAGCCAATCCTCGGCCGCGGCTTCGACTTGCCAGCGCAAGAGCCCGCGCAAGAAGCACCGGCGCCACTCGAGGCCGAGCCCGGCGAAGACGAGCGCAGCCGCATTATCGCGCTCATGGGGCCGACGCCGGCGGCGCTCGACGATTTGGTGCGGCTGTCGCAGACCTCACCCGCGATCGTGCGCACGGTGCTGTTGGAACTCGAAATCGCCGGCCGGCTGGAGCGCCACGGCGGCAGTTTGGTATCGCTGCTATAAAATGCGAATCGAATCGAGATCGAATGGATCACCCACAATGTTGCGCCGTTTCGCAATTCTGACAATCGTACTCGGGCCGCTTTGCACGCCGGCGCACGCGCAAGCCTCCGAGCAATCCTTTGCCGCATTCGTGGCCAAGCTCTGGCCTGATGCAAAGGCCAAGGGCATCACCCGCGCCAATTTCGATCGCGCTTTGCACGGCGTGGCACCCGACAAGCGGGTGATTGCCGCCACCAAGCGGCAGCCGGAATACGGCAGGCCGTTTGGCGACTACGTCAACGCGGTGGTGAATCGCCGCCGCATCGCCGACGGCAAGCTGAAAGCCAGACAATGGGCCAAGACTTTCGACGCGGTCGAAAAAAAATTCGGTGTCGAGCGTTGGATCTTGGTCGCGCTTTGGGGAATCGAGAGCGACTTTGGCGCCGAAAAGGATCGCTGGGACGTATTCCGCTCGCTCGCGACGCTCGGCTATGTGGGCTATCGCGATCCTTACTTTCGCAACGAGCTGATCATAGCCATGCGCATCATGCAGGACGGCCACTTCCCGCGCAGCCGCATGGTGAGCTCATGGGCCGGCGCCATGGGCCAGACCCAGTTCATGCCCTCCAACGTCGTGGACTATGCCTTCGACTTTTCCGGCGACGGCAAAATTGACATCTGGACCAATGTGCCCGACGTCCTCGGCTCCACCGCCAACTACTTGCGCAAATGGAACTGGCGCAGCGACCTGCCCTGGGGCTTCGAGGTCATGGTGCCGAACGGCTTCGATTTCATGCATAGCCGTGACAGCTTCGCCGGCTGGACGAAGCTCGGTGTTCGCCGCACCGACCGCAAGCCGTTGCCCAAGGACGGCAACGGCATCCTGTTTTTTCCGGCGGGCGCCAAGGGCCCGGCCATTATCGTCACGGAGAATTTTGACGTGCTGAAGGAGTACAACAACTCGGATGCTTACGCAGTCGCGGTCGGCCATCTCGCCGACCGCATGCACGGCGGACCACCGATCAAGGCCAAGTGGCCGGCCGACGACCATCAGCTCTCGCGCGACGCGCGCATCGCCTTGCAAAAGAAACTGGCCGCGCTCGGCTACAAGGTGCACGATTTCGAAGGTCATATCGATTTCGACTTGCGCGACAACATCCGCGTCGAGCAAAAGAAACTTGGCCTGCTGCCGGACGGAAATCCGACGACAGCGTTTCTGCAAAGGCTCGGTGTGAAGGCGCATTGATCAACGCGCGCCGCGGGTCCCGTCGCGACTAGCGTTTTCCGCTTCAAGGCGAACCATTTCGAGCAGATAGCCGAGGGTCTCGAGGCCGGTATGACGCGCCATGATGGCGAGATCGGCCGACAGGGTTGCAACGTAGTTGGCGACCGCCACCTGATCGCCCGGTTCGCCTGCTGTGGGTTGGTTGGCCATTGCTATCCTTGCCGCCGCGCGCGGGCGCTCGCGCTGATTGTGCCCGCTTCGACAAAAATACACGGTCCGCCCCGAATAGTAATCTCATTAATTGTTTTTTTTATCATAACATCTATAGATTGTATTTCGGACGTGCCGGGTCTTGTTCACGCCCTATTTGCTTGCTCTGACGCCACTTCCGCACCGCCCTGATTTGACAGCCAGTGCCGCCTTCCCCATGTTCCGGGCGAAACTGGCGGCCGATTCTACCCGACTCAGGCTAGGATTTGGCCGCTAAACCATTGGATCTTCATGGATATCGTCGTTGTCGAGTCGCCGGCCAAGGCAAAGACGATCAATAAATACCTCGGCCCCGGCTACGAGGTCCTGGCCAGTTTTGGCCATATCCGCGACTTGCCCGCCAAGGACGGCTCGGTCGACCCCAATGCCGACTTCCACATGCTGTGGGAGGTCGACGCCCGCTCCAATCAGCGCATCAACGACATCGCCCGCGCGCTCAAAGGCGCCGACAAACTGATCCTCGCCACCGACCCCGACCGCGAGGGCGAAGCCATCTCCTGGCACGTGCTGGAGGTTCTCAAGGAAAAGAAGGCGCTGAAAAGCCAGACCATCGAGCGCGTGGTGTTCAACGCCATCACCAAGCAAGCGGTGACCGAAGCGATGAAACATCCGCGCACCATCGATGCCGCGCTGGTGGATGCCTATCTCGCGCGCCGGGCGCTCGATTACCTGGTCGGCTTCACGCTCTCGCCCGTACTCTGGCGCAAGCTGCCGGGGGCACGCTCGGCCGGCCGGGTGCAGTCGGTGGCGCTGCGGCTGGTCTGCGACCGCGAGCTGGAGATCGAAAAATTCGTCGCCAAGGAATACTGGTCGATCGCCGCAACGCTGGCGACCCCACGGCAGGAGACTTTCGAGGCGCGGCTGGTGGGCGCCGACGGCCAGAAGATTCAGCGGCTCGACATCGGCTCCGGCGCGGAAGCCGAAGCTTTCACCCGCGATCTCGAAAATGCGAGTTTCAAGGTCGCCAATGTCGAAGCCAAGCCCGCACGCCGCAATCCGCCGCCGCCATTCACCACCTCGACCATGCAGCAGGAGGCCTCACGCAAGCTCGGCTTCTCGCCCGCACACACCATGCGGCTGGCGCAGCGCCTCTATGAAGGCATCGATATCGGCGGCGAGACCGTCGGCCTCATCACCTATATGCGCACCGACGGCATCGAAATGACGCCGGAAGCCATCACCGCGGTGCGCGCGATGATCGGCAAAGAGTACGGCGCCAACTACGTTCCCGATGCGGTGCGCACCTATCAGCAGAAATCCAAGACGGCGCAGGAAGCCCACGAAGCGGTACGCCCCACCGATCCTAACCGCTCGCCGGCCGAGGTCGCCAAGTCGGTCGATCGCGACCAGGCGCGCCTCTATGAGCTGATCTGGAACCGGGCCGTCGCCAGCCAGATGCAGTCGGCCGAGCTCGAACGCACCACCGTCGACATCGAAGCCAAGGCCGGCGGCCGCACGCTCGAGCTGCGCGCCACCGGCCAGGTGGTCAAGTTCGACGGCTTCCTTACGCTCTATCAGGAAGGCCACGACGAGGATGACGACGACGAGGAGAGCCGCCGCCTGCCGGCAATGAGCCAAAACGAGTTGCTGCAAAAGCAGGCGATCAATTCCAGCCAGCACTTCACCGAACCGCCGCCGCGTTATTCGGAAGCCTCCCTGGTCAAGCGCATGGAAGAGCTCGGCATCGGCCGGCCCTCCACTTACGCGGCGATCCTGCAGGTGTTGCAGGACCGCGGCTATGTGCGCATCGATAAGAAGCGGCTCATGCCGGAGGACAAGGGCCGCGTTGTGGTCGGCTTCCTGGAGAGTTTCTTCCAACGCTACGTCGAATACGATTTCACCGCCAATCTCGAAGAGCAGCTCGACCGCATTGCCAACGCCGAGGTCGACTGGAAGCAGGTGCTGAAGGACTTCTGGGTCGATTTCATTGGCGCGGTCGACGAGATCAAGGACCTGCGCGTCACCCATGTGCTCGACGCGCTCAACGATCTCCTGGAGCCGCACATCTTCCCGCAACCCGCGGACGGGAGCGACCGGCGCAAATGCCCGCAATGCGAAACAGGACGGCTGTCGCTCAAGCTTGGCCGCTTCGGCGCCTTCATCGGCTGCTCGAACTATCCGGATTGCACCTTCACCCGGCAGATGACGCCGGGCGCGGAAGGCTCGCTCAACGGCACCAAGGTGCTCGGCGAAGATCCGGAAACCGGCCTGGAAGTCTCGCTGCGCTCGGGCCGCTTCGGTCCCTATCTACAGCTCGGCGAACAGGCCAAACCTGAGAAAAAAGGCGATAAAGTCGAGAAGCCCAAGCGCGCCGGCCTGCCGAAAGGGCTGGCACCCGACGATGTCGATCTCGAGCGCGCGCTGGCCTTGCTGGCGCTGCCGCGCGAAGTCGGCTTTCATCCGGAAGACAACGAGCCGATCATCGCCGGCGTCGGCCGCTTCGGTCCTTACGTCAAGCACGGAAAGACCTACGCCAATTTGGAAGACGGCGATGACGTGCTCAATGTCGGCCTCAACCGCGCGGTCACGCTGATCGCCGATAAGAAAGCCAATCCCGGACGCGGCCGCCGCTTCGGCGCTGATCCCGGCAAGGTGCTGGGCGAGCATCCCGACAAGGGCGGGCCGATTACGGTCAAGAACGGCCGCTACGGGCCGTATGTGACGCATGACGGCGTCAACGCCACGCTCACCGGCGACCTCACGCCCGACACCGTGACCGTCGAGCAGGCAGTCGGCCTTTTAGAGGCGCGCATCGCCAAAGGCGGCGGCAAGCTCAAGAAGGGCGGTAAGAAAACTCAAAAGAAGGCCGCTAAGACAATCGCGGCCGACCCTGAGGCCATGGCTACCGATGCGCCGAAGCCGCGCCGCGCCGCCGGCCGCAAGACCGCCTCCGGCAAGGCGGAGAAAAAGCCCGCCGCCAAGGCGAAGAAGCCGGCTGCTGCTGCCGCCAAGGCCAGGCCCGCGCGCAAAACCACGGCTGCCGAGTAAACTGGCGCAGCCTGCCTCCGATCATTACATTCATTTGCAATCGCGCCGATGTGGCGCAGGAATTCTATTTTGAACAAACCCGCTAAAAAGCCCGCTTCCCTCCCCTCCAAGGCCGATCTGCTCGCCTTCATCCGCCAACGCCCCGGCAAGGTCGGCACCCGCGAAATTGCCCGCGCCTTCGGCCTGAAGAATGCGATGCGCGCCGAGCTCAAGCAACTCCTTCGTGAATTGTCCGACGAAGGCGCCATCGAGAAGCGGCGCAAGAAAATCCATCATCCCGGCACCCTGCCCTCCACCGTGCTCGCCGACGTGACCGCGCGCGATGCCGAAGGCGATCTCATCGCCACGCCCGACGAATGGGACGAGGAGGCGCACGGCCCCGCACCGAAAATCCGCATCCATATTCCGCGCAAAGCGCGCCCGGGCGAAGCCGCCGGCCTCGGCGACCGCGTCTTGCTGCGCGTTGAGGAAATCGAGGAAGAAGACGGCATCCGCCATCGCGGCCGCGTCATCAAGATCATCGACCATCCAAAAGCTCGCGTGCTGGGCATTTTCCGCCGGTTGCCCAATGGCGGCGGACGGCTGGAGCCGGTCGACAAGAAGATGCTTGGCAAGGAGTTGGCCATTCCGGCCGGCGGCACGGCGCAGGCGCAAGATGGCGACCTGGTCGCGGTGGAGACCAGCCGCGCGCCGCGCTTCGGCCTGCCGACCGGGCGCATCGTCGAGCGGCTCGGCTCGCTCAAAAGCGAACGTGCCGTCAGCTTGATCGCCATCCACGCTCACGGCATTCCGTCCGTTTTCAGGCGTGAGACCCTCAACGAGGCGGAGGCCGCGAAAGCGGCGACGCTCGCCCACCGCGAGGATTGGCGCAAATTGCCGTTGGTCACCATCGATCCGCCTGACGCCAAGGATCACGACGATGCCGTGCATGCCGAGCCCGACAGCGCCGCCAATAACCGCGGCGGTTTTATCGTCACCGTCGCCATCGCTGACGTCGCCCATTATGTGACGCCCGGCTCGCCTCTGGATCGCGAAGCTTTGGTGCGCGGAAATTCGGTCTACTTCCCCGACCGCGTGGTGCCGATGCTGCCGGAGCGCATCTCCAACGATCTGTGCTCGTTGCGCGTGAACGAGGACCGAGCGGCGCTGGCCGTGCGCATGGTGATCGGCGCCGACGGCCGCAAACGCTTGCACACGTTTCACCGCGTGATGATGCGCTCGGCCGCGCGCCTGTCCTACCAGCAGGCGCAGGTTGCCATCGGCGGACGCAGCGACGAAGACACAGAACACTTGGTCAAGCCGGTGCTGACGCCGCTCTATGCCGCCTATGAGACGCTGGTGCGCGCGCGCGCCGAGCGCGCGCCGCTCGATCTCGATCTGCCCGAGCGAAAGATCCTGCTCAAGGGCGATGGCACCGTCGACCGCGTGATCATGCCGGAACGGCTGGAGGCGCACCGGCTGATCGAGGAATTCATGATCCTGGCCAACGTGGCCGCCGCCGAGACTTTGGAAAAGGCGCGTGTGCCGCTGATCTTCCGCGTGCACGACGAGCCGGCGCTGGAGAAGGTCGCGGCCTTGCGCGAGTTTTTGCAAACGCTCGACATCAATTTTCCGAAAGCCGGGAGCTTGCGCCCTGCCGCCTTCAATCGCGTGCTGGCGCAGGTAAAGGGCCGCGACGCCGAGCAGCTGGTCAATGAAATCGTGCTGCGCACACAGGCGCAGGCCGAATATGCCGCGGAGAATTACGGGCATTTCGGATTGAACCTGCGCCGCTACGCGCATTTCACCTCGCCAATCCGCCGCTACGCCGATCTGATCGTGCATCGCGGATTGATCCGCGCGCTTAAGCTCGGGCCAGGCGGCCTGCCCGAAGCCGCCGACCACAAGCAGCTTGCCGAGATTGCCGCGGAGATTTCCGCCACCGAGCGCCGCGCCATGGTGGCCGAGCGCGAGACCAACGACCGGCTGATCGCGCATTTCCTCGCCGACCGCGTCGGCGCCACATTCGACGGCCGCATCTCCGGCGTGACCCGCGCCGGCCTGTTCGTGAAACTGCACGAGACCGGCGCCGACGGTTTCGTGCCGGCGCGCACCATCGGCGACGAATACTTCCACTACGACGAGAAACGCCATGCCATGGTCGGCCGCCACAGCGGCGAAACCTACCGGCTCGGCGATCCCGTCACCGTTAAGTTGGTGGAGGCCGCGCCCGTCGCCGGGGCGCTGCGCTTCGAGTTGCTATCGGAGGGGCGCCGCAGTAGCCCGCGCCGACATGCGCGCCAGGAGCCGCGCCGGCCGGACCGCCGCAGCGCCAAGCGCCATCGCGGCAGACAACGGAAAGCACGATGACATCCGAAGTCGCCAAGCGCTTGGCCGAACGCATGACGAAAGCGGAGCGCGACCAGTCGTTTGCCGACAGCGAGCCGCACGATGCGGCGACGCTGATGCTGATCGATCGTTCCGGCGCCCAGCCGAAGGTCCTGCTCGGGCGCCGCCATCACAGCCACAAATTCATGCCCGGCAAATTCGTGTTTCCGGGCGGCCGCATCGAGCGGCTCGACCGCGTCATGCCGGCGCTGAGCGAACTGCACCCGGACACGCAAAAGAAGCTTTTAGAGCGCGTCGCCGATGCCACGCCGCAATATGCGCGCGCCTTTCCGCTCGCTGCCGTGCGCGAGACTGCCGAAGAAACCGGGCTCTTGCTCGGCGTCAAGCGCAATGAGGCGCCGGCGACGCCGGGCGAGATTTGGGCGGACTTCGCCAAGGCCCACGTCTTCCCCGACCTCGCCCATGTCCACTTCATCGCTCGTGCCATCACGCCGCCGCGGCGGCCGCGCCGTTTTGATACGCGCTTCTTCACCGCCGACGCTGCCGCGATCGCGCATAAAATCGACGGCGTGGTAGGGTCGAAGTCCGAGCTGGTCGAGCTCACCTGGGTGCCGCTCGAACAGGCGACCCATCTCGACATGCCGACGATCACCGGCGTGGTGCTGGAGGAACTGCTGGCCCGGGTCGCGGCCGGCATGGGCCACGACTTGCCGGTGCCGTTTTATTTCATGAAGGATCAGCAGTTCTTCCGGGAACTGTTGTAAAGATCGAGATAACCGTGCCGTTTCTTGACATTCTCAAGGCCAACGCTAGGTTCCGCCAAAGGCGCCCCCGCCAGTTCCGTTTCGAGGACAACACCATGGCCAAAGCCATCAGTCTCAAAATCAAGCTCGTCTCCAGCGCGGGCACCGGCCACTACTATGTGACCAAAAAGAATTCGCGCACCCAGACCGACAAAATGAAAAAAAAGAAATACGATCCGATCGCCAAGAAGCACGTCGAGTATACCGAATCCAAGATCAAGTAAGCGCGGCCGGCGCCCGGCGTCATTGTGCATGATCCCGAAAAGTGGGAACCGGTTTTCGGATAAGATCATGCACCACTAGAAAAGGGCGCCCAGCGGGCGCCCTTCGCATGTTCGCGATTCGCATAAGGTGGCCGGCCGGAAGCGGTGTTATGAGGAGGCCACTCTCACCGCTTCCAGGCCGGCCGAACCCCGCAGGACCCAGGAGATGCGGCGGACCTGAGCACTCAGCAGGGCAATGGATTTGGCCTTTCCCGGGCGCACATGACGAATCGGGTGACGCTTGCAGCAAAGGAAAAGCCGTCGCGGCAAGGTTAGACCAAGCGGTCTTGCCGACCAAACGGCTTTTTAAAGTCCTGGAATGTCTATGAATTTAAAAGCGGGCGGCGACTCAGCGCGCGGCCGGTGCGGGTGAATCTCGCAACCCGCGACCTAGGCTGCGTCCGGCACCACCCGGTTGCGGCCGTCGCGCTTGGCCCGATAGAGCGCGGTATCGGCGCGCTTGAGGATGGCCGCGGCATTGTCGTCGGGCCCGTCGAGCGCGGCGATGCCGATCGAGATGGTGACGTCGAGTTTGCGGGTGCCGCCCTGGATCGCGAACGGCTCCGAGGCGATGCGACGGCGCAGGCGCTCGGCCACGATGGTGGCGACCGCCATGTCGGTTTCCGGCATCACGATGACGAATTCCTCGCCACCGAAGCGGCAGGCCAGATCGATGTTGCGAATTGCCTTGCGAATCCGCAGCGAGAATTCGCGCAACACCTCGTCGCCAGCGTCATGGCCGTGGCTGTCGTTGACGGCCTTGAAATAATCGATGTCGAGCACCAGCACGGCAATCGGCTTGCCGCGCTGGGCCGCCTGCTCGACCAGCGTCGCCAGGTGGGTCTCCATGTAGCGGCGATTGAACAAACCGGTGAGCGCGTCAGTGATCGCCATTTCGATCGACATCTGCACGTTGTCGCGCAGGCGCTCGGTGTAACGCTTCTTCTTGATCTGCGTGCGCACGCGCGCCAGCATCTCGTTCTTGTCGATCGGGCGGATCAGGTAGTCGTTGACGCCGATCTCCAGGCCGCGCACCAGCTGAGCGTTGTTGTCGGCATCCGCCACCGCCAGGATCGGCACGCTGCGCGTGCGCTCGAGCGAGCGCACCTGGCTGCAAAGGCGCAAACCATCGAAGTTCATCAGTCCGAGCGACACGATCAGCAGGTCGTAATTGCCTTCGGCGGCGTGGAACAGCGCCTCGTTCGGATCGGCCTCCACGCCCACCGTGTGCTCGGTGGCCAGCGTCGCTACGATACGCTCGTAGGAGGACTTGCGATCATCGACGATCAGGATGCGGCCTTGCCGCCCCGTCTCGGCCACCGCCGCGCGTTCTGGGCTTTGGATGCCGATTTCCTTGGAAGTGAGCGCGCGCATGCGCAGCTCGTCGGTCACCATCTTCAATCTTGCGAGAGAACGCACACGCGATACAAGCGCCACGTCAGTGACCGGCTTGGTGAGGAAATCGTCGGCGCCGGCTTCCAGGCCACGCACGCGGTCGGCCGGCTGGTCGAGCGCGGTCACCATGACCACCGGGATGTGGTGGGTCAAAGGATTGGACTTGAGCTTGCGGCAGACATGGAAGCCGTCCATGTCCGGCATCATGACGTCGAGCAACACGATGTCGCATTCGGCGCGCTCGCACACCGCCAACGCTTGCGCGCCGCTATAGGCGGTGGTGACGTCGAAATATTCCGCCGACAGCCGCGCCTCCAAGAGTTTCACGTTGGCCGGCACGTCGTCGACGACAAGAACGCGGGCGGTCATTTCACGCGCTCCCGAGGAAATGGCGGATGGTCTCGATGAACTTGCCCACCGAGATCGGCTTGGAAAGATAGGCCTCGCAGCCGCCCTCGCGGATGCGCTCCTCGTCGCCCTTCATGGCGAAGGCGGTGACCGCCACGACCGGGATAGCCTTGAGATCGGGATCGTCTTTCAGCCATTTCGTCACTTCGAGGCCGGATACTTCCGGCAGTTGGATGTCCATCAGGATCAGGTCGGGCCGGTACTTACGAGCGAGATCGAGAGCCTCGATCCCGTTGCGGGTGCCGACGGTCTGGTAGCCATGCGCTTCCAGGAGGTCGTGGAAGAGCTTCATGTTCAGCTCGTTGTCTTCCACGATCAGGACGGTCTTCGGCATACATTCCCCGCCCTATTTGTCCCCAATGCGCCTCGCCCGGCAGGTCGCGCCGTCGCCAGGGCGCGCGCGGTCGTGCATGATCTGGACGGTAGTGCCGATTTGTTACGGAAAGGCAAATTTGATCGATGAAACTAGGCACTCCGTTAACGCAATCTGCGGCAGAAGGGCTGGCGATTCAGGCGCTTACCTTCATTGCCGGAGAGCCTGAGCGGCTCGGGCGCTTCTTGGCGGTAACCGGGATCGCACCGGCCGAGATTCGGCTAGCCGCCCGCGAGCCCGGCTTCCTCGTCGGCGTGCTGGAGCACCTCGCTGCCAACGAGCGGCTGCTGACGGCGTTTGCCGCTGACGCGGGCGTCGATCCCGCCGACATCGGCAAAGCGCTTGCCACTTTAAGCAGCGGCGCATGGGAGCGCGACAACCCATGAGCTTCTGCCGCGACTGCCTTACCGATGCGCCGAAGATCGCGGCGCGCTGCCCGGCCTGCGGCTCGCCGCGGCTCGCCCGCCACAGCGAACTCGACTCGCTCACCATCGCCCATATCGACTGCGACGCGTTCTACGCCACTATCGAGAAGCGCGACGACCCATCGCTCGCCGACAAAACGGTGATCGTCGGCGGGGGAAAGCGCGGCGTGGTGGCGGCAGCCTGCTATATCGCGCGCACCTACGGCATCCGTTCGGCCATGCCGATGTTCGAAGCACTGCGGCGCTGCCCGCAGGCGGTGGTGGTGAAGCCGGCCATGGCGAAATACGCAAAAGTCGGACGCGAGGTGCGCCGGGCCATGCTCGACTTGACGCCGCTGGTCGAGCCGCTCTCGATCGACGAGGCCTTCCTCGATTTGACCGGCACCGAGCGGCTGCACGGCATGAGCGCCGCCAAAGTACTGGCGCATTTCGCGCTCAAGGTCGAGCGCGAGCTAGGCATCACGGTCTCGATCGGACTGTCGGCCAATAAGTTCCTCGCCAAGATCGCCTCCGACCTCGACAAGCCGCGCGGCTTCGCCGTGCTCGGTGAGAAGGAGGCGGCGGCGTTCCTGGCGCCTAAGCCGGTCGGCTTCATCTTCGGCGTCGGCGCCGCAAGTGCGGCCAAGCTCGCGGCCGACGGCTATCGCCTGATCGCCGACCTCCAGTGCGCCGATGAGCATGAACTGATGCGCCGCTACGGCGAGGAAGGCGCCCGCCTGTGGCGGCTTGCGCGCGGCGTCGACGCGCGCAACGTCGATCCCGCGCGCGAGACCAAAAGTATTTCGGCGGAAACCACCTTTGAGCGCAACATCGGCGAGTTCCGTCCGCTCGAGCAGACGCTGTGGGCGCTGACCGAGAAGGTCTCGACACGCCTGAAGGCCAATGCGCTCGCCGGCTCCACCGTGACGCTGAAGCTCAAGAGCGCCGACTTCAAGATACGCACGCGCGCGGAAAGCTTGGGAAGCCCGACCCAGCTCGCTGCCCGCATCTTCGCCGCCGGCCGCGCGCTGTTGCGCCGTGAGGTGGGCGCAACCCGCTTCCGCCTCATCGGCATCGGCGTGTCCAACTTGGAAGAGGCCGACGGCATTGACCTCGCCGATCTCATCGACCGGCGCGGCGCGCAAGCCGAGCACGCGGTCGATCGTCTGCGCGAAAAATTCGGCCGCGACGCGGTGGTGAAGGGGCTGGCGCTGGAAGACGACTAGTTCGAGCGGGTCAAGGACAAGGCTTCGACTTTTTGAGATCGAGCGAGGTCATCTTGCCGCTGATTGTGAAGTCCGTGTAGTCGAGCAACAGCTTGCGCGAAATGCCGTTCTCGTAAACCTCGAAGCCAATGGCATAGACCGGTGTCTGCTCGCCGGTCTGTTGCTTTTTCGCGCTCTCATACTCGAAATAGCTGATAGTCACCGGCCAGCGCGTGAGTTTGGCAAGCGCGGGGATGTCGGCGGCGGCATCATCCGGCGGTTTGCTGCCGGGCGGAATCGGGGCACCGATCACCGTGAGCGTGTTATAGAGCTTCTCGCCGGTCTCGGAGCCATCATAGACCGGAAATTCGAGAATGGACTTGCCCGCGCGCGCAGCCTCGATGATGCGCCGCATGTGCTCGGTCGGAAACACCGCGTCGACCGGCTCGGTGAAATTCTTCGTCTTCGGCTTGCTCAAATCGACCGTGATTGCCTTGGCCTGGCGCTCGGCATGGCCGTCGACCGTGCCGGTCTGCTGGTCGTTAAGGAGGTTTTCCGAATTGAAACGGAACGTTTTGGCGGCGCCATCCTCCCAGGTGGTGGAGCGCAAATCGCTGAGCGTGGATTTTCCCTCCAGCGAATCGAGCTGCGATACTTGGCGGAATTGCAGCACGTAGCCCTCGCAGGCGTTGCCTGAAAAATCGTACAGGATGCGCCCACGCACCGCGTCGATGCCGCGGCCGCCGCGCGACTTCAACAGCTTTAGGTCGTAGACCGCCCGGTGCGGCGCCAGCGATACGTTGCCTGCGGGCGGCGCCGCTGCGACCGGGCGGTGGACTGCCGCGGCGGCAAAACCGATCACGAGGACCGACATGATCAGCCGTTTGGCGTTGCTGTTCATCGATCGGGGCCTTTGCCCGGCAGAATTGGAGCCATACTCGGTAAACGGAATAGGCAAGATATGGGGCAAGATAGAGGCCGCGGCCGAGCCGGGCAACCGAAGTGGGGCGCGCTTGCACAGGACCTTGCGATCGGCCAAGACAACCGACCAAGACGAGATGCCGCACGCGAAGGGAGAGGCAGCCATGGCCGGAACGGTGGAAAAAAGGCTCGCCAACTTAGGCGTTACCCTGCCGACCCCGGCCAGCCCGATCGCCAACTACGTGCCGTTCGTGCGCAGCGGCAGCCTGCTCATTCTTTCCGGCCAGCTCTGCTTCGGCGCCGACGGCAAGCTCGCCGCCACTGGCCAGCTTGGCGGCAGCGTATCGATCGAGGATGGGCAGATGGCGGCGCGCGCCTGCGCCGTCAACCTGCTAGCCCAAGTCAAAGCTGCGCTCGGCGATCTCGATAAGGTTGTTCGCGTGCTACGTCTCGGCGGCTTCATCAATTCGGTGCCCGGATTCACCGACGGCGCCAAGGTGATGAACGGCGCTTCCGACCTGACGGTCGAGGCGTTCGGCGACAAGGGCCGGCACGCGCGCAGCACGGTCGGCGTTGCGGCCTTGCCGGCCAACGCGGCGGTGGAGGTGGAAGGCCTGTTCGAGGTCTCTTAAAACAACCGGACCATGCCCAGTCTCGCCTGGCTCACCGCACGACCGCTGGCCCATCGCGGCCTGCATGACGCGTCGGCCGGCGTGATCGAGAACACCCCCAGCGCTTTCGCCGCCGCCATTTCCGGCGGCTACGGCATCGAATGCGACCTACAAATCAGCGCCGACGGCGAGGCCATGGTGCATCACGACGATGCGCTCGGCCGGTTGACCGAGGGCAGCGGCCGGCTCGCCGAGATGAGCGCCGCCGCGATCGGGCAAGTCCGTTTCAAGGCAAGTGCCGATCACATCCTGACGCTCGGCGAATTGTGTGAGCTGGTGGACGGCCGCGCCGCCCTGGCGCTGGAGCTCAAGAGCCGTTTCGACGGCGACCGCCGGCTGGCGCAGCGCACCGCCGACGTGCTGGCATCGTATCGGGGACCGGCGGCGGCGATGTCGTTCGACCCTTCCGTGGTCGAAACGCTGCGCACCATCGCGCCCAACCTCACCCGCGGCATCGTCGCCCAACGCCACTACGACGATTGGCCGGGGCTGCCGCCGGCGCTTGCGCGACAGATGGCGCATCTGCTGCACATCCCCCGCACCCGCCCGCATTTCATCGCCTATGCGATCAGGGATCTGCCGGCGCTGGCGCCGCTTGCTGCACGCATAATCCTGCGCCTGCCGCTGCTGACCTGGACCGTGCGCAGCGAGAACGAGCGCCGCCGCGCCGCCGCTTACGCCGACCAGATGATTTTCGAATGCTGGCGGCCTTAAATACTCGTGGCCGCGGCAGCGGACCCGGCAACCATCGCGCAGGTTCTCACCCGGGCGGACGTTTATAAAAACGCCAATGCAAACAGGTCTCAAAATCGCGATGGCTGTTGCCGCCACGCTGGCGCTCATCGTGCCCGCCACTCAGGCCGGAGCTTATACGGCCGGCCTCAGCGGCAGCCTGTCGGCCGCGAAAATAAAGCAAAGGGCGCGGGACCCCGGCGCCGTAGCGCCTGGCGGACAGATCGCCTGCACAATGTTCGGCTGCCGGCGAATCCCGGCCGGCTGCCATCCCGAGATCGAATACGATTTCGACGGGATGCCGACCGGCTTCAATATTATCGTTTGTACGGGCGGCAGGCGCTGAACAGGGGTCAACATCGACCGATTTCGGGCATAAAGTCGGGGTAGAGAGACATCTGTCCCGATGAAAGACCAGAAACAACTCAGCATCCGCATGGCTCAATCGCTCGCCGAGGTTCCGGCGGCGGCCTGGGATGCCTGCGCAGGCGGCGTAGATGGCTGCGCCGGCGAGGCAATAGCACCAGCAGCTAAAGTAAAACATGAGGATAGCGAGGATAATTCCTTCTCGCAATTATCCACACGAGGACAAGTCGATAACCCTTTTATTTCTCACGATTTTCTTTCATCGCTGGAAGCTTCGCTTTCGATCGGGGTCCGGAGCGGCTGGCAGCCCCGCCACCTACTTTTGGAAAACGCCAGCGGCGACCTGGTCGGCGCTGCGCCCTGCTACGTGAAGACCCATTCGCGCGGCGAATACGTGTTCGACCATGGCTGGGCCGATGCCTTCGAGCGCGCGGGCGGCGACTATTACCCCAAGCTCCAGGTGGCCGTGCCATTCACGCCAGTGACCGGTCCCCGCCTGCTAGTCCGGCCTTGTCCGCACAGCGAGGCGGTGCGCGGCGCGCTGGCTGATGCGCTGGCGGAAATCACGACCGGCAATGATCTTTCCTCGGCCCATGTCACCTTCCTTACCGAGGCGGAATGGCGCCTGCTCGGCAAGCGCGGCTTCCTGCAGCGCACTGACCAGCAGTTTCATTGGGAGAATACCGGCTATGCGCGCTTCGAGGATTTCTTGAGCCGGCTCTCCTCGCGCCGGCGCAAGACCATCCGGCGCGAGCGCAAGGAGGCGCTGGCACCGGGCATTGAGGTGTGCTGGCTCACCAGATCCGATCTCACCGAAGCGGTCTGGGACGCCTTCTTCGCCTTCTACATGGAGACCGGCTCGCGCAAATGGGGCCGGCCGTATCTCACCCGCGACTTCTTCTCGATCGTGGGACAGAAGATGCGTGACCGCATCCTGCTAGTAATGGCGCGCCGCGCCGGCCGCTGGATCGCCGGCGCCATCAATTTCCTCGGCTCCGACACGATCTACGGGCGCAATTGGGGCGCCGTCGAGCACCATCCATTCCTGCATTTCGAACTGTGCTATTACCAGGCCATCGGCTATGCGATCACCCACAAACTCAAATGGGTGGAAGCCGGCGCGCAGGGCGAGCATAAGCTTGCGCGCGGCTATCTGCCGAAGACCACCTATTCCGCCCATTACATCGCCGATCCAGCGCTGCGGCGCGCGATTGCCGAATACCTTGCGCGCGAACGCGCGTATGTGCAGGCGGCCGGCGAGGAGCTTGCGGCGGCCGCGCCGTTCCGCAAGGATTTGGTCGAGCAAGAATGAATCAATCCGGGGGAAGCCGATGGCAAGCTACGATCCAAACAACATTTTCGCCAAGATCCTGAGTGGCGAGCTGCCCTGCTACAAGGTCTACGAGGACGACAAGGCGCTCGCCTTCCTCGACATCATGCCGCGCATGCCGGGTCATACCCTGGTGCTGCCAAAGGCGTCGGCGCGCAATATCCTCGACGTCTCCGCCGGCGATCTCGCCCATTTGATGACCGTGGTGCAAAAGGTTGCGAAAGGCGCCATGACGGCGTTTGAAGCCGACGGCATCACCATGCAGCAATTCAACGAGGGCGCCGGCGGGCAGGTGGTTTTCCATCTCCACGTCCACATCATCCCGCGCAAGCAAGGCGTGCCGATGAAGCCGCCGGCCGCCGAGAAGGAAAAGCCTGAGGTCTTGGCCGAGAACGCCAAGAAGCTCGCCGCCGCGATTGCCGGCTAGTGGGCGAACAGAAAGCCGCCGAGAAGCAAAGTGGCTTCGCCGACCGCGACCCCGATGAAGACCGAACGTTTGACCGCGAGAAATGCGATAAAGCCGCACACCACCGCGGTCACCCGCACGGGAAGCGGAATGCTCAGCAACGCGCCGGGCGAAAACACGATCAGCTTGGCGATAACGCCGGCCAGGGTCGCGGTCGCCACCGCCCGCGCCCAAATCACGATCTCCGAATCCTCGTTGATCCCGCGCGCCAATACCAAGCCGAGCACCCGCCAAATCTCGTTCGGCAAATAGCCGAGCAACACGAGCACGAGATACGGCCACAACTCGGCAATGACGGCGGTCATGCAGCCGCCTCGCGCACGCGGTGAATGATGTAGGCAAGCGTGCCGCCGCCGACGCCAGTCCATAATAGATCGAGTTGTATATGGCTGGCGGTGAGCACTGTTCCGACCACGAGTCCGAGCACCAGCGCGACCTTGTCCATCAGCGTTCTGGCATTGCGCGCGGTTGAGACCAGAAATGACATGGGCGTGAGAAACAATAGCGCGCCGGCAAACAGTGGTGGCAACTCGGCGGCGAGGTAATAGCCAAGGAAGCCGGCGCTCATCGCCGTGCCCATGAAGCCGGCCGACATTCCGTTGCAGAAGGCGATGCGTCGCTCGCGCGGAATGGTCGGCAACAGGCGCATTGACTCCACCCACATGCTCGCCGAGGTGAAATGAGTGGGCAGCAGTAAATCGCGCGGGCGCGTGCCCTGCCCGCGCAGCGTCGGCAGCAATGCCACCACCATGGGAAACAGCCGGATCCCACTCAGGCTCACGGCAATCGCCACTTCTATTGGCGCGGCGCCGGTGCCGAGCGCGGACACGAGGATGACCTGCGCCGGCCCCGCCCATACCAGCACGGTCGAGAGCGCGAGCCACAAGGCGCCGAGGCCGAAGTCATGGGCGAGCGCGCCGATGCCGGTATAAGTGCCGGCCAGCACCAGGAAAAAAACTGAAGTCAGCGCCGATTTCACGCCGCCGAGGAAAGCGGCGGCGGTTGAGTTGAATGGACCGGCGGCGGGCATGGGGCATGACCTGTCTCACAGCACCGTTATCCACGCAACCGGCGGCGCCCGTGCAGCCCGTATGCACCGTCCGCAAAATGCGAAGGCCGGGCGAAATGCCCGGTCTTGCAAATCTCTGCCTTTCGGATCACGCCTTGATCAACGGCACTTTCGGCACCGAGCCGCGCTTACCCTCGCCTTTCAGCTTCGGCCGCGGTGAGGCGCGCCGCTTGGTCTTCGGCCGCGCCGGCAGTTTTTCCGGCTTCGGCGTCACCGGCCCTTCGAGGAACTCGAAGCCGAGCTTGTCGCGGCCGTCCTCATCCTTGGTGACGATGACGCGCACGTGGCCGCCGGACTTCAGGTGACCGAACAGCACCTCGTCGGCCAGCGGCTTCTTGATGTGCTCCTGGATCACGCGCGCCATCGGCCGCGCACCCATCAACTCGTCATAGCCATTGGCGATCAGCCAGCGCGTCGCCTCCTCCGACAATTCGATCGTGACGTTGCGGTCGCCGAGCTGGGCCTCGAGCTGCAGCACGAATTTCTCGACCACCTGTTTAATCACCTCCTGCGACAGATGCGCGAAGGTGATGGTGGCGTCGAGCCGGTTGCGGAACTCGGGCGTAAACATCCTGATAATGGCTTCCTGATCATCGCCCTCACGCTTGCTGCGGGTGAAGCCATAGGCAGACTTGGCCATGTCGGAGGCGCCCGCATTGGTGGTCATGATCAGGATCACGTTGCGGAAATCAACCTGTTTGCCGTTATGGTCCGTAAGCTTGCCGTGATCCATGACTTGCAAGAGCACGTTGAACAGATCGGGATGTGCCTTCTCAATCTCGTCGAGCAGCAGCACGCAATGCGGATGCTGGTCGACGCCGTCGGTCAACAAGCCGCCCTGGTCGAACCCGACATAGCCGGGCGGCGCGCCGATCAGGCGCGACACGGTGTGCCGTTCCATGTATTCCGACATGTCGAAACGGATGAGCTCCACGCCGAGCGAAGCGGCAAGCTGCTTGGCGACCTCGGTCTTGCCGACACCGGTCGGCCCCGAGAACAGATAACAGCCGATCGGCTTCTCCGGCTCGCGCAGGCCGGCGCGCGCCAACTTGATCGACGCCGAGAGCGCATCGATCGCCTTATCCTGCCCGTAGACCACGGTTTTCAAGGTCTGCTCGAGATGCCGGAGCACCTCGGCGTCGTCCTTCGACACCGTCTTGGGCGGAATCCGAGCCATGGTGGCGATGGTTGTCTCGATTTCCTTGATGCCGATGGTCTTCTTGCGGCGGCTCCCCGGCAACAACATCTGCGCCGCGCCCGACTCGTCGATCACGTCGATCGCCTTGTCCGGCAGCCTGCGGTCGTGGATGTAGCGCGCCGACAGATCGACCGCCGCCTTGATGGCGTCGTTGGTGTATTTGAGCTTGTGGTACTCCTCGAAATAAGGCTTGAGCCCCTTGAGGATGTCGATGGCGTCGGCCACCGTCGGCTCGTTAACGTCGATCTTCTGGAACCGGCGCACCAGCGCGCGGTCCTTCTCGAAATACTGGCGGTATTCCTTGTAGGTGGTCGAGCCGATGCAGCGGATGGTGCCGGAGGCGAGCACCGGCTTGAGCAGATTGGAGGCGTCCATGGCGCCGCCGGAGGTGGCGCCGGCGCCGATCACGGTGTGGATTTCGTCGATGAACATGATCGCGCCCGGATAGGCTTCGATCTCCTTGATCACCTGCTTGAGCCGTTCCTCGAAGTCGCCGCGGTAGCGCGTGCCCGCGAGCAGCGTACCCATGTCGAGCGCGAAAACGGTGGCGCCCTTCAGCACGTCCGGCACTTCGCCATGCACGATGCGGCGCGCCAAGCCTTCGGCGATCGCGGTTTTGCCGACGCCGGCATCGCCGACGAATAGTGGATTGTTCTTCTGCCGGCGGCACAGCACTTGGATCGTCCGGTTGATCTCGGCATCGCGCCCGATCAGCGGATCGATCTTGCCGTCCTTGGCCTTTTTGTTGAGGTTGATGCAATAGGCTTCGAGCGCGTCACCCTTCTTCTTCGGCTCGTCACCGGTCTTGGTGTCGGCTTCTTCCTCGACGCCGCGCACCGGGCGCGCTTCCGACAGACCCGGCCGTTTGGCGATACCGTGGCTGATATAGTTGACCGCGTCGTAGCGGGTCATGTCCTGCTCTTGCAGGAAATAAGCGGCGTGGCTCTCGCGCTCAGCGAAGATCGCCACCAGCACATTGGCGCCGGTGACCTCCTCGCGGCCGGACGACTGGACGTGGATGACCGCGCGCTGGATTACGCGCTGGAAGCCCGCCGTGGGCTTGGAATCCTCGGCACCGTCGGTGATGAGGTTTTCCAACTCGGATTCGAGATAGGCGACCAGGCTGCGCCGCAGCTTGTCGAGGTCGACATTGCAGGCGCGCATCACCGCGGAGGCGTCTTGATCGTCGATCAGCGCCAGCAATAAATGCTCAAGAGTCGCATACTCGTGATGCCGCTCGTTGGCGAGGGCGAGCGCCCGGTGCAGGGACTGCTCAAGGCTGCGCGAGAAAGTTGGCATTCAGAATTCCATTTTCATTTGTATTGGACGCCCGTCCAGTTCACTTTTTTTCCATCACGCACTGCAGAGGATGCTGGTGTTTGCGCGCAAAGTCCATAACCTGCGTCACTTTGGTTTCCGCCACCTCATAAGTATATATGCCGCATTCGCCGATTCCATGGTGATGCACATGCAACATAATGCGTGTGGCAGCTTCGTGATCCTTACCGAAAAAGCGCTCAAGCACGTGCACGACGAACTCCATCGGCGTGTAGTCGTCGTTGAGAATGAGCACCCGGTACATGCTCGGCCGCTTGGTCTGCGGCTTGGTCTTGGTGATGACCGCGGTGCCGGGGCCGCCCGGCTCGCCTTTGCGCTTACGGTCGTCATCCGCCATACGAGGCGACACCCCGCCCGCGGCGGCGGCCGTTGGGGTCGGAATTTTGTCGTTTTTGGCGGTCGACGTCATGGCCGAGCAGTCCTGGAACGTGGCATCCACGGGACAAAGCGCCGGCGCGCCGCCCCTGCCACCATCATAAAGTCCCCGGCCCTGCCTTTCCAAGCCGGCATTTTGCCCCGTTCCAGCACAGCTGGACCCGGGTTCCGGCGGTTCCGGCCGCATCCGGTCAGATAGGCCTTGCTTATCCGATCACAACCCGGTTGCGGACAATCCGACGCGAATTGTCCCCAAATTCACGCGGCCATTCATACGCAAATTCAACATCCGCACTGCCATACCTACACGTCAATGCCGCCTGTCGTTTTTCTCATGTGCTTGAGAAAGGGCGGCTACCATGCTGCTGGCCCGCTTCTGGAACAACCGCTACGGGGGCGTCGCCCCGATGCTGGCACTCACGATCGTTCCGTTGATCGGCGCCGTTGGCGCCGCTATCGATTACACCTGCGCCAACGCGGCGCGCACCGCGCTCCAGGCCTCGCTTGATTCGACCGCCCTCTTGATTTCGAAGACCGCTGCGAATCAAACCCCCTGCCGAGCTGTAGACCACTGCGCATGACGCCTTCAACGCCTTGTTCAATCGGCCGGACGTCCAAAACGCCCAAGTGACCGCGACCTATCCTTCGGCCGACGGCTCCAACGTGACGCTCAATGGCAGCGCCACCGTGCCGACTGATTTTCTCAATGTCCTTGGCTTCAGCTCGATTAACATTACCGCTTCGGCGACTGCAAAATGGGGCAACAACAAGCTGCGGGTGTCGCTAGTGCTCGATAATACCGGCTCAATGGCGAGCGCCAACAAGATGACAGCGCTCAAAGCCGCCTCACACAATTTGCTCGACCAACTCAAGACCGCCGCCACCGGTCTGGACGACGTCTATGTCTCGGTCGTTCCGTTCAACAAGGACGTGAACGTCGGCGCTTATAATTACAATCAGTCCTGGCTTAGCTGGGACATGTGGCAAGCCGAAAACGGAACTTGCAGCTCCTCGTCTTATACGAATCAGAGCAGCTGCACGGCACACGGCAAGATCTGGACGCCGGCGAGCCACAGCACCTGGAACAGCTGCGTCACCGACCGCGACCAAAACTACGATACCACGAACGACGCGCCGGCCGCCGGCAGCACGCTGTATCCTACCGAGCAGTATTCGTCCTGCCCGAGCCAGTTGATGGGCCTCTCCAACGACTGGACCGCGCTTTCGAGCAAGATCGACGCCATGGTGCCGCAAGGTAATACCAACCAGGCGATCAGCTTGCAGTTGGGCTGGCAGTCGCTGACGGCAGCGCCTTTCACCATTTCCGCAAAGGATCCAAACTACAAGTACATCGAAACCATCATTCTATTGACCGACGGCCTCAGTACCCAAGACCGTTGGTACACCAACGCATCGTCGATCGACGCGCGCCAGCAAAAGACCTGCGACAACCTTAAGGCCGCCGGCTTTACGATTTACGCCGTGCAGGTCAACACCGGCGGCGATCCGACGTCGACACTATTGCAGAACTGCGCCAGCAACACGGTGGGTACCACAGACCACTTCTACCTACTCACGTCGGCGAGCCAGCTCGTGACCGTATTCAATCAGATCGGCACCGCCCTGACCCAGTTGCGAATCGCGCAATAGCGCGGGTGCCCTGAAGCCAACCAACAAAAAGCCCGGCTAAACGAGCCGGGCTTCGCTGTCTATGACGCCTAAATCCTGTTACGCGACAGCCACGCTACGCAACCAACGCAACGACGGCTTACTTCGCCTTCGCCATCAGAGTCTCGAACGGCTTGTAGGTCTCCTTGGCGAGATCGGAATAAAGCTCGCCGATCTTGGAGGCCTCGGCCACGAAGCCCTCGTACGCCGTCTTGGCAAACTTGGCAAATTCGGTTTGCACTTCGATCGCCTTGTCGAACGACTTGACGCCGAACAGCTTTTCCAGCGCCGCAGTGCCGTCCTCGACGCTCTTTTTGGAATAGTCGGCCACCTCGACGGCGATCGCCTGGGCACCCTTCGACAGCGCGCCCCAGGACTTCAACGCAGAGTCCATGTTCTCCTTGCCGACCTGCTGGAGGTCCTCGAAATTCTTGACCATTGTGATCTACCCCTTCCCCGCACGCGCAGTGCGGCCTCTGTGTGATTCTTTTCGCCCCGGCCAACCAAGGACTAAATTAAACTTATACCGCACTGCACAAAAAAGTCAAGCCATATTTTGCAGTGCGAAAAACTCAGCAATATCTATGGGATTATCTAAAGAATTTGTAAACCGTGTTCCCCTACGATTGTAATTTATGGCGCCGCGGAACTGCTATAAATCCGCCCAGATGGCGACCTAAGGGACTGCCGAACGAACGGGGTTGGCGAGAGCGATGTTGCTGGGTCAAGCTCAAGTCCAATGCAGTCGCCGTTGGGGCGTCCTGGCTTTGGCGAGCCTGCTTGCCGCCACCGCCGTCACAAACGCCGCCGATGCTCGTAACCGGCGCCGCCAGGCTCACTACGACCCCCCCTATGCCTCGATAGTGGTGGACGCCAATTCCGGGAAGGTGATGGAGGCGGTCAACGCCGACAGCCCCCGCTATCCGGCCTCGCTGACCAAGATTATGACGCTTTACCTGCTGTTCGAGCAGCTGGAAGCGGGCAAGATCACGCTTTCGACCGAAATGCCGGTGTCGGCCCATGCCGCCGCCCAGGCGCCCTCGAAGCTAGGGCTCAAGCCCGGCCAATCCATCGATGTGGCCACTGCAATCCGCGCCATCGTCACCAAGTCGGCCAACGACGTGGCGGTGATTATGGCGGAAGCAATCGCCGGCGACGAAATCACCTTCGCCAAGCAGATGACCGCCAAGGCACGCGCGCTCGGCATGAAGCACACGACCTACCACAACGCTTCCGGCCTGCCCGACGCACACCAGCGCACCACCGCGCGCGATCAGGCCATTCTCGGCCGCGCCATTCACGACCGCTTCCCGAAGTTCTATCATTACTTTTCTACACGGACCTTCGCCTATCACGGCAAGGAGATGCGCAACCACAATCGCTTGTTGGGCCGCGTCGACGGCGTTGACGGCATTAAGACCGGCTACATTCGCGAATCCGGATTCAACATCGTTACCTCGGTGCACCGCAACGGCCGCCACATCGTGGCGGCGGTATTCGGCGGCCGCTCGGCGTCTGCCCGCGATGCCCGCGCCAAAAGCCTGATCGCAAATAACATCAACGTCGCCGCCGTCAAGCGCACAGCGTCGCTCGTCGTCGAAGGCTGGAAAACCGCCGCGGCGAAGGCCGGACCGGCCAGGCAAAAGGTCGTGGTCGCACCGCCCTTGCCGCCGGTTCCGCCGCCGATACCCGGCTCCACCGATCCGATCAGGCCCAACCCGGTGAAAACCTTCACCGTCCAGCCCGGCGTCATGCGCACCGCCTCTCTGTCAGAATCGCCGCTGCCCTCGGCCAGCCGCAGGCTGACGCCGGCGCCGGCGACCGCTAATCCCGCCAATATCGTCACCATTGCTACAGTCAGGAGTGAACTGGTGCCGCCGGCCAAGCCCGCGGGCGCAGCGACACCCAAGGCCGCTTCCGCCGACGCCAGCGTGCCGGTCCCGGCTGCAGCGCAAGAGGCGATCGCTCAAGAGCCTGCCGCCAAGTCGCGCGGCGACTGGATGATCCAGGTCGGCGCTTTCGACATCGAGAAGGATGCCAAGAAGCGTCTGACGGTCGCGCAAGACAAGGCCAAGGCCCAGCTCAGCGAGGCCAATCCATTCACCGAACCGGTCGCCAAAGGCGACAAAACGCTCTACCGCGCGCGTTTTGCCGGATTGGAAAAGTCTCAGGCGGAAAGCGCCTGCAAGCACCTCAAGCGCAGCGAAATTCCATGCATGCTGCTGAAAAATTAACGCGTGATTGCGATAATCGGGAACCTGTTTTCGACAAGATCACGCAAATAAATTATCAATAACAGGGAAATGTCGAACCAGAACCAGGAGCCGCTGATGGTGTTGTTTGTGGAGTACCTCAGCGATGGCGACGAAGAAGGATTTCCTTGGCTTCGTTGATGCGGGCGGCAAGATACGTCGTCCCCCCTTGGTCGGGATGGAGTTTCTTCATCAGCGTCCGGTGCGCGTGGCCGATGGCATTGGCGCTCGCACCGGGTTCCAGGCCAAGGATCTGATAGGCCTCCTGTTCAGACATTTTGCCGGTCGACGCAGCCGCCCTGCCCGTTGCCGCGTCACCTTGCGCGTGTTCACGCCAGCCGGGCTCCCGGCGGTCAAGATACGCCATCAATAGCGCGCGGCTTTCGTCGTCGAATTCACTCAATAGACCATTCAGCGTTTTGACGTCGAGCCCATCGAGAACCGCGCCCTGGTGGCGGCCAGCCAGGATGCGGCCCTGCATGGCGCCGCTATCGTGGTCGAGCTCCATCTCGATGTAGATCGAGCGCACGCGCGATGTGCGGCCACCGCTTTTCTTCGCGCGCTCGGAAAAGCCGGCGGGACCGAACGGCATCCAGCCGAGCAGGCCGAGCCCGAAAATGCCGAGCGGGACCGCGATGCCCATCTCGCCGCGCATTCCCAGAAAAATCGCAAAGCCGAGCGCCAGCAGCCCGCCGCTGGCCTTCATGATCCGCGCACCGACCTTGGGATCTATTTTTGAAATGACGTTGAGCGCCCAGAGGGCAAACACCAAGATCACCAGGCCGAAAATGAGTGCCGGCATATTATTTGAGCTGCGCCAGCAGCGCGCGCGCGCCGCCGGCCTGGCGCGCGGACAATTCGGCGAGCGCCTTCTTGCCGCCGGCGGCATAGGCGGCGACCGCGCGTAGCAGCTCGCCTAGCTCATGGGCGGCGCCGGTATCGAAACGGCAATAGGCGCCGCGCGCGAGCCGCGCGATCTCGCGGTAGGCATTCTCGGCGACCGCGTCATGGCCTTCCTGAAACATGAATACCGGCACGCCGAGCAGCCCGAGCTCGCCGGCAGCCTGGCACAGATCGTCGAGCTTCTCCTCCATGGCGTCGCCGACGAAGACCAGCGCCTGCACCGGCTGGCGGGCGTGTTCCTGACGCGCGTGGCTGAGCACCTTGGCGATCTGGGTGTGGCCGCCGCGGCAATCGATGCGCGACATCAGCTCGGCGAGCCGCTCGCCATTCGCGACCCAAGCCGAGGCACGGCATTCGCTCAAGCCCCGGAAATAGACGAGCTGGATGTCGAGGCCGCCGGAACGCGCCGCTTCGAGAAACATTTCGGTTTGCAAGGCGCAGGCCGAATCCCAGGTCGGTTGCCGGCTCATGGTGGCGTCGAGCGCGAAGATCAGGCGCCCGCGTTTGTCCGATGCGGCGGCGGGCCCGAGCGCGCGCACTTGTTCGAGGAAAGCGTCGATCTCCGGCCGCGGGGAGGCCGGCGCCGGCGCTGGTCGGGAGCGATCGTTGCTCATGGCGGGACTCTACACCGATTTGCGGCGTTCGCGCGGCGCGCCAAGCCGGGCCATAAAGTGGCCGCGTCTGCGCTCCGGTGCAAGTCGGGACGGCTTAGCCGATGACGTCGTGGACCTGCAGCGGCTGGTCCATGACCGAATACCATTCAGCGCGGGCGGCGGCGCGCCGTTTGCCATTCTCGGAAAGTGGCAAGTGCAGCGTGTTGAGCAGCGCGATCACTTCCTCGCGCGCGGTGACGTGCGACATGCTCGGCCGCGTGCCAAGCGTAGCCTCGTCGAGGTCATCGAGCGCGGTCAGCCCGCGCGGGAAAAATTCACGATAGACCACGCGCTCGGCAAAACCTTCGACGCAGCGGAAGCCCATGCGCTTGGACAATTCGGTTAAGCCCTCGCCGACCAGGCGCTTGTTGCGCGAGCCGAGCGCGGACAGGCGGTTGCGCACCACGATCCAATCGGTAAGACGGCCATCGACCAGCCGGCGCTGGCGGCGTGCCTCGCGCACCATTTCGGCATAGTGGCTTTCGCCGGTGACGCCGAAATTGGTGGGATCGAGGGTGGCGAGCACGTCGAAGTCGAGGAACGAGTCGTTGAGCGGCGTGACCAGGGTGTCGGCCATTGAATGGGCAAGCCGCATCAGATAGGTGTCGTTGCCGGGCGTGTCGATCACCACCACGTCGTGACTATGCTCGATGCTGCTGATCGCGACGGAGAAATTGGTGAACTCCTGTGCCTCATTGGTCTCCACCGACGAGGTCTCGCCGCGCTTCACGCAGTAATGCGTCGGATGCTCGAGCTTAATGCGCGCGCGCGCAGCCCAGGCGCGGCGGTTCTCGATGTAGTGAGTGAAGCTCTGCTGGCGGCTGTCGAGATCAATGGTTGCGACGCGCTGGCCAGCTTTCAGCAGCGCCACCGCGATGTGCAGCGCGGTCGTGGACTTGCCGGAGCCGCCTTTCTCGTTTCCGAGCACGACCACGTGCGCCGATTGGTTAGTTTCCTGGATCGGCTGGACCAACATGACGCGTCCTGTGACCCGTAATTTTGAAAATACTAGCGCCTTTTAGTCAAGTTCGTCACCATTTAACCATTAAGCGGCGTGGCCGGATTTACGCTGCTTTGCTAAATCCTAGCGCGGTTTTACGACATCCAGCCGACAAGGTCCCCAATCATGGCAAACCGCCCGCGAGTGCTGCGTACGGTTCCCTCGCTCCGGCGTGCGGTGGAACCTTTTTCGGGGGCCGGTGAGCGCCTGGCGCTGGTGCCGACCATGGGCGCGCTGCACGCCGGCCATTTGGCGCTGGTGCGCGAGGCAAAGCGACGCGCCCGCCGGGTTGCGGTGTCGATCTTCGTCAACCCGACCCAGTTCGCGCCGCATGAAGATTTTTCCAGTTACCCGCGCGATTTCACCACCGACCTCAGGATTTTGGCCGAGGCCAAGGTCGACCTGGTGTGGGCGCCGCCGGCCGACGTCATGTATCCGGTCGGCTTTGCTACACGCATCGAGCCGGCCGGCGCCGCCAAGGCCGGGCTGGAGGACAGGTTCCGCCCGCACTTCTTCGGCGGCGTCGCCACCGTCTGCGCCAAGCTGTTCCTGCAAGTTGCGCCTGATTTTGCGCTGTTCGGCGAGAAGGACTACCAGCAGCTGCGCATGATCACCCAAATGGCGAAAGACCTCGACCTGCCACTAAAGGTGGTCGGCGTGCCGACTGTGCGCGAGAAGGACGGCCTCGCGCTGTCGTCGCGCAACGGCTACCTGTCGGGCGCCGAGCGCGACGTCGCGCCGACGCTTTACCGGGTGCTCCAGAAAAGCGCCGCACGCATAAGACGCGGCGAGCCGATCTCGGCGGTGCTCGACGACGGCCGCGCCGAGATAACGCGCGCCGGTATTGCGCTCGATTACCTGGAAGCGCGCCACGCGCTGACGCTTGAAGCTGTCACCTCTCGCAAGGACGGGCTGATCCGGCTTCTGGTTGCCGCGAAATTGGGCAGGACGCGACTGATCGATAACGTCGCCGTCTAGTTTGCGTCAATGCGCGGCGAAACCCGGTTGAAGCTCTTTGGCCTGCGCGATGTCGGCGTCGCCGGCGGTCGCGTCGCCTTTGTTTCGCTTGGCAAGGCCGCGGTTATAGTAGGCCTCGGCATATTTTGGATTGAGCTTGATGGCCTGATCGTAATCGGCGATGGCTTTGTCGTATTCGCGCTTGCCGGCATAGGCATTGCCGCGGTTGTTGTAGGCCACCCAGTTTCTCGAATCGACCTTGATCGCCTCGTCGTGGTCGGCGATAGCCTTATCGAACTCCTTCTTGATCTCGTATTCGACGCCGCGATTGGTATAGAGCAGCGACAGCGTGCGCTTGAATTTCTTGTTTTTGTATTTCTTGGAGTCAATTGCCTTCGTGCACGCTTGGATCGCGGCGTCACCTGAGGCTGTCTTGCATGTCTCGCGGTCATCCGCCGCCGCGGAGCCGCACCAAGCCGACGCCATCACGAACGCGATCACGATGACGCAGGCCACCCACCATGGCCTTGGTCGCATGTCGCCCCCCACTCCCAGACCGACACGGCGCTCAGCCTAGCACCGCCCGGGGACCACGTCACGCAAATGTCACAGCAGGCCCAATTCACGCAATTCGCGGCGCATCTGTTCGGGCATTTTGGCGGCCCCGGGCGCAACGCGGGAGAGGTCGCGTGGCGCATCCTTGGCCTCGAGATAGCGCCAGCCCTGGAAGGCCGAGCGCGGGCGCGGCTCCACCAGAACCAGCTTGCCGTCGAGCACCACGCGGCAGCGGCCGATGCCGTCTTTATCGGTGAACGGCCGGATGGCGAGGATGCGCTCACGGCAGGCGATCTGGCCGCGGATCACCCAAAATAGCGAGCCACCGGCGGTGAGCTCGTCGGCACGCTTGGGCACCATGCGGGTGGTGTGGATGTGCTCGGGTTTCTGGCGGCGCTTCTTTTTCTCTTTCAGCTTCTGCTTGATCCAATCTTCGAGGTCGGCGACCGAGTCACAGCCGACGCAGAGCTTGATGAGATGGAGGGACATTACTGACGTCCAATCGATGGCTCTACCCGGACCCATACGTAGCTCACGCGTGTCTGCCGCGGAAGTTATCAGTGGACCTTCTCCCCCGGACATCCCGCGCCAACCCGCAACCGTCCCATAACGCGCTCGGCGAATTCAATTCGCAAACCGCAGCGCGTGCTTGACCACGACCGTTTGGTCTGTTGAGATTTATTTCACGCCGGTGGGGACATGCCGTGTTCAGGCGCTATCTAGGGGCTGGTGCTCTTGCTCTGGCTGCATCTTGTATTGTGAGTGCGCCCGCCCGCGCCTTTGATTTGCAATCTGCAAAATCGGACTTACGGCAGTTTTCGTTCCAGCGCCCTTACGCAACAACCCTAATAGTTTCTTTGTCTTTGGCGGAGGTTTTACCGAAGGCAACATGGGTGAGAGCGCCATTCCATTTTCGGTGTCTTATACGGATAATTCCATTGTCGGTCTGGCCTACGACCGAGAATTATTTCGCTCCCAGAAGGATACCGCCGTCGGCGTTCAAATTGGCGTCGCCGATCGATTTGGCGACGGCAATTCGGGCGAGCTTTGGGGTGGAATACACCTCCACGCCACCCCCATACGCATATCCGGCATCGCCACCATCAGGCCGAGCATTACGATTGGCCTAAGCGCCGTTACGAACGCCATCGCCATCGAAAGAGAGCGGGCGATAGAACATCAGGGCAATCCACATTTGCTGTTCTATTTTTCTCCCGAAATTGCCTTCACGTTGCCGCGCTTTCCGAATGTCGTCTTGGTTTTTCAATTGCACCACCGCTCAGGCCTATACGAGATTTTAGGGCGCATGAAAGAGGGATCGAACGCCGACGTCGTCGGCCTTCGCTACCATTTCGGAGTTGCTCGACATAGGACCTGCGAAGTGCCGCAGCGCGTCTCAGCACTTCACGGATTCCAGCCAGATTTGAAGCCGTGTTACGCGCGCATGCCATCATCTTGATGCATGGCATTCCCCGCTTGGATCACCATCACCTTGGCGCCTTCGGCCACCTGCGCGTCCGGGGCAGCCGCAATCTCGGCGACCGTGCCGTCAATGGGCGCCACCAGCGTGTGTTCCATCTTCATGGCCTCGATGATGGCGAGGCGCTGGCCGCGTATCACCGGCGTCCCCTGCTCGACCAGGATGGCGAGCACCTTGCCATGCATGGGCGCGCGTACAAGCCCGCTTCGCTCCTGATCCCCGGCCTCGTCGAGGGCGAGATCGCGCAAGGAAACTTTGGTCTGGCGGCCGTGGCAAAGCACATAGACCGCGTCTGCGGCGGCGATGGTAAACGCGTCCGCCGCGGCCTCGGCGCCGCCAACCGTGACCAAAGGTCCCCGCGCGCCATAGCTGATTTGCGCCATGATGCTCTCGCCGTCGGCGATGAGCGGCAATGCCAATTTGCGGTTGCCGGAAAGCTGAAAGGCATCGGCGACCTCCCAGGGCGAGACCGGCGTGTCGGGCTCGCGCTCGACAGACGCGGCGATGCGGGCATGGGCGCGCGCCAGCAGCTTTTGCGCTGCCAAAGCGACGCCCGCGCGGTCGAGAGCTTGCGGCCCGCCGCCAAGTTCGCCGAGATGCGCGTCGATAAAGCCGGTGTCGAAATCGCCGCTGCGAAAGGCGGGAGCGCGCGCGAGGGCGGCGAGAAAGCCAAGATTGGTGCGCGGACCGATGACGATGATTTTTTCCAGCGCATCGGCCAGCCGGTCGAGCGCCTCGCCGCGCGTTGCCGCGTGCGCGATCAGCTTGGCGAGCATCGGATCGTAGAACGAGGTCACCTCGCTGCCGGCCTCGACGCCGGTATCGATGCGCAAGCCGTCCTCGGCCGGAAATTGCAAGGCGATGAGCTTACCGGTCGAGGGCAGGAAACCGCGCTCGGGGTTCTCTGCATAGAGCCGCGCCTCGACCGCATGACCGGCGAGCGGCACCTGCTCCTGCGCAAGCGGCAGCGGCTCGCCGGCGGCGGCGCGGAACTGCCATTCCACGAGATCGAGACCGGTGACGGCTTCGGTGACCGGATGCTCGACCTGCAAGCGCGTGTTCATCTCCATGAACCAGAAGCCGTCCGCATTCAGCCCGTTGGCGCCATCGGCGATGAACTCGACGGTGCCGGCGCCTTCGTAGCGCACCGCCTTGGCGGCGGCGACCGCCGCGGCCCCCATAACCGCGCGTAATTCAGGGGTCATGCCGGGCGCTGGCGCCTCCTCGATGACTTTTTGGTGACGCCGCTGCAAGGAACAGTCGCGCTCGCCTAAATGGATGACGTGGCCGTGGCGGTCAGCGAAGACCTGCATCTCGATGTGGCGTGGGTGGGCCACGCATTTCTCGATCAGCACGCCGGGCTCGCCGAAAGCGCTTTGCGCTTCGCGTATGGCGCTTGCGAGCGCGGCGTCGAAATCGGCGTGCTTGTCGACGCGTCGCATGCCCTTGCCGCCGCCGCCGGCCACCGCCTTGATCAGCACCGGATAGCCGAGCTCGTAGGCTTTGCGCTTGAGGAAATTCGGCTCCTGCATGTCGCCCAAATAGCCCGGCACCACCGGCACGCCAGCGTCATGCATCAGCACCTTAGCGCGGTCTTTCCGCCCCATGGCGCGGATCGCTTCCGGCGGCGGGCCGACAAACACGATGCCGGCATCGTGGCAGCGTTGCGCGAAATCGGCATTCTCGGCGAGGAAACCGTAGCCGGGATGAATGCAATCGGCGCCTGCGGTCTTGGCGGCGGCAATCAGTCTGTCGATCGCGAGATAGCTTTCGGCGGCGGGCGCGGGGCCAATGGCGTGGGCCTCGTCGCAGAGCCGCACATGCAGCGCATTGGCGTCAGCCTCGGAATAGACGGCGATCGTGCGCAGACCCAGCCGGTGCGCGGTGCGGGCGATGCGGCAGGCAATCTCGCCGCGATTGGCGATGAGGACGGATTTGAACATCGGGCGGTCCGGGCTCGGTCGCGCCGATACTAGCGCGCGGGCGGCGGCACCGCTTGCGGCTGCTGACGTTTCGGCGGGACCGGTGGCATAGGCGGCGTGGCGGCGGCCACCGGCTTGGTGGCCGGCGGAGCGGGGTCTGTCTGCGCCGAGGCATCGGAGCCTTTCAGTTGCGGCTTATCGCCGGGCGGCGGCGGCTCGGCGTTCATGATGCTAACCGGCGGGATCGAGGCGGCCGAGGGGAAGTCCCATGGCTCACCGGCCTTGACGGCCGCGGTCGGTGTCGCGCCCGCCACGGGCGGAGCGGCGCTGGCGACCGGTGGCACCGCCGGGACCGCGGACACTGCGGGCGGCGCCTTTTCGACCGGCGGGGTGGGCTTGTTCCAGTTTGCCGCATAGCGCGAGACATATTGGTCGAAGACCTGGGCCTTGAGATTGGCCTTGAGTGCGCTGGCGTCGTCGACCAGGGCGAAGGCGCCGCATTTGTCGGCGGTGCAGCCGTCGCGGGTCGCCAGCACATGCGCGGCGATGCCGTAGCGATCAAGCGCGACCGCGCGGCGAGTAGACGCCAGTACCGCCTGGACGCCGGCATCGCCATCATCGGTGGCAGCGGCGAGCAGCTTGAGCCGCGCGTCCATATAGGCGACCGCGCTGGCTGCGCTTTGCGCTGAGGCAAATACTATTTTCTCGCAGGCGGTCTCGACCGCATCACCGGCGCCGGCGTCGAGACAGGCAAGCGCCGAACCGGGCGCTAGCGCGTAGCGGGTCAATTCGGCATCGCGCGTCAGCATGGCACGCCGCGCGGCCGCGCGCTCGTTGAGCGAAAGCTGGTCGATCACCGCCAGCACCGCCAGCGCGCCGAAGGCGAGGCCGATGATCGGCGGCAAAAGGCGCGCGCGCGTGCGCCGCCAGGCGATGACGGCGAGCACGACGAACAAAGCCGCCAGCGCGCCGGCCACCGAAGCCGGCAGCACCAACGGCGCCGACAAAAGCCCGCTTAACCCGCCTTCGATATCCGGCATGGCCGTCCGCTCATGTGCCGCCCGCCGATTTGAAACCAAGCGCCAAATCGCTCGCTGCCGCGAAGGCACCCTTGGCCTCCACCGAGGTCATCGCAACCGTGGTGCGCAGTCCGGTGACGCCGCCGCTGCTGGCGGCTGCCAGCAGCACGGCCGCCGCCTGGGTATCGTTCGGCGCCTCTATGATGGTGAGGAAATCGTACTCGCCAAAGGTGAGATAATAGCCGAGGAGACGGCCGCCCACCTTCGATAACAGGCGCGAGACGGCTTCGGCGCGGTCCTCCGGCCTAGTGATCATGCCTTTGACGGCCTCGCGGGTGTAGCGGCCCTGGGTGATATAGATCGGCATACGCTCCTCCAGCACGGCTATGGCGTCATTTAGGCTTGCGCATGATTCTTCCGAAAACCGGTGCCTTCGGAACCACGCGCAACGGCGCATAATAGGCGATAGCGGAGACGAAATCGCGGCGGATTTGCCAGGGAGCGCTCAAAGAGCGTTCAAGCGCGGTCGAGCTGGCTTTCCTTGGCCACGCGCTCAAACGCCTCGCCGGAACTCTTGATCCGGTACTGATAGTCATCGCCTTCCGACGGCAGCAGCTTGACCACTGTGTAGCTGCCGGTGGCGGCGGCGCGGCCGAAGGTCGGCGAGGTGTAATATACGGTTTCACCGACCCGGTATTTGTGGGCGCGGATCGCGAGCTCATGCGCGGCCATCGGCTGGACCGGCGGGCTTACGGTACGGATCATCTTGGCCGGCTTGCGGGCGGCGCTCGGGCTGCGCGCGGCGGCAGTCGGGCGCGGAGCCGTCTTGCCGGTCTTGCCGACGCTGCGGCGGGCCGATTTCGACGCCTTCGTGCTTGCGGCCCGGGCGCTTTTTGCACCCTTTTTGGCCGTTCGCCGGGCCGTTTTGCCGGATCGCCGGGCAGTTTTTGCTGAATGCGTACTCATGGCGTCAATATAGCAGCTTATTTTCGATGCGTGCGAAGTTTTTTTAGACATAAAGTAAGAATTTTCAACGGGTTAGAAGGATGTTGGCGGCTTATCGAGCAGCCCTTGCCGCCGGCTCAAAACCGCCACTTGCCGCCGCCAAAATGGCCGCCATGTACCGGAACCGCCGCACTGAGGCGGGCGTTGCGATCCGGGCGGCGAGGAGGTTCAACATGCGACTCCTGTTCGGAATCATCCTGGGCGCGGTACTCACCGTCGGCGCCGCTTATCTCTATGATTCCCATCACGCGGCGGCGGCCGTGAGCGCGCCGGCGAGCACGCAACGGCCGCTGGTCAACTGGGACGTGGTTGCCATCAAGTGGAGCCACCTCACCGCGCGCGCTCGCGAAGAGTGGAACCGGATCGCCAGTTCTTCCTGACGCGCGTTCAACCCCGCGGCGTGGCACCCACCGAAGGGGCCGGTTGACCGCCAACTTCCTCGCGCATGCCGACCCGCAGGGCGCTCACGATCGCCCGGCGGTCCATACGGGTGCCGTCATCGCCTTCGATCAGCAGCGGCACGCGCCCTTCCCGCTCGACATGGCGCGCCCAAGACAGGGCTTCGTCGAGGGCGGCGAATTCCTTGTACAGCAGCTTGTCCTTGGTGGTCGGCGTTACGTCGTCGGAGCCTTTCGGTCCGCTATAGACACGATATTGCATGGTCGAGCCTCCAATCTTTGCGTTGGTTAGGTTTGTTATCGTCGCGGGACGCGCCCGCGCCGCCCCGCATAATTCGAATAATGTATAAATGGGGAGGCCCCAGGACCGCTTCCAGGGGCGATTTCGCCCTAGCGCATGCGTGCTATCGTCGCGTTCGCGGAGGATTTTGAGCCATGCGAGCGGCCTTCTATGAACGCAACGGCGCAGCGCGCGAGGTGCTGCGCGTCGGCGAGGTCGAAGCCCCGCAGGCGGGTGCGGGCGAGGTGCGGGTCCGGCTTGCCGCTTCCGGCGTCAACCCTTCCGACGTCAAATCGCGCCAGGGTTCGACCCGCAAGATCGCCTGGCCGCGCGTCATACCGCACAGCGACGGCGCCGGCGTCATCGATCAGGTAGGCGACGGCATTGCCAAAGCGCGCATTGGCGAGCGGGTTTGGATCTGGAATGGGCAATGGAAGCGCGCCTTCGGCACGGCGGCTGAATATATCGCCCTGCCGGCGGCGCAGGCGGTCAGGCTGCCGGACAAAGTGAGCTTCGAAGCCGGCGCCTGCTTCGGCATTCCAGCCATGACCGCCTATCACGCTGTCGCACTGGCTGCCGCGAAGAAAAGCACGACGCTGCTGGTCGCGGGCGGCGCCGGCTCCGTCAGCCAATACGTCATTCAGTTCGCCAAACTGGCAGGCGCGACCGTGCTCACCACCATTTCTTCGCCTGAGAAGGCAAAGCTGGCGCGCGAGGCCGGCGCCGACCACACCATCGACTATAAACGCGAGAATGTCGGCGAGCGGGCAATGGAGCTGACGGGCAAGCGCGGTGTCGATGCCGTGATCGAGATGGATCTGGCCGCCAACGCCAAGCTCATTCCGCAGGTCTTGCGGCCCAAGGGCAGCGTCATCGTCTACGGCACCGGCGGCGAAGCCACGCTGCCGGCCTTTTTCTGCCTGACCCAGTCGATCCGGCTGCAATTCTTCCTGGTCTACGAGCTCGATACCGGCGAGCGCGAGCGGGCGGTTTCCGCCATCAATCGTGCGCTGAGCGAGGACAAGCTCGTCAACCGGGTGGCGCAGCCTACCCATTTACTGGAAGACACCGCCGCCGCCCACGAGGCGGTAGAGCGGGGCACCGTCGGCAATGTCATCGTAACGGCCTGATTGCGCAATATGGCCACGACATCATACCGTTTCGGCTGGTATCTCGCGGCGGCCGGGGTGCGGTGCTGGGCGGCGCGATGACGGCGGCAAACGAAACCGAGATCGCCATCCGCGTACGAACGATCACCGCTCTGTTCAATTCGTTCGATCCATCGCCTTTTCGGGAAAAGGATATCGACCCGGAAGTCGAGGAATTCCTCGTCGGCTGGGTGCGCGAGCTGCCGCCCGGTGCGCCCTTCACCATCGCGGTGCGTTTGCCGCCCGTGGAAGCCGCCAAACCGCAGGCTGCCGAGATCGGCGATGCCTTCACGCATTATTTCGGCTATCGCGCGCAGATCGCCGAGCAGGATCTGCGCGAGCTGTTCCGCATCGGCCGCCGATCGCTGGCAATCGGCCTTGTGGTGCTGGTCGCTTGTCTGGTGGCGAGCCAATTGGTAGCGGCATTCGCCCCGATCCAAGTGGTCGCACGCGTGCTGGAGGAAAGTCTGATCATCGTCGGCTGGGTGGCAAACTGGCGGCCGATCGAGATCTATCTGTACGACTGGTGGCCGATCCGGCGCCGCATCCGCCTGTTTCAGTGCATCGCCGCGGCAAAGGTCGCGGTGAAGGCGGGTTAAGGCGCGATCACGGCGTCCTTGAATCCGGCGGCGTCGAGCGCATGGCGAACCACGCCGGATTTCTTGGCGGTTTCGAGCAGGCTGCTCATGATCCTGAGCGCCGCCGGCCGGCCTTTCGGCACCGCGACGCCGATGCCGGTCTGCTGGAAATTTCCCGGCAAGACGCGGGCGCCCGGCAGCTTCGGCAGCAGACCGGCGAAGGAGTCATGCGAGAGCGCAAAGGCGTCGCCCTCGCCATTGCGCGCCATCTCGGTCATCTGATCGACACTCGGGACTTCCTGCACGCTGGCGTCGGGCGCGGTGCGGCGCGCGCTGCGCGCGGTCGTGGTGTTGGCGATGGCTACGATGCGCACGCCCGGCCGGTTGACCTCGTCGATGCTTTGGATGGTCGAGCCCGCCGGCACCAGATAGGTACTCTCAATGAAATAATAGGCCGGACCGAAATCGACCTTTTTCGCGCGCTCGGCGTCCTGCGGCATGAAGGCGACGTCACATTCCGCATTCGCCACCGATTCGGTGAGCTGGCCGGAATTGGCATAGACCTGAAGCACGAGCGGCAGCTGGAGCGCCGCCGCAAAAGCGCGCAGCAGATCGACGGTGACGCCGTGTACGTCGTCGCTGTCATGCTTGGTGGCGAAAAAGACGGATGCCGCCGGCGCCACCACCACGCCGCCACGCAGCTTTCCGCTGGGCGCGAGTTGTCTGAGATCGTCGGGGCTGGTCATGCGGCCCAGCGTTTAGCATGCGGTCATAAGGCATGCCAGCCATCCGGCGCGCGATCACACCAGCAAGTTGACGCTCGAGGATAGATAGTCGGTGTTGGCCGGCGCGGCCGCGCTGGCGGCGGTTACGCCGTTTGCCGTGGCGAGGTTTTTGAGGATGCCGCCGAGCATGGTCGCCGGTTGGTTTGCGCGGCCGGAGACGTTGTTCTTGCTGTCAGCACCAGGCGGCGTGCCGGGCGGCGCGTTCGGGTCCTTGCCCTGCTTGGCCTTGGCCTCGTCGCAGCAGCTGGTGCAGACGTAACCGTTGACGATAGCAATCGACATGACGCGTCCCCGCGCCCGCGAAACTAGGCGTCCATGGTAAACGAGAGATGTACTGCCGATCACGGAGGCGTGAGCAGCGCCGTCATCGTGGGCGCGACCTGAATTCCTGGCGGCGGCGGCAAAAGCCGGCGTCACCATCCGGTTCACCCTCGTTTTCTTCCCACGCGTGATCTATTCCGAAAACCGGTTCCCACCTCCGATCAGGTCGAGGACAGGCTTTTCAAGATCACGCGCTAGCGAGCGGTTGGTATTGCCGCCGCCGCACCAGGCGATCCTTCATATAGGACCCGGTCAGAATTTCTCCACCCAGGGCCGCAGTTCGACCTCGTGCGTCCAGGCGCTGCGCGGCTGTTGCAGAACGTACAAATAGGTCTGCGCAATGGCGTCGGGATCGAGCAGCGAATCCGGCTTGTCGGCCGGCTCGGCGCGGCGCGCACCGCGGATGCCGCCGTCGATGACGAAATGGGCGACATGAATGCCCTGGGGGCCGAGTTCGCGCGCCATGCTTTGCGCGAGGCCCCGCAGCGCGAATTTGCCCATGGCGAAGGGCGCCGACTGGGCATAGCCCTTCACGGATGCCGAGGCGCCGGTGAACAGGATGGCGCCGCGGCCGCGCGGCAGCATGCGGCGCGCCGCCGCCTGCCCCACCAGGAAGCCGGCGAAGGCGGAGACGATGATCGCCTTCTCTACCTCGACGGGATCGAGCTCGAGGAACGGCCCGCGCGTGCGGTAGCTGGCGTTGTAGACCACGACGTCGGGCGCGGGGTCGATCGCCGCAAATAGCTTCTCGACCTGGTCGCGCTGGCTGGCGTCACAGGCATAGGTCTTGGCGCCAGTCTCCTGCGCAAGCGCAGCAAGGTCATCGGTCGAGCGGGCAGCCAGCGCGATGGCCATGCCGGCCTTGGCGAAAGCACGCGCCACCGACGCCGACAGGCCGGAGCCGGCGCCGACGATGAGGGCGGATTGGTAGGTCTCTGCCATGCGCTCGCTCCCTTGGCCATGCGGCGGCTTGCTGCGGCGGACGGGCGATCCTATGTCAATCGGCGGAGGAGCGCATGGCGCGTTTTCTGATTTTTCTCGGCCTGGCGCTGGTGGTGAGCGGCTTGCTCTGGCCCACGCTCGCCAAGCTCGGCATCGGCCGCCTGCCCGGCGACATCGCCTTCACGCGCGGCAACACCACGATCTATGTCCCGATCATGACCTCGATCATCCTCAGTATCGTGCTCAACGTGGTGCTGTGGGCGATCGGGCGCTGAGCAGCCGCTACTTCTTGCACTCGCCGATGCGCTTGGCATCGATGGTCTTGTCGGCGGTGAATTTCATGGTGGCGAGTTGAATGGCGACCTTCATCAACCCGCTATAATGCTGCGGCGAGTGAAAGGTGAAGGTGGCGCCGACGTTCACCATTAAGCCTGGCGCGCCGCATTGCAGACGAAGGGAAAGATTGTCCTCCGTGCGCTCGTAATCGAGCGCCTTGCAATGCTTGCGCAAGACTTCATCGAACACCACGGCCTTGTTCGGCTGCCTCGCCTCCTCCGCCGACATGCAGCGGGTCGAAGTTTCGGATCTGGCCGGCTGGTTGTTTTCGCTGCCGGTTTCGGTCTCCTGCCAGAGGCCGGGCTGCAGCGCGACCTCGGCACGCGCCGCCGGTGCGGGCAGAAAGACGGCTGCGACGAAGAGAACATAGGCGGTGAAACACCACATCGCGACCATTGATTGTCTCTTGCGTCACGGCGCGCGGCATTACCGGCCGCCGTTCACATCCTAAACACCCCGAACCGCGTCGCACGCACCGGCGCGTTCAGCGCCGCGCTAAATGCCAACGCCAGCACGCGGCGCGTCTCGGAAGGCGCGATGATGCCGTCATCCCACAGTCGCGCGGTGGCGTAATAGGGATTGCCCTCCGCCTCGTACTGGTCGCAGATTGGCGCCTTGAATTCCTCTTCCTCGACCTCGGACCAGCTGCCGCCCTCGGCCTCGATATTCTCACGCTTGACGGTCGCCAGCACCGAGGCCGCCTGCTCGCCGCCCATCACCGAGATGCGCGCGTTCGGCCACATAAACAAAAAGCGCGGGCCGTAGGCGCGCCCGCACATGCCGTAATTGCCGGCGCCGTAGGAGCCGCCGACGATGACGGTGATCT
>CAZLWN010000008.1:0-47660 GCA_964563195.1 uncultured Undibacter sp. | reverse complement strand
GGCGGACCACGCTGATCGCGCCGATCGCCTCCTCGCCGCGGATCATGGGCATGATCGTGATCGCGCGGTGGCCGCTTGTAAGGAAGTTTTTCGCCCCGACGGCGAGGTCGGCCGGGGCAGCCGCCACGTCGGCAAAGTCCACCAACTTGCGATCAAGTATCGCTCGGCCGTGCATGTAATCGCGCGTGAGAGGGTATGGAAATGTGCGTCGCCATGCTTCGACGCGAACCGGATCGGGCGCGGCGATGGCCGCAGCCGTGATCATGCCCGCGTCCGTGAGCACGACCGTAATGGTGGCATCCGGAAAGAGCTTCAACCCGCTCTCCACGATGGTGTCGAACGCCGGCTGCGTGTCGGTGAGGGAGTTGCTAATAACGGCGAGGATTTCGGACGTCGCGGTCTGCTGCTCCAGCGACTCGGAAAGATCATCGGTGCGCTCGCGCAATTCGTTAAGGAGCCGCGTGTTCTCGATTGCGATCACGGCCTGGGCGGCAAAGTTTGTGACCAGTGCGATCTGCTTGTCCGTGAAGGGACGGACCTCCTGGCGGTAAATGCCAATCGCGCCAATCAGCTCGTTTTCCTTGAGCATAGGCACGGCGACAAGCGACCGCGCGCCGCCGTACCTTGCCGCAGGGCTGGTTTAGTTCGGCGATTCATCGGCAGAATGAACAAGCTGTTTTGTTTGCAGCAGACGATCGAGGGGTGCACCGGCATCCGGCTGAAATGATCCCCGCTGCCGAAGGTTCACCTCATACGCCGGCGGCACGCCAACCCACGTCACCGCCCGGAACGCGCCACCTTGGTACATAAACAACATCCCAAATTTGGCTTCGCAAATACGCATAGCGTTCTCAAGCATGGACTGGAAAACCGGCTCCAGCTCGCCGGGCGAACTCGAAATGACGCTCAGCACCTCCGTAGTCGCGGTCTGCTGCTCCAGCGAGTCGCGCAGCTCGCCGAGCAGCCGCGCATTCTCGATGGCGATGACCGCCTGTGCGGCGAAATTCTTCACAAGCGCAATCTGTTTATCGGAAAACGGTTTCGCCTGCTGCCGGTAGAGAACGAACGTTCCGAGAAGCGCGCCCTCTTTGCGCAGCGCAACCGTCAGCAGAGTATGGATGCCGAAATGATCGATGATCGTGCGAGCGCGCTGGTTGCCGGCGCGGTAGCCCGCGTCTTTGGCAATATCAGCGATATGCACAAGAGTTTCGCCTGCCACGATGCGTTCGAGCGTGAGAGATGTTTCAGCCGCACGTGGTCCGCCTTGCCGAATCCAATCCAGGTATTGAGGCTCGCCATGCGCAGCAACAAGATGAAATAAATTGCCGTCATAAGAAAAAACGTGCCCGTAATCGGCATGGCAAAAGCGCATCGCGCTTTCGACCATTGCGTCGAAGACCGGCGCAAGGTTTCCCGGCGAGCTATTTATGACCTGCAACATTTCGGCGGTTGCAGTCTGTTGATCCAGCGCCTCGGAAAGATCGTCGGTGCGCTGGCGTAGCTCGTTTAACAGCCGCGTGTTCTCAATAGCGATGACGGCCTGCGCGGCGAAATTCTGGACGAGCTCAATCTGCTTATCGGTGAATGGACGAACCTCTTGGCGGTAAATGGCGATGGCGCCAATGATTTCGTTTTCCCGCATCATCGGCACGCAAAGCAGCGTGCGCACACCCGCCACCTCAACGGCGGATACCGGCAACGCACCGCCCTCGAGATAAGAAATATCCTCTCGCATGTCGGGAATGTGGACCGGGCCGCGGGCCGCCGCCGCGCGCGGCATCGGTGCATTGGGCCCGGGATTAAACCACGACCCACTGCGCCACCAATCAAGATAGGCGGGCGGCAGGTCGCCGTGCATCGCGGCGGCATTCCAATCGTCTCCTTTGCACAGCCACAGCGCGCCGTAACTCGCTTCGCAGAGCCGGGCGGCATTGGCGAGCATGGCGCTGAACACGGGTTGCAGCTCGCCAGTCGAGCTGGCTATGACTTTGAGCACCTCCGAGGTCGCAGTTTGCTGCTCTAATGATTCGGTAAGATCATCGGTGCGCTGGTGCAGCTCGTTGAGCAGCCGCGTGTTCTCGATGGCGATGACGGCCTGTGCGGCGAAGTTCTTGACCAACTCGATTTGCTTATTCGTAAATGGGCGCACTTCCCGGCGGTAGATGACGATCGCGCCAATCAACTGGTCGTCCTTGAGCATGGGAACGGAAATGTGCGATCGAGCGCCGCCAAGCGCTACCGAAGGTGGCTGGTTATGTTCGGCTGCTACGTCGATCGTGTGGACCACTTTTTTTGTATGCAAAAGGCGTTCGAGGGGGACACCTCCTTTCGGCAAAAACGAGCCGCGCTTTCTATAGAAATCAGCAAGGGCGGGCGGCGTGCCAAGTGTCGCTGCAACGTTTAACAAGCCGTCGTCATAACGGTACATCACGCCAAAATTGGCCTCGCAGATGCGCACCGCGTTTTCCAGCATGGCTTGAAATACCGGCTGCAATTCGCCGGTCGAACTAGCGATGACTTTGAGCGCGTCAGCGGTGGCTGTCTGTTGCTGCAGCGATTCGCGTAGCTCGCTGAGCAATCGCGTGTTCTCGATCGCGATTACCGCCTGGTCGGCAAAGGTCTCGACCAGCTCGATCTGCTTTTCCGTAAATGGCCTCGCTTCAGTCCTCCACATGTGGATGACTCCCACGAGGATGTCCTCCCGGAGCATGGGCACCGACAACAAAGCGCGATAGCCGCCCAACTTTTGAACAGTTGTCAGTTTGTATTGGGGGTCAGTTACGATATCGGGGATATGGACCGTTCGCCGCTCAAGAGCGGCCCACCCTACGATTGAGCCGTCGCCGGGGCGAGGCGGATTCTGTTGTCGAAAACTTCTAAATTCGGGATATGCCCCACAGTCCGCCACCATGCGAAGGAATTCACCGTCAAACCTGTAAATGAATCCCTGTTCGGCACCACCCAATTTCGTCGCGTTCTCGATGAGCGTTTCCAGGACTAACTGAAGTTCAAACGTCGAGCGATTGATAACTTTGAGCACATCAGCGGTGGCAGCCTGTTGCTCCAGCGCCTCGTCGCGCTCACGGGTTCTCCGGTCAAGTTGTTCCTGCAGGTCTGCGGTGGATAGGGGTGTGGCGGACGCTTTGCCGGCCGCACGCGCGGTCGTGCTCCGGCGCCGGCCCTTGACCGGCAGTCCGCCTGCTTCACCGCGCCGCCTCATCACGCCCCCCGATGCTCCATGACGAAGCGCAATACTAGGTATATCCTATCAGCCGCGCCATGGCACGAATCTGTTGGCGCCTACGCCGACGCGACGTCGGCTCGCCTAGCAACGCCCGCTTTCAGGCGGAATTGGCCGCCAGGCATGCCCCCGGCGGGTCAATAGTGGCCGAACCGATGCAGTAGAGCGATAGAGCCTAACTGAGCAGCCAGCGGAACGCGCGGCGCAGTTCGGCAGCGCCGTTCGCCTCGTACCAGCGCCCATGCGCCAAGATAATGCGCTCCGGGTTCTAGGAAAGCATGGTTTCGACCGCGGCGCGCAGTTCGCGCCGATTCCGCCAGGTGAAGGTCAGGCGCAGATCGCGCGGCAGCCCGCCGTGCGGAGCTGAGACGCCGCCAATCCACATCAGCAGGCGCATGAACCGCGTGCCGACCTTCTCGGGTTCGAAATTCTCGATCAAGTCGCTGAGGATGAGCGTGCGGCTTAAGCGATGGAAAAACTCGATCTCGGTCATAAAACTGCCGACGATCCGCAACGTGGCGATCTCGGCGTCCCACGGGTAGCCGCTTACCTTGTCGAGCGGAAAACTGTGGAAAGCGATGCGTCCCCTCGCCTGCTCCTCTATGCGTGGAACAAGATAGACCTCGGCTTGCGGAAACGCGGCTTTCCATCCCGGCAGCCACCAATAAAGGATGCGGTTCGGTCCGACGATGAAGCGGACCCTGCCCTCATGTTCGAGCTCCGCGCGCAATGACAGCGTGAGCGCCGTTGGCGAGTGCAGGAACAAATCACCGGCGGCGAGGCGAATGACGGTCATGCGTGTTGGAAACGGCATCTTCGGCCAGGGAAAGCCGAAGCGGATCACCGGCCCGTCTACGATCCAGATATTGTCGGTGACGCGCTTGAGCGTGTTGATAGGCGGATAGGTGGCGAGCGCGTCATCCATCCAACGCGTCGACGCTCTAATCAATCGGCAAGAATGGCCCGCCCTGCGTGCGGCAGCTGCGCTGGCAATAGCGGTCGCAAGCATCGGTGTAGACCAGGCAGCGCCCTTGTGTATCTTGGTAGAGGCAGGCGTTGAGGTCCCAGGTGCAATAAGCGCCGCATTGGCTCCAGCAGGCGCCGGCATCCCACACCGCCTGCGCGCGCGCGCTGCGCTCGAACGGCAAGTCCTGATAGGGCGAATTGTAGCGCCAGACCGGGGGATGCGGGCCGACGACGGCCGGCATGGAATAATGCGAAGCCCGGCGCTCGGCGGCCGCAACAGGGCCAGCCGGCGGCAAAAGCCCGGCCAGCAGCAGGGCCGTGAGGAGAATGCATCGCGTCATGGCGCCTTCAGGATAGCGCGCGGCGCGGCGGCGGACCAGCCGGCTCACACCTCACCCGAGGAACTTTTTTCGGCGGCGCGCACTTGCTAATATGACGATTGGGGTGCGGAAGGGAGTAGCCGCGTGATCAGCGCCGCACAGCCACAGGCCCAGGACCAAACCGCCCAGCATTTCACCACCACCGGCATCCAGCCGATGGGGCGGCCGAGCCTCACGACGCGCGTGTTCATGCGCATTGTCGCCGCCGCCGAGCGGCTCAATCTCACATGCAGCAAGGTCGGCAACCCGCCGATCTACGATAATGCCGTGTTCCCCTGGGCACAGGAAATCGAGCGCGAGTGGCGCGTGATCCGGGCTGAGCTCGAGCGCGTACTGACGCGCAAGGATGAGCTGCCAGGCTTTCATGAGTTGTCGACCGACGTTTTGACCATCAGCCGCGACCGCGGCTGGAAAACGTTCCTGCTTTGCGGCTACGGCATTCACTCAGACAACAATATCCGGCTGTGTCCCGAGACCTGGCGCGTCTGCTGTAAAATCCCCGGGCCGATCACCGCGATGTTCTCGATCCTGGAGCCGGGCAAGCACCTGCCGCCGCATCGCGGACCCTATAACGGCGTGCTGCGATTCCATCTCGGACTGATCGTGCCGGAACCACGCGAACGGCTTGGCATCCGGGTGGAGAATAATATCTACCGCTGGCGCGAAGGTGAAGCGGTGATCTTCGACGACGCCTACGAGCACGAGGCGTGGAACCGGACGGATGCGACCCGCGTCGTATTGTTCGTCGATTTCATCAAGCCGACCCGGCAGCCGGCACGCTTGCTCAACTGGCTGCTGCTGCATCTCGCCGCGTTCACGCCCTTCATTCGCGAGGGCATGGACAATCAAAAGGCCTGGGAGAAGAAATTCTACGCCGAGGCGGAGGCGATGCGGAACAGCTAGCACATGGCGCCTTGCTTTCGCCGGCGATCGCGATTAGCTCCTGTCCGCATGCGTGCCCCCGACAAAGACACACCCGCCCCCAAAGTGAGCTTCGTCTCGCTCGGCTGCCCCAAGGCGCTGGTCGATTCAGAGCGCATCGTCACGCGTCTGCGCGCGGAGGGCTACGAGCTTGCGCGCGACCTCGAAGGCTCCGACCTGGTCATCGTCAACACGTGTGGCTTTCTCGACAGCGCCAAGGCGGAATCTTTAAGCGCCATCGGTCAGGCATTGCGCGAGAACGGCAAGGTGATTGTGACCGGTTGTATGGGCGCGGAGCCTGAGAGCATTTCGTCGGCCTACCCGGACGTCTTGGCGATCACCGGGCCGCAGCAATATGAGAGCGTGGTCGAGGCCGTGCATCGCGCGCTGCCGCCCAAGCACGATCCATTTCTCGATCTGGTGCCGCCGGAAGGCATCAAGCTAACCCCTCGACATTATGCGTATCTGAAGATTTCCGAAGGCTGCAACAACCGCTGCTCGTTTTGCATCATCCCGAGGCTGCGCGGCGATCTGGTATCGCGGCCGGCGGCGGACGTGCTGCACGAGGCCGAGAAGCTGGTGAAGGCCGGCGTGAAGGAGCTGCTGGTGATCTCGCAGGATACATCGGCATACGGCGTCGATCTCAAATACGCCGCAAGTTCGTGGCGCGGCGGCGACGTGCGCGCCAAGTTTATCGATCTTGTGCGCGCCTTGGGCGAGCTCGGCGTCTGGGTGCGGCTGCATTACGTTTATCCCTATCCGCATGTCGATGAAGTGATCCCGCTCATGGCCGACCGCAAGATTCTCCCGTATCTCGACATTCCGTTCCAGCATGCGTCGCCCGATGTGCTCAAGCGCATGCGCCGGCCGGCGGCGCACGAGAAGATTTTGGAGCGCATCGCGCGCTGGCGCGAGATTTGTCACGACTTGACGCTGCGCTCGACCGTCATCGTCGGCTTTCCCGGCGAGACCGAAGACGATTTCGAATTGCTATTGCAATGGCTGGAGCAAGCGACGCTCGACCGCGTCGGCTGTTTCAAATACGAACCAGTGCGTGGCGCCGCCGCCAATGATCTGGCCGCGCCGGTGCCCGACCAGGTGAAAGAAGAGCGCTGGCACCGCTTCATGCAGGCGCAGCAGAAAATCTCCGCACAGCGGCTTAAGCGCAAGGTCGGCACGCGACAGCAGGTCGTTATCGACGAAGCCGGCGCAACAGTCGCAAAGGGCCGCTCCGTGGCCGACGCGCCCGAGATCGACGGCGCGGTTTATGTGGCGAGCCGCCGCCCGCTGCGTGTCGGAGAGATCGCCACCATCAAGATTGAGCGCGCCGATGCCTACGATCTGCACGGTACGGCGGTGGGCTTTTAGCTCGCGAACCGGTAGCATTCGCGCCACCTGACAGCTGGGGGCCAACGACTATGACCGACCGCGTAGCAAGCCACTATAGCGAAAATCACAAACTGGCCGACGTGATCGCGGAAACCCTGCGGAGCGCCGGAACGGACCTCAAAACATTAGCGACAGCCGACCTCGCAACGATCGACGAGTTCCATATTCGCGGCCGCAAAGCGACACTCGAACTGGCCGCGCAAATGAATCTCAATGCCAGCTCTCATGTTCTTGACATCGGCAGCGGCTTAGGCGGGCCGGCAAGAACTGCGGCCGAGACACACGGTTGCCGCGTGACCGGCATCGATCTGACGCAGGCTTTCTGCGATGCGGCAACTGCCATGTCCGATTGGGTCGGGCTCGGCAAACTCACGTCATTCAAACAAGGAGACGCCACGAAGTTGCCGTTCGCCGACAAGCATTTCGATGCGGCAATGACGATTCATGTCGCGATGAACATTGCCGCCAAAGACAAGATGTACGCCGAAGCGCGACGGGTCGTGAAGCCCGGAGGGATTTTCGCGGTCTATGACGTGCTGCAAGGCGAAGGCGGCGACGTCTTGTACCCCGTGCCGTGGGCACGCGAGCCTTCGATCAGCCATGTGGCGACGCCCGCGGACATGAAATCGCTTTTGACCGGCGCTGGATTCACAATTCGGGATATTCAGGACTCGACCGATGAGAGCCAGAGTTTCTTTGAAAAGTTGACCGCGCAAATGGCGAAAACCGGCTCGCCCCCTGTCATGTGGCGGCTCTTCCTCGGTGACGATTTCCCCGTGATGGCGCACAATCAGGTGCGCAACGTGACGGAGCGGCGGATCCGGACCGTCAGCTATATTTGCGCGGCATGACGGTTACCGTGCCGCCGGCACCGCGCTCACCACCTTCACCACCGCATCGGTCAATGTTTTCAAATCCTCCGGCGCGATGGTGAAGGCAGGGGTCAGGTAAATGACGTTGCCGAACGGGCGCACGAAAACGCCTTCGGCAATAAAGCATGCGCGCAGCGCGTCGAGGTTGGCGATGCGCTCCATCTCTACCACGCCGACCGCTCCCATCACGCGCACGTCCTTCACGCCCGGCAGGCCGCGACACGGAGAAAGGCCCTGCTTCAGCGCCGACGCAATGGCGGCAACCTGGGCGATACGCGGCTCGCTGTCGAACAGATCGAGCGAGGCATTGGCGGCGGCACAGCCCAATGCATTGGCCATGAAAGTCGGCCCATGCATCAGCGCCTTGTCGGGATCGTCCGACCAGAATGCCTCGAAAACTTTGCGCGTGGCTATGGTTGTTGCGAGCGGCAGCGTGCCGCCGGTGAGCGCCTTCGACACTGTGATGATGTCGGGCGCGACACCGGCCGCTTCGCAGGCGAACATCGTGCCGGTACGGCCGAAGCCGGTGAAGATCTCATCGAAGATCAGCAGCAGCTCGTATCTGTCGGCGAGCGTGCGCAACCGCCGCAGCGCGTCAGACGCGTGAAACAGCATGCCGCCGGCGCCCTGTACCAGCGGCTCCACGATGATCCCGGCGAGATCGTCGGTATAGCGGTCCAGCACGCGATCGAGAATCTGCACCGTTTCCTCGTCACGCGGCAAATCGACCACGGGATGGCTCGGCGACAAATTCGGCAATTGACCGTGCATGCCGACTTGCGGGTCGCAGACCGCCATCGCCCCGGCTGTGTCGCCGTGGTAGCCGCCTTTGAAGCTGACAAATCGCGTGCGCTGCGGCGCACCACGGTTGATCCAGTATTGCATCGCCATCTTCAGGGCGACTTCGACCGCAACCGAGCCCGACTCCGAAAAGAACACGCGCGTGAGATCGCCGGGCAGCAGCGCGCTCAGCCGCCGTGCCAGGGTCAGAGCCTGCTCATGCGCCAGCCCGCCGAACATGACATGCGGCATTTGCTTGAGCTGGCGTGCCACCGCTTCCCGAATGTGCGGCTGATTGTAGCCGTGGCAGGCGGTCCACCAGCTGGCGATGCCGTCGATCAATTCGCGCCCGTCGGCGAGTATGATGCGCACGCCGTCCGTGCGCTTAACCGGCAGAGGCGGCGAAACCGCCTTCATCTGGGCATAGGGTAGCCAGACGTGCTCGATGCCAGCTTGGTACCAGTCCGGAAGGCCGCTGTTCCTGCCGTTACCGCCCGCCATTGGCCGCTTTCCGATGGTCCTGCCCCAGCAGGCATTTTGCTTATGCTTGCGGTAAAGTCACGCAATGAACACGCTCGACCAGTTCGCGAAAAGCAAGCTCGACGAGCTCGAACGCCGGCACCTGCGCCGCGCGCTCATCGATACCACTCGCGAAGACGGCATCTGGGTCGAGCGCGACGGGCGACGGCTGCTGTCGTTTTCCTGTAACGACTATCTCAACCTGACCCAACATCCGGCGGTCAAGCAAGCGGCGATGGACGCGCTCAAAGTTTACGGCGCGGGCTCGGGCGCCTCACGCCTCGTCACCGGCAACCATCCGCTCTACGGCGAACTGGAAGCGCGGATTGCCCGCATCAAGCAGACCGAAGCCGCCGTGGTGTTTGGCTCCGGCTATCTCGCGAATGCCGGCATCATCCCTGTGCTGATCGGGCGCGACGGGCTGGTGCTGCTGGACGAGCTGTCGCACGCCTGCCTCTATGCCGGCGCGCAGCTTTCGCACGGCAGGGCGCTCCCCTTCCGCCACAACGACGTGGCGCATGCGCGCGAATTGCTGGAACGCCACCGCGCTCAGCACGATCGCGCGATGATCGTCACCGATGGCGTGTTCTCCATGGACGGCGATCTCAGCCCCCTCGCCGATCTACTGACGCTGGCCAACGAACACGACGCCTGGCTGCTGTCGGACGATGCCCACGGCCTTGGCGTGGTCGGCGGCGGTCGCGGCTCAAGCTTCACCGGCAACACACAAATTCCAATTCCGTTGCAGATGGGCACGCTGTCGAAGGCGGTCGGCGCCTATGGCGGTTATCTGTGCGCCTCGGCGCCGGTGATCGAGCTGATACGCAACCGCGCGCGCACGCTGGTCTATTCCACCGGCCTGCCGCCGGCGATCGTCGCCGCCGCGATCGCCGCGCTCGATCTGATCGAGCGTGAGCCGGGCTATGCGGCGCTCCCCGTACAGAAGGCGAAAGCCTTCACGGGCGCCGCCGGCCTGCGGCAAGCGCAAAGCCCTATCGTGCCCGTGGTCATCGGTGATGAACAAGCAACGTTGGATGCCTCACGCCTGTTGATGGACGAAGGCTTCCTTGCCGTCCCCATTCGCCCCCCCACGGTGCCTGACGGCTCCGCACGGCTGCGCCTGACCTTTACCGCACAGCATCCCGACGATCAGATCGCGCGGCTCGCCAGCCTCGTGCGCGAAAACATTCTAGTAGCTTGAATCGTGGCCGCTTATTTCGTCACCTCGACCGGAACCGACGTCGGCAAGACCTTTGTCACCGCCGGCCTGATCCGGTACTTGCGCACGTCCAACCAGGCCGTCAGCGCCCTCAAGCCGGTGGTGAGCGGTTACGATTCATCGGTGGTCGAGACCAGCGACCCGGCGGTGCTGCTCGCCGCGCTCGGGCGGCCGGTCGCTGCCGACGAGGTCGAACGCATCGCGCCCTGGCGCTTCCGCGCGCCGCTCTCGCCCGATCTCGCGGCCGCGCGCGAAGGCCGCAGCGTCGCGTTCGACGAGCTGATCGGTTTCAGCCGCACGGCAATTCAAGCGAACAACGGTATTCTGTTTATCGAAGGCGTCGGCGGAATCATGGTGCCACTCGATGGGAACCGCACCGTGCTCGACTGGATGGCGGCGCTGAACATCCCGCTGCTGCTGGTGGTCGGCGGCTATCTCGGCACCATCAGCCACACGCTGACCGCCATCGACGTGCTGACGCAGCGCAACCTCTCCATCGCGGCGATTGTCGTCAGCGAAAGCGAACGCAATCCGGTCGAGCTCGACGATACGGTCGCCAGCATCGCGCGCTTCTCCGACAGCGTCGAGGTGATCGGCCTGCCGCGGCTGCCGGCCGGCATCACACAACACCCGGCTTTTGCGCGCATCGCGGCATGCCTATAGCGAGCGATGCAAACTGACGACGGTTTCAAGCATGCCTTCGCAATTGATCATGGCATGCAGCAGCATGGTCAGGATGGTTGAGCCGGTGGCCCAGCGCAGCCATCCTAGCATCACACCGAACACGAACACCTGCGCGATTACGTACCAGTCATATTGCACGTGCACCAGCGCCCACAGCAGCGCGGTGATCATGATCACCGGCCATACGTCACGCGGCGCGCGTAGCCAGCCGCGGAATAAAAATCCGCGGAACAAGGTCTCCTCGCCGATGGGCGTCACTACGACCACCGCCAGCCATAGCCAAGGCAGCCAGCCGGCCGCGGCCGCAGTGCGGTAAATGTCGACTTGGAACGGCGTGATGATGGCGTGGCCAAACAGCCAGCTCACCAAGTTTCCGACGATGATCAGCGCCACCGTGACGGCAACGCCAAAGCCGAGCTCGCCGCGGCTCGGCAGCGTCAATCCAAGATAGGCGGCGGCGCTGCCGCCCGGCCGTTGCGCCAGCAGGTAAAGCAGCGCGAGCTGCACCGGGATCGAAACGAAGATGATGAGCGTGACGGCGACGCCGTCGCCGGAAAAATCCGATAGATGCGCGATGCCGACGCCATGCCACCAGGTCAGCGCCAAGAGCGCCACCACTTGGCTGCCGAGCAAGGCGACCAGGCCGAGGGCGAGCGTCGCCCATCGTCCCCAGGCTTCCGGATTGCCGTTCACGCCACTGCCCTCAAAATGCGTCCGGCCGCGCGCAATGGGCGCACGGCCGGAATAACGGTTTAGGTGGTTACGGGACCAAAATTGAAGCGCCGGTAGTGCCGCGGCTTTCCAGGTCCTTGTGCGCCTTCTGCGCGTCCTTGAGCTTGTAGGTCTGGTTGACCGGGATCTTCACCGCGCCTGAGCCGACCTTCTCGAACAAGTCCTTGGCCATGCTCTGCAGGTCCTCGCGCTTTGCGGCGTAGTGATTGAGCGCCGGCCGTGTCGCAAATAGCGAGCCCTTGGTCTGCAGGATGTTGATGTTGAAGGCTTCGATCTGGCCGGAGGCCGAGCCGAAGCTGACGAAGTAGCCGAGCGGGCGTAGGCAATCGAGCGAGGCCGGAAATGTCGTCTTGCCGATGCCGTCATAGACCACGTCGCACAGCTTACCGCTGGTGATCTCCTTCACCTTGGCGACGAAATCCTCGTCGCGATAAAGGATGGTGTGGTGGCAGCCGTTCTTCTTGGCGATTTCGGCCTTGTCTTTGGAGCCGACGGTGCCGATCACGGTAGCGCCGAGATGGTTCGCCCACTGGCAGAGGATCAGGCCGACGCCGCCGGCCGCAGCGTGCATCAGCACGATCGTGCCCTTGCCTACCTTGTAGGTGCGGTTGACGAGATATTGCGCGGTCATGCCCTTGAGCATCATGCCGGCGGCCTGCTCGTAGCTGATATTGGCGGGCAGCTTGAGCGCACGCTCGGCCGGCACCAGACGCTCGGCCGCGTAGCCGCCGAGCGGGCCGACAAAACCGACGCGGTCGCCCACTTTCAGATCGGTGACGCCGGGGCCGACCGCGATCACCTCGCCGGCGCTCTCGTTGCCGGCGGTGAACGGCATTCCGACCGGCGAGGGATAGCTGCCGTTGCGGAAATAACAGTCGATGAAATTGATACCGGCGGCATGGGTCTTCATCTTGACCTGGCCCTGGCCGGGCGCCGGGACGTCGACGTCCTCATAGGTCAGGACTTCAGGACCGCCGGTTTTGTGTACGCGCACTGCCGCGACCATGATTCACTCCCTTGAAATGATGCGAATTGTTGTGGGGGTAACAGTTCGGCGGCGATCATAGGCAGTGCCCCGCCAAGCGCAAGACATATGCCGAAGAGGCCTGCCTGCCCATTACCGCCCGCCGGCCACGTTGAGCGCAGCGCCCGTGATGTAGGAGGCCGCGTCCGAGAGCAGGAACAGGACGGCCTCCGCGATTTCGTCCGGCTTGCCGGGCCGTCCCATCGGCAGCAACGGCGTGATCCTCTCCAGGCGACCAGGTTCGTGGATCTCAGTGTCGGTCGGGCCTGGACGAACGGCGTTGACGCGAATGCCCTCTTTCACAACCTCGCGCGCCAGGCCATTTGTAAGCGCGTCGATACCGCCCTTGGCGGCGGCGTAGAATACATATTCACCGGCACCGCCGGTCAGCGAGGCAATCGACGAGATCAACACGATCGCGCCGCCCGGTCCGCCCTCGGCGGTGGACATGCGCCGCACCGCGGCGCGCGCGCACAGCAGGCCTCCGTAGAGATTGACGTCGATCACATCGCGGATTGTCGCTGCGCTGGCCGCCGCGAGCTTGGAATTCTTGCCCCCGATGCCGGCGCTGTGCACGAATTGCGTGATTGGGCCGAGCTCGCGCGCCGCCGCATCGAACACGCGCTCAATGTCGGCTTCGACCGACATGTCGCCCTGCAGTGGAACCGCCTTGCCGCCGGATTTTTTCACCGCCTCGACCACACTGGCCGCAGCTTTACTGTTGCTCTTGTAGTTGACCGCCACGTCATAGCCGCGGCTGCCGGCAAGCCGCGCGCAAGATGCGCCGATTCCGCGGCTTCCGCCCGCAATCAAGAGAACCGGTCGAGTCATGGCAAGCTCCTCGATTGTCAGGCCGTCCGCGGCAGCAGCCCGGCGACAAAGAAATAAAGCGCGATCGCGACCAGCGGCCAGATGACGTAGGGACCGGGTTGAAGATTATAGACCACCGCGATGAACGCCAGCACCGCCCAGGCGATCAGCAAGGCGACGTTGAGCGCGCGCAGGCGCTTGACGCGCAACGGGTGCAGAAACTTGATGGGTGCGAAGGTCAGGATAGCAAGCGCCGCGATCATGCCGGCCGCCACCCACTCGGCCGGCTCCAGCAAATAGAGGTAGAAGGCGGCCAGATTCCACAGGACGGGGAAGCCACGGAAATAATTGTCGGGCGTCTTCATCTCGCGGTCGGCAAAATAAAGCACGCCGCAGATCACCACGATGACCCCGGCGGGGATTGCCAGCGCGCGCGGCAGCATCCCGCTCGCGGCGATGGCGTAAGCCGGCACGAAAACGTAGGTAACGAAATCGACCACGATGTCGAGGGTCTCGCCCGACCAGCGCGGCAGCACCACCGCCACCTTGAAGGCGCGCGCCAGCGGCCCGTCCAGCCCGTCGACGATAAGCGCGCAGCCGAGGCAGAAGAACATCGCCGCCCAGTGCTCGCCGGTCGCCAGGATGAGCGCCAGAAAAGCGATCGCCGCCCCGGTCGCGGTGAATACGTGAACGGCGAAGGCGCGCGCGCTTGCGAACGATGCCACTTACTGATTGCCCCAATCGAGCTTGACGATCTCGGCCGAGCGGCCGGTCAGGTTCCAGTTGCGGCCGAAGCCGCGGAAGCGCGACTTGTCGGCGCGTGCCACGATGATATCGGAGCCGACCCAATAATCGCTGTTGCGGATGACGACGTTCTCGCCCTTCTGTTTTCCGGGCACCGGCGTAATGGCGCCGCCGCCATACCTCTCAAGGCTGACGATGCGTGTATCGCCCTGCATCTCGTAGGTGATCGGGATCTGCTGTACGCCGAGAAACTGACCAACGAGGATCGAAAGCAGATGCGTGGTGCCGCCAACACGGCCGGTGAAAATACGCGTGAGACCCTTCACCGCCTGGATCGGCGCCTTGTCTTCGACAAACAGGGCCACGGTCCAATTGCCGCGCGCCATGATGCCCGGCAGGTCCATCATCAGCCCGAGCTTGATGCCGGCAAGATCAATGACATCAAAATGGCCTTCGTCGATGCGAAAGCCGGCCCAGGTCTGGCAGCGCTCTTCGGTCGGCGGATGATTGCCGAGCGAGATCACGCAGGGGCAGAATACCGTGCAGCTGCACGACAGCGCCATCTCGCCTTTCAGGATCCACGCTTCGGTCAAGGTTTTACTCCGGCTTTTCTTGTTGCTAACTTAGTTGTTGTGCAGTGGCCAATGGGCGGCGAACCCCGCGAACACGAAACCGACCCCGCCAACGATCAGTGCCACGCCCACGATATTGGTGATGCGGTTACCGCTGGCGATCTTCTCCAGCGTCATGACGATGCCGAGCGCCGCCATCCAGATGACGTTCATCACGCCGACCGCGAACATCACCAGCATCATCGCCCAGCAACAGCCGAGACAATAAAGCCCCTGTTGCAAACCGAGCCGGAATACGCCGCGCGTGCTCGTCTGCCAATGCGCGAAGAAGAAGGGAAACGGCTGCCGGCATTGCTTGAGACAGGCCTGCTTGAACGCGGAAAACTGGTAGAGACCGGCAGCGATGAAAAACGCGCCGGAGAACAGCCCGTTCGCCGAGGCCATGCCAGTGTCGAGCAAGGCCGCGCGCGTGAGGACGAACTGCGCCAGCGTGGCGACGGCAGCAAACCCGAGCCAGATCACGGTATAGCCGGCGGCGATCATGAACGGCGAGACGATGGATTCGCCTTTGCGCGCGGCGGTATCGGCGATCCCCGCATAAGTGAGGATCATGGGTGAGGCGCTCGGCAGCATCATGGCGAGCACCATCGCCGCCCACATCAGTGCGACGACCACAAATCCGCCGGCGGGCCACGCGCCATCGGGCATGGCAAGACCGAAAGTCGGGCGGCACAGCGCAGCGATTGCGCGCGGGATGAGATCGAGCGCTGCCATGCCGGGGCCGAGCGCGCCAATGTCGCCGCCCATATTGGCGACCAGCAGCGCCAGGTACAGCCAGCCGAGGCCGGTCAGCGTCAGCACGCAGGCGATCGCCAACGCTTTCGGCCGCGCGAAGACGGTGCCGAGCCGGCCGGCGGCGGGCGGCAGATGGCTGAATTCGTGCTCCGCGGTTTTACTCATCGGGGGGCCCTTCAAGGCCCGTTGCATAGCGCATCGCGCCACGCATGGGTATCGGAAGCCAAGACCATGGTTTCCGGCGCGGGGCCGCGCATGCTAGGCCCTTTAGCGCCATAACGGATAGGGCGTTTTGATGTCAGACAAAGACGCGAGCGCGATCGTGGTGGGTGGCGGCCCGGCCGGGCTGACCGCGGCGATCACGCTCGCCGCCGGCGGCATCGCCACCGTGCTGGCCGGCAAGCGGCCGTCGCCAGGCGACAACCGCACTACCGCCCTGCTCGCGGGTTCGGTCACCGCCCTCGCCACTCTAGGGGTGTGGCAATTCTGCGCTGATCGGGCGGCGGCATTCAGCGTAATGCGTATCGTCGACGATACCGGGCGATTGTGGCGCGCGCCGGAGGTGAAATTCGAGGCGCAAGAAATCGGCCTTGACGTATTCGGCTACAATATCGAGAACCGCAATCTGGTCGCGGCGCTCGAGGGCCGCGCCCGCGCGCTTGCCAAATTGCGCTTGATCGAGGACGAGGTGCTCAACGTCGAGCCGGGTGAGAGTGCCGCCGTGGTCGCGCTCAAGAATGGCAAAACGGTGAGTGCCCCGCTGGTCGTCGGCGCCGACGGACGGCGCTCGCTGTGCCGCGACGCCGCCGGAATCACAATGGAAGAGCACAGCTATCCGCAGGTCGCGCTCACTGTTTGCTTTACGCATTCACGCCCGCATCATAACACCTCGACCGAATTTCATACGCCGAGCGGCCCATTCACTCTGGTGCCGCTGCCAGGTAGGCGCTCGAGCCTGGTCTGGGTGCTCGATCCGATCGATGCCGACGCGCTGGCCGCGTTCGACGATGATGCGCTCTCGATCGAGATCGAGCGCGCTTCCCATTCGATCCTCGGCAAGATCGAAGTCGAGCCGGGACGCGGATATTTCCCATTAAACCGCGCAAGTGCCAGCCGATACGCTGCCAACCGCATTGCGCTCATCGGCGAAGCCGCGCACATAATCCCACCGATAGGCGCACAAGGACTTAATCTGGGCCTGCGTGATGCCGCCAGCATCGGCGAGCTAGCCATCGCCGCGCAACGCGGCGGCCGCGACATCGGCGGTATCAACGTGCTTGCCGCTTACGACAAAATGCGCCGCGCCGATATCAGCAGCCGCGTCCTCGCCGTCGACCTGCTCAACCGCACACTGCTCACCGATTTCCTCCCCGTTCAGGGTGCGCGTGGCTTGGGTCTCTATCTGCTCGATCGCATCGGACCGTTGCGCCGCGCGCTGATGCGCGAAGGCGTGGCGCCCACTGCCTCACAGCCGCGGCTGATGCGCGGCGAGACGCTTTAGCGGGTACCCGCACCGACAGCCCCCGGGCGGTTCCCCAGCCGCCAAAATTAACAGCATTCGAGCAGCCCACTTGGCGCGGCCTTTGCATTGCTCTAAACGGCGAAATACGGATTTGGAAGGACTTGAAGCCGTGAAACTGCCGCGCCAATTCTTCGCTCCCCTCGCCCTCAGCGCCCCGGCGCCGCTACGCGAATTGCCAGTGCGGCTGGAGCGCATGATCCATTTCGTGCCGCCGCACGTGGAGAAGGTGCGGTCCAAAGTGCCCGAGCTGGTGCGCCAGGTCGACGTAGTGCTGGGCAACCTGGAGGATGCGATTCCCGTGGATGCCAAGCAGGCCGCACGCGACGGCTTCATCGCCATGGCAAAGGCGGTCGATTTCGGCGCGACTGGCTTGTGGACGCGCATCAACGCGCTCAATTCGCCCTGGGCGCTCGACGACGTGATCGAAATCGTGGCGGCGATCGGCAGCAAGCTCGATGTGATCATGTTGCCCAAAGTCAACGGTGTCTGGGACATTCATTATCTCGATCAGTTGCTGGCGCAGCTCGAAGCCCGCCACGCCATCAAGAAGCCGATCCTAATCCACGCCATCCTGGAGACCGCGCAAGGGGTCAACAATGCGGAGGCGATCGCGGCCGCCTCCCCGCGCATGCACGGCATGAGCCTCGGCCCCGCCGACCTCGCCGCCTCGCGCGCCATGAAAACCACGCGCGTCGGCGGTGGCCATCCCGACTACAAGGTTCTCGCGGACGCGCAAGGCGACGCGCCGCGCGCCGTCTATCAGCAGGACCTCTGGCATTACACCATCGGCAAAATGGTCGATGCCTGCGCCGCCGCCGGCATCAAGCCGTTTTACGGCCCGTTCGGCGATTTTTCCGACGCCGCCGCTTGCGAGGCGCAATTCCGCAACGCCTTCCTCATGGGCTGCCTCGGCGCCTGGTCGCTGCACCCATCCCAGATCGCCATCGCTAAAAAAGTGTTCTCGCCTGATCCGGCGGAAGTGGCATTCGCCAAGAAGATCGTCGACGCCATGCCGGACGGTGCCGGCGCGGTCATGATCGACGGCAAGATGCAGGACGACGCGACCTGGAAACAGGCCAAGGTGCTGCTCGACCTCGCCAAAATCACCGCCGCCAAGGACCCGGAAATGGGCGCACGCTACGGCCTATAGGACGTCCGATGAATGCCACAAATCTGTAGTAAGCAAGCCACGTCATGAATAAGATGCGCAACGCCAAATACCAGCTCGGCCAGGTGGTCAAGCATCGGCTGTTTTCGTTCCGCGGCGTGGTATTCGACATCGACCCGGAATTCGCCAACACCGAAGAATGGTGGCAATCGATCCCGGCCGAAATCCGCCCGCACAAGGACCAGCCGTTCTACCATCTGTTTGCTGAGAACGAGGAGAGCGAATACATCGCCTACGTCTCCGAGCAGAACCTGTTGCCCGACACCTCCGGTCTACCGCTGCGCCATCCGCAGGTCGCCGAAGTGTTCGAGCGCGACGAGACCGGCGGCTATCGCCCGCGCAACGACCAGTATCACTGACCATTGCATGCATGAAAAAAGGCGCGGGTCTGGCCCGCGCCCTTCGTCTTTTCGTCTTTTCGTCTGCGTATGAGCGTTATTTCTTCTTCGCGGGCGCCGGTGCCGGCGCCGCGGGCTGCTGCGCCTCCAGTTTCTTGCGCGCCTCTTCCGCCTTCTTCTGCAATTCCGACTGCAGCTTGCGCTGCTGCTCCTCGAACACCTTCGGATCGGTCGGCGGACCATCATAGGCCTTGGCGAAATCGTTGAGCGGCAGCGGCAAGCTGATCGGCGTGCCCTGCATGTTGATCGCCTGCACGGTGATCTGCTTGCCCGTCTTCATCGCCTTGATCATGTCATCGGTGAGCGGATAGTCCGACATGCAGCCGACCGGGAAGCAGATCTTGTAAGGCTCGTTGACCGGCTTTCCTTGGTCGATGATGACGCGCGTGCCGTGCTGCAACTGCATGCCGAGCGGCACCGTGATGCGCATAATCTTGGGCTGGCCCTCAGGCTCGAACAGCTGGACGATCGCGACCGGCATGCCGTTTTCCAGGCGGCCGTCCTTGGTGACGACGCAGACCTGCTTGTTGTTGGTGTCCTTGCCTTTGCCGCAGACCTTCATCCACGGCGAATACATGAGCTGCGGCTGGCCTTGGACGGCGGCGGCGGTATTTTGCGGCGGCTTTGCCGGCTGGGCGGCGGGCGCCGGCTTCGGCGCGGGTTTGGCCGCCGGCTTCTTGGTCTGCTGCGCCATCGCCGAAGGCGCCATGAGCGACGCCACCGCCACCAACCCGATTGCGGCCATAGTGGCTGTCAGCGCCCGCCCCAACGGCCGGGCCGATGCAATCCGATGATCCATAAATTGGTCCCTTATTCTTTCCGCCGGCCGCCCTCGCCGGGCCTGCGGCCGCCTCTTTAACGCGGCTCTCTCCCCGTCAAATACGGCGGGAGCGTGACGATTACCCATTGCGTGATAGCCGAAATCTTTCCGGCAATAAAGCCACGAATGTGCCCAAAATCGGGACCCCGCGGGGCGCCGCCGCTGTGATAAATTCGCGCGAAATCGGAGCGAATCGAATTCGAACATTGCTCGATCCCCCTTTCGATGAGCGCGCGCTGACGCAATGGGAACCATCGCGGCGCGCGGTCTTGCGCGGCGCACTCGCGGCCGCCGCCGGGCTCACCATACGCCCGGCGCGTGCCGATGTGGCGCACCACGCGATCGCCATGCATGGCGCGCCGGCCTGGGGATCCGGCTTCGACCATCCGAGCTATGCCGATCCGGCGGCGCCCAAGGGCGGCGCACTGGCGCAAGGTGTGCTGGGCACCTTCGATTGTCTCAATCCGCTCATCGTCAAGGGCCTGCCCGCCGTCAATATCCGCAACTACGTGATCGAGAGCCTGCTCGCGCGCGGCTATGATGAGCCGTTCACGCTCTACGGCCTGCTGGCCGAGAGCGTGGAGACGAATGCCACGCGCAGCCTCGTTACCTTCACGCTCAATGCTGCTGCGCGCTTTTCCGACGGCAAGCCGGTCACGCCCGCCGATGTGATCTTTTCCTGGCAGCTCTTGCGCGACCACGGCCGGCCCAACCACCGCATCTATTATGCCAAGGTGGTTACGGCCGATGTTGTTGGCGAGCGCGGCGTGCGCTTCGACCTCACCGGCGCCGACGACCGCGAATTGCCGCTGATCATCGGGCTGATGCCGGTGCTGGCCAAACACGCCATCGATCCCGCCACATTCGAGAACACCAGCTTCGAGCCGCCGCTCGGTACCGGCCCGTACATCGTCACCGCGGTCAAGCCGGGCACCAGCGTCACCTTTTTGCGCGATAAAAATTATTGGGGGCGCAAGCTCCCGATCAACCGCGGCCTGTGGAATTTCGATACCATCCGTTTCGACTACTACCGTGACGGCAACACCCACTTCGAGGCCTTCAAAAAGGGTCTCTACGACGTGCGCGCAGAGACCGATCCCGGCCGATGGCAGATGGCCTATAATTTCCCGGCGCTGCGCACGGGCCGCGTGATCAAGGAGGAATTTCCCTACGGTCTGCCGAAAGGCATGCAGGGCCTGACGTTCAACACACGACGGCCGATTTTTTCCGACGTTCTGGTGCGCGAGGCGATCCTGCATTTGTTCGACTTCGAATGGCTCAACCACACTTATTTCTTCGATCTCTACAAGCGCACCGCCAGCTATTTCGACGACTGCGATCTCTCCGCCCACGGCGTGCCGGCCAATGCACGCGAGCGCGAATTGCTCAAGGCTTTTCCCGGCGCGGTGCGCGCCGACATCATGGAAGGAAAATGGTCGCCGCCCAAGACCGACGGTTCCGGGCGCGACCGCGCCGGCTTGCACCGCGCCTTCGCGCTATTCAAGCAGGCTGGCTACGAGCTCAAGGGAACGCGGCTTGTTCATCTCGCCAGCGAGCGGCCGTTCGGCTTTGAGATTCTCACCAGCAGGCGCGACCAGGAGCGTGTGGCGCTAGCCTTCGCGCGCAACCTCAAACGCGCCGGCATCGCCGCGATGGTGCGCAACGTCGACGCCACCCAGTTCGAGCACCTCCTGCTCACTTTCGATTTCGACATGATGGAATACCACTGGGAGCAATCGCTCTCGCCCGGCAACGAGCAACTCTTCTACTGGAGTTCGGATGCCGCCGGCCAGAACGGCAGCCGTAACTACATGGGCGTCAAGTCGAAGGCGATCGACGCCATGATTGCGGCCATGCTGGCCGCCAAATCACGCGACGATTTCGTTGCCGCTATCCGCGCGCTCGACCGCGTGCTGTTGTCCGGCTTCTATGTCATTCCCCTCTATTACTCGCCAGTGCAGTGGCTGGCGCGCTGGACCAGAATCAGGCATCCGCAGCACACCTCGTTGTTCGGCTATCTGCCGGAAACCTGGTGGCACGAGGATTCCAAATCATGAGGCCCGCGCCATGATCGTCGGCAAGAGCGACGGCGCAGAGGCTGCGCACGCCGCCACGCTCGACGAACTGTTCCGCCGCGCTGGTGTGCGCCATCCGCAAGCAATCGCACTCATCGATCCGCCCAACCGCGAGAGCTTCACCGACGGCGCGCCGCGTGCGCTTAGTTACGCGGAAGCCGATCGCTTGATCTCGGATTTTGCCGCCCGGCTGCGCAACCTTGGCCTGCGCACCGACTCGGTAGTGGCGATCCAGCTTCCCAATACGGTCGAAGCCGTGATCGCGCTCATGGGCGTGTCGCGCGCCGGCATGATCGCGGCGCTTTTGCCGCTGCTCTGGCGTCAGCAGGACATCGTCGCGGCGCTGCGCGGCACCGGAGCAAAAGCAATCGTCACCTGCGCGCGCGCCGGCACGCTCGCGCCGGCGAAATCGGCGGTGCTGGCGGCGGCTGAGCTGTTTCCGATCCGCCATATCTGCGGCTTTGGCCGCGAGCTGCCCGACGGCGTGATGCCGCTCGACGACCGGAACGCCCAAACGTCGGTCGATCTCGGTCACACACCGGCACGGCCGGGCGTTGCCGCCAACCACGTTGCCGTGCTCACTTTCGACATAACGTCGCACGCTGTTGTCCCGCTGGCGCGCAACCATGCGCAGCTGGTCGCTGGCGGCCTGGCGCCGTTCCTGGAAGCGGACCTGGCGCAGGAGGCCGTCTTGCTCTCGACCATCCCGCCTGCTTCCTTTGCTGGCCTCGCTCTCGGTGTTGTGCCGTGGCTGCTTTGCGGCGGCACGCTGGCACTGCATCACGGCTGCGATCCGATGGCCCTCGCAGCGCAATGCGCTGCCCTCGCCGAGCCCACCGTGATCCTGCCGGGTCCGGCCCTCGCGCCGCTAAGCGACGCCGATCTGTTCAATGTATCGATAAAATCCATCCTCGCGCTCTGGCGCGCGCCCGAGCGGCTGGCGTCATGCGCGCCCTGCCACGCCAAGGCGGCGCTGGTGGACGTGGCAGCTTTCGGCGAAATCGGATTGCTGGCCTCCCAGCGCCGCGCCGACGGCCTGCCGGCGCCGATCCCCTGCGGTCCCATCGGTGTCCCGCGCGGCACTGCGGGTGCCGTCGCCGTGGCGGAGACGGCGCGCCACAAGACCGGCACGCTGGCGCTGAGCGGCCCGATGGTGCCGGCGCAGCCCTTTCCGCCCGGCGCCGCGCAGAGCAATGAGCATGCGCCCGATCCGGCGGGTTTCGTCGACACCGGCTTTGGCTGTCGTCGCGACGGCGACGCCTTTACTATTACGGGCCCGCCCGTCGGCATCACCGCGGTTGGCGGCTACCGCTTCGGTCGGCCTGCGCTCGAGGCGCAGCTGGCCGCGGTCGACCCGGCCGCGACCATCCTGGCAATTCCGGACAGCGCCATCGGCGAACGCCTCGCCGGCGCCGCCGCCGATCCGCAGGCGGTACTGGCGGCATTGCAGGCGCGCGGCGCCAATCCACTCTTTTCGGGGGCGTTTAGGCCCCGCGGCGAAGCCGGTGCCGCCTAATCGCCATTGTCGTTGACGGGGCGTTAACAGCCGCGCCGCTAAAGTTTTGCGCCCTGTAACGTGCGCGTGCGCCTCCATGTCGCTTCAAGGTCCAATTATCGTAGTCGCCGAGAACCCGGCGACCGACCTCACGGAAGCGCTCAGCGCAGCCGGTGCTTTCCCGGTCGTCGAGGCCAATTGGGCCGACGCGCCGGCCGCTTTCATCTCGGTCAAACCCGCCGCCGTGATCATCGCCGAACCGGGCGAACCCAAGAGCGAAGCCTCTGCGCGCATGCTTTGCCTGCAGATCGCCACCGCCAAGGACGCAATCGTGCCGACGATCGCGCGCGTGCAAGGCAAGCAGGAAGCCGCCGTCCCGATCGCGCTGCCGGCCGATGCATCCATGCCGATCGCGCGGCTGATCGCGCGCCTACAATCGGCGCTGCGTGTGCGCGCGCTGCACGCGACGGTCCTGCGCCGCATCGATATGTTCGCTTCGCACGGCGGCATGCTGCCGCCCATGCCGTTTGGCGATGCGCTGGACGACGCAACCGTGCTGATCGCCGGGCGCGGGCCGCTCTATCCGGCGCTCAGCGTAGCGATCGGCGAGCGCGTCAACATGCTGGGGGGCTTGAGCGTCGAGAGCGCCGCCAGGCATCTCAATGCGCGTGACATCGACGGTATCGTGGTCGGCGACGGTTTCTCGCCGCGCATGGTGGAGGCCTTCCTGACCGTACTGGCGCACGATAGTCGCTATCGCGATATTCCGGTAGCGGTGATCGGCGAAGCGCCGCCCGAGTTCGCCGAAAGCCTGACCAATATCGATCATGTCGACGGCGATCCATCCCGCCTGGTAGCGCGCATGATGCCGCTGGTGCGCATGCACGCCTTCGAGGCGCGGTTGAAACGCATGCTGAAAACGCTCGACGCCGACGGCATGTTCGATCCGCAGACCGGCCTGCTCACGCGCGACTCGTTCTGGCACAATCTGCGAAAAGCGATCGCGGAAGCGAGCGACCGCAGCCTGCCCTTGTCGATGGCACGCTTTTCCTTCGACGGCCTGCTCGACGAACACGCCGGTATGGAACGCGCGCGGCTGGTGACGCGGCTCACCCGCAACATCGATTTCGCCATGCGCGAGGACGACGGTGCTATCCTCATCGTCTTCACGCAGACTGACCTGCAAAGTGCCCATGTGGTGGCGCGTCGTATAGCCGGCGCCCTCAAGAACATGCTGGCGTCGGCGCGCCTGCACGAGGAAATCACCACCAACGTCACGCTGGCAACGCTGAAGGCCGGCGACACGCTCGACAGTCTGATCGCACGGGTGCTGGGCAGCCGGGTGGTTGCCGCGGAATAGCCGACGGCTTAGGCTCCCGGCAAAGGAGCCAACCATGACCGAGCAACAGCCCGTCCGCATCGACGTCATCTCCGACGTGGTCTGCCCTTGGTGCTTCATCGGCAAGCGCCGCCTGGAAAAAGCGCTGGCGCTCAAGCCGGAAATCCCGGTCGAAGTGCACTGGCACCCCTATTTCCTCAACGACTGGATCCCGCGCGAGGGTATTGCGCGCAGCGAATATCTCACCACCAAGTTCGGCTCGCCCGAGCGCTACAAAGGCATCGCCCAGCGCGTCTCGGCGGCGGCGGCGGAGGAAGGTCTCGACTACGCTACGGACAAGATCGCCCGCCAGCCCAACACGCTCGACGCCCACCGGCTGATCAAGTGGGCGGACGGCATCGGCAAGGCGGCCGAGATGAAGCAGAAACTGATGGATCTTTATTTCACCGAAGGCGCCGATCTGTCCAACCGCGCGGTGCTGCTGCAGGCGGCTGGCGACGTGGGGTTCGATGCCGACGTGGTGGGCGAGGCGCTGGCAAGCAACCAGGACGTCGAGCAGGTCGAGCAGGAGGCGCAATCGGCCAAGGAGGCCGGCATCGACGGCGTGCCCTGCTTCATCTTCGGCGGCAAGTTCGCGGTGTCGGGCGCGCAGGCGCCGGAATATCTGGCCGAAGCGATCGAGCGCATGGCGAAAGCCGAGCGCGACGCCGCCGAATAAAGCCGGGACCGCGTCATGAAGATCACCGCCGCCGTGGTGCGCGAGCGTGGCGGCGCCTTCGCGCTCGCAGAACTCGATCTCTGCGATCCGCGCGCCGACGAATTGCTAGTCGAAGTTGCCGCGAGCGGTATGTGCGCGACCGACCTGCACGGCCGCGACGGCTACTACGCCGAAATGCCCTACCCGGCCGTGTTCGGCCACGAAGGCGCCGGCGTGGTGCGCGCGGTCGGCAGCGCGGTGAAAGAATTCAAGCCGGGCGATCACGTGGTGATGTCTTATCCGTGGTGCGGCGCCTGCCCGAACTGCCGTAGTCACCGGCAGACTTATTGCTTGCATTCCGGCAGCCTGAAGCATGGCGGCACGCGCGCCGACGGCTCGACCCTGCACGCCATGGGCGGCAAGCCGGTCTACAGCGCCTTCTTCCAGCAGTCCTCGTTCGGCAATTTTACCATTGCTAACGAGCGCTTCGCGGTGAAGGTCGCGAACGACGCGCCTTTGGAAATGCTTGGAACGCTGGCCTGCGCCGGGCAGACCGGCGCCGGCGCGGTGCTCAACGTGATGAAACCGGCAGCGGGCGACAGTTTCGCCATATTCGGCGTCGGCGCGGTCGGCCTGTCGGCGCTGATGGCGGCGAAGATCGCCGGCTGCGAACCGATCATTGCGGTGGACGTGCACGAACATCGTCTCAAGCTCGCCCGCGAGCTGGGGGCCACCCACACGATCAATCACGGCCACCGCAGCGACGTGGTGGTGGAAATCAAGAAGATCACCGGGCTCGGCTTACGCTATTCCCTGGAGACCTCGGCATTATCAGCCGTGTTCCGCGAAGCGGTCGAGGCGCTGATCCCGGCCGGCACTTGTGTGCTGCTCGGCAGTTCGCCTGCCGAGACCGAGGTCTCATTCAACATGCGCCATTTGCAGAACGGCTGCATCGTGCGTGGTGTGATCCAGGGCGACAGCGTGCCGAAACAATTCATCCCACAGCTGGTCGACAACATCGCCGCCGGCCGCTTCCCCGTAGACCGCCTGATCACGTTTTACGACCTGGCCGACATCAACCGCGCGGCCGTGGAATCGGCGAGCGGTCAGACCATCAAGCCGGTGCTACGCATGCCGCATTGAGCCGGCCCGCGACGCCTCACGCGATGGCGAGGTGCTCGGGTGGCTTGCCTCTGGCGAATGCTTCCGCCTTGCGCGCCACTGGTCGACCGTAGAAATAACGCCCGATCACATTGGTCACGAAACGGTTGACAATGTTCCCCGTGATCGGCAGCGGCCGAAGCACGTCGACGATCAGCACCGCGCGCAATTCGTCGCTGCGATTGATCACCTCATGCGGCCAGCTGTCGTCGAACAGCACCGCTTCGCCTTCCTTCCAGACATAGTCCTGGCCGTTGACGACGATCTTGGGCGGGTTGCCCTTCGGCACGCGCAAGCCGAGATGATAGCGCAAGTAACCGTAATAGGGTCCCTCGTGCACCGGCACCGACTTGCCGGGATCGAGAACTGAGAAGAAGGCCTGGATCATGTTGGGCACTTTTTCCAGGGCCTTGCAGGTCTCCGGGCAACGCTGGCGGTTCAATTCGATCTTGTAGCCGACGCATTCAAGCACGAACACGTTCCAGCGCTTCGGCGTCGTGTCGGAGATTTCGCGCTCGCCGGAATCCACATCATGATATTGCGGCAGCGAAAGCCCCTCCGACATCACCTTCTCAAATTCCTTGCGGATAGCCGGGTAGGCCTTCGTTACAACATCTAGGCCCGGATAGGTCTCTGCGATGTTGAAATAGGTCGGCCGGCGCGGCAAGTCGATGTGTAGGCCGATAAAGCCGTTCAGCATGGCCTTGAAGATGTGATAATCGAGCTTCACGCATTACCCCCGCCGTGACGGTACTGGCCGACAAAATACATGGTCGAATTAGCGCTCACAAGCAACGCACGGACGCCGAGGTTTTGACGAAAACTAAGCCGCCTTTGCGGGCTCGGCTATCGACACGAGCTTGCGCAGGATCGCCGCAGTGCCCTTCAGCCGCTCGACCGGGCGCGCCCAATCCTCGGAGAACACCACCTTCTGGTCGGGGCGCACGCGCGCGCCGTTGTCGCGGATATAGGCGATGAGCGCGTCCGGATTGGCAAAGACATTGTCGCGGAAGGCGAGCACCACGCCCTTCGGGCCCGCCTCGACCTTTTCGACATTGGCGCGGCGGCTGAGCGCCTTGATCGCCACCACCTGCAACAGATGCTCGACCGCGATCGGCAGCTTGCCAAAGCGGTCGACCAGCTCGGCGGCAAACGCATCGATCTCGCGTTCGTCCTCGATCTCGGCCAGCCGCCGGTAGAGCGCCAGCCGCACCGACAAGTCGGCGACATAATCGTCCGGGATCAGCACCGGCGTGCCAATCATGATCTGCGGCGACCAGCGGTCGGGAGCGAGCGCGGTGATGCCCGCCTTCAGGCTCATCACCGCCTCTTCCAACATCTGTTGGTAGAGCTCGAAGCCGACCTCCTTGATGTGGCCCGACTGTTCCTCGCCCAGCAAATTGCCGGCCCCGCGAATGTCGAGATCGTGTGAGGCGAGCTGAAAGCCGGCGCCGAGCGTATCGAGCGATTGCAGAACTTTCAGTCGCCGCTCGGCCTGCGCCGTGATCTTCTGCTGCGCCGGTAGCGTGAGCAGCGCGTAAGCGCGCAGCTTGGCGCGCCCGACCCTTCCCCGCAATTGATAGAGTTGCGCCAGGCCGAAGCGGTCGGCGCGATGGACGATCAAGGTATTGGCGGTCGGGATGTCGAGGCCGCTCTCGATGATGGTGGTGGAGAGCAGCACGTCGTATTTGCCGTCGTAGAAGGCCGACATGATGTCGTCGAGCACGGTCGGCGGCATCTGGCCGTGGGCGACGGCGACACATACTTCCGGCACGGTCTTGTCGAGAAAGTCCTTGGCGCCGGCCAGGTCCTCGATGCGCGGGCAGACATAGAAGGCCTGGCCGCCGCGGTATTTCTCGCGCAGCAGAGACTCGCGCACGGTGACCGGATCGAATGGCGATACGAACGTGCGCACGGCAAGGCGGTCGACCGGCGGCGAGGCGATGATCGACAGATCGCGCACGCCGGTGAGCGCCAGTTGCAGCGTGCGCGGTATCGGTGTGGCGGTGAGCGTGAGCACGTGCACCTCCGAGCGCAACGCCTTCAGCTTCTCCTTGTGGGCAACGCCGAAATGCTGCTCCTCGTCCACCACCAGCAATCCAAGATCCTTGAACTTGATGCCGCGGCCCAGCAGCGCATGGGTGCCGATGACGATATCGACGCTGCCGTCGGTGAGGCCCGCCTTCGACGCGGCAAGCTTCGCCGACGGCACCAGCCGCGAGGCCTGCGCCACGTTTACAGGAAAACCGTGAAAGCGGTCCGCGAACGTCTTGAAATGCTGCCGCGCCAGCAGCGTGGTGGGCACGATGACCGCGGCTTGCTTGCCGCTGACCGCGGCGATGAAAGCAGCGCGCAGCGCCACTTCGGTCTTGCCGAACCCGACGTCGCCGCAAATGAGGCGGTCCATCGGGCGGCCAGAGCCGAGGTCCTTGATGGTGGCGTCGATGGCCGCGAGCTGGTCTTCGGTTTCCTCATAGGGAAAACCAGCGCAAAACTCGTCATAGGCGCCGGGCCCGACGCTGAGCCTTGGCGCCTCGCGCAATTGCCGCTCGGCCGCGACCTTGATCAACTCGCCGGCGATCTCGCGGATGCGGCTCTTCATGCGCGCTTTGCGCGCCTGCCAGTTGCCGCCGCCCAGGCGATCGAGCTCGACCCCGCTTTCCTCCGAGCCGTAGCGCGAGAGCAGATCGACGTTCTCCACCGGCAGGAACAGCTTGGTATCTTCGGCGTAGTGGATTTCGAGACAATCGTGCGGCGCGCCGGCCGCTTCGATTGCCTGTAGCCCGAAAAAGCGGCCGACGCCGTGGTCGACGTGGACGACCAGATCGCCGGGCGCAAGACTGGTCACCTCGGCGATGAAATTTTCCGCCCGCCGCGAAGCCCTGCGCGGCCGCACCAGCCGGTCGCCGAGAATGTCCTGCTCGCTGACGATTGCGGCGTCTTGTGTCTCGAAGCCGCTCTCGATGCCGAGCACGGTGAGCGCCACCGCATGCTTCGGCAACGCCAGCGCCTGCGGCCAGGAGTCGATGGGGTTAAGGTTGTGCAGCCGGTGATCGGCGAGCACGTGGCTCATGCGTTCGCGCGCGCCTTCGCTCCACAGCGCAATGGCCACGCGCTTGCCGGCGGCTTGTAGATCGAGAGCATGCTGCGTGACCGCCTCGAACACGTTGGCGCCTGGCTCAGCGCGTTCGGCGACGAAGTTGCGCCCGGCCCGCGCGCCCACATCGATCACATTGGCCGCTTCCGGCACGGCGAAAGGCGTGAGCCTGGCCAATGCTTCAGTATCGAGCCGCTTGCGCCATTCATCTTCGGAAAGATAAAGCCGGTCCGGCGGCAGCGGCTTGTAGGACGGCGTGACGCCCTGCTTGAGCGCCTCGGCGCGCGCCTCGTAATAGTCGGCGATCTGCGCGAGACGTTCGTGGCCGGCGTCTTCGGTCAGATGCTCGAGCGCCAGCGCCGTGCCAGGCAGGTAATCGAACAATGTCTCAAGTTTGGTATGGAAAAGCGGCAGCCAATGCTCCATTCCGGGATAGCGGCGGCCTTCGCTCACCGCCTCGTACAGCAGATCGTCGGGCGTGGCGGCGCCGAATTGCGCGACATAGCCGGTGCGGAAGCGGCGGATGGTTTCGGTGATGAGCTGGAATTCCGAAACAGGCACCAGATCGAGGCCACGCAATTCGCCTTCGCTGCGTTGCGTCTGCGGATCGAAGCTGCGGATAGTTTCCAGCGCATCGCCAAAGAAATCGAGCCGCACGGCCATGTCCATGCCGGGTGCGAATAAATCGAGGATGCCACCGCGCCCGGCGTAGTCGCCGGGCTCGCGAACAGTGGAGGCGCGCAAAAAGCCATTGAGCTCCAGCCAATCGATGATGCCGGCCATGCCGATAACGTTGCCGGGCGTGACCGACAGAGCGTGACTGGCGACGAACTCGCGCGCCGGCACGCGCTGAAGTGCCGCGTTGACGGTGGTGAGCAGCACCGACGGTCGGTCGCGCCCCTTCACGCGCGCCAAACGGGACAATACGGTCATGCGCTGCGCGACAACACTCGCGTTCGGCGACACCCGGTCGTAGGGCAGACAATCCCAGGCCGGGAATTCCACCACCAGGATATCGGGGCCGAAGAAGGTGAGCGCGCGAGCGAGCTGCGCCATGCGCTGGCCGTCGCGGCAGACGACGCCAAGGGAGATCGCCGGCGCGCCGGCGCGTACCGCAATCGCGCGCGCAAGATCCGCAAGTACCAGCCCTTCGGCGCCGTCGGCCACTTGAGCCAACGTCAGCGGCCTGCCGGATCGCAACATGTCGGCAGGGGATTTAGTTGACGCGCTCACTTAAGAGCCTCACCGCTGTCGTGGAACTCGCGCAGCCGGCGGAACATGGCAGTGTCGTAGTCCGCCGAAATGGTTTCCGCGCCGCTTACCCAAGCGAAAAATTGCTGGTCGGGAATTTCCAAGAGCCGCTCGTAGTCGTCGAGCTCGGCGTCGCTCCATCGCGCAATCTGCGCGTCGGCGAAGCGGCCGAGCACCAGGTCCATCTCGCGGATGCCTCGGTGCCAGGATCGATACAGGATGCGCCGGCGTCGCTCGTCCAGCCCCTCGCTCGAAATCTGCGTCCCGGTCACTCGCTTCTCCAACGCCAAAAACCCGGACGGGGCCGGGCAAGGTTTATATAGAGGGCCCAGGACGCCTTGTCAGCGCCCGCTTTGCACAGGCCTGCATTGCGTGAGCTTTCAGCAAAAGCCAGCATGCAGGCCATGCGGCCGCCTTTACTCAATCCGCTTTTTGCTGCGCTGACCAGCCTGCCCGGCGTCGGGCCGCGGCTGGAGAAGCTCTACGCCCGGTTGCTCGACCGCGAGGCGCCGCGCGTCATCGACCTTTTGTTCCACCTGCCCTCCGGCACCATCGACCGCCGCGCCCGGCCGAAGCTGCGCGACGTGCACGCGGGCCAGGTCGTCACCATCGCCGTCACCATCGACAAGCACCGCCCCTCTCCGCCGCATCGTTCGCGCGCGCCCTACCGCGTCTATGCCAGCGACGAGACCGGCGACATCACACTGACTTATTTCAACGCGCGCCGGGATTATCTGGAGAAGCTCTTGCCCGAAGGCGAGTTGCGCTACGTCTCCGGCACCGCCGAATTCTACGACGGCATGTTGCAGATGGTGCATCCCGACCGGGTGGTGGATGAGACCGGCTTTGCCGCATTGCCGCTGGTCGAGCCGGTTTATCCGCTGACCGAAGGCCTAGCGCTCGGCAATGTGCGGCGCGCGATGGAGGCAGCGCTATCGCGGTTGCCCGAATTGCCGGAATGGCAGGACGAGACCTGGGTTTCGCGCGAGCGCTTTCCCGTGTTTGCGGACGCTTTGCGCCATCTGCACCGCCCGGCCGAGCCGCACGACGTGCTGCCTGAGAGTCCGGCCTGGACGCGGCTCGCCTTTGACGAACTGCTCGCCGGGCAATTGGCGCTCGCTTTGGTGCGCGCGCATTTGCGCCGGCAGGCCGGTAGAGGGAGCGCCAGCGAGGGCCGATTGCGCGCGCGCATTCTCAAAGCGCTGCCTTATGCGCTGACCCATTCCCAACAGCGTGCGGTCGACGACATCATCACCGATCTCGCGCGCCCGCAGCGCATGTTGCGGCTGCTGCAAGGCGATGTCGGTTCCGGCAAGACCGTGGTGGCGCTGATCGCGGCGGCCGCCGTAATCGAGGCCGGCCGGCAGGCTGCCTTCATGGCGCCAACCGAAATTCTCGCCCGCCAGCATCTGAAAACCATCGCGCCGCTCGCCGAAGCCGCCGGCATTCGCGTTGCCATTCTCACCGGCCGCGAGCGCGGATCCGCGCGCAAGGAGATCCTTGATCGGCTCACCCTCGGTGACATCGATTTGCTGCTCGGCACTCATGCACTGTTCCAGGAAGACGTCGCCTTCCACGATCTCGCGCTCGCGGTGGTGGACGAGCAGCACCGCTTCGGCGTGCACCAGCGGCTGGCGCTGACGCAGAAGGGCGAGGCAGTCGACGTGCTGGTGCTCACCGCCACGCCGATCCCGCGCACACTGGTGCTCACTTATTTCGGCGACATGGACGTGTCGGAGCTGCGCGAGAAGCCGGCCGGCCGCCAGCCCATCGACACCCGCACCATTCCGCTGTCGCGGCTGGAAGAAGTCGAGGACGCGGTCGGCCGCGCGCTTGCCGCTGGCAACCGCGCCTATTGGGTCTGCCCGCTGGTGGAGGAATCCGAGAAGACCGATCTCGCCGCCGCCGAGGCCCGCTTCGCGGAGTTGAAGGAGAAATTCGGCGCCAAGGCCGATCTGGTGCACGGCCGAATGAAGGGCGCTGAGAAGGACGCCGCCATGGCGCGCTTCGTCGCCGGCGAGACCCAGCTCCTGGTCGCCACTACGGTGATCGAAGTGGGCGTCGATGTGCCCGAGGCGACGGTCATGGTGATCGAGCACGCCGAGCGCTTCGGCCTGGCGCAACTTCATCAGTTGCGCGGACGCGTCGGCCGCGGCGCGGGACATTCTACTTGTTTGCTGCTCTACAAGACGCCGCTGGGCGAAACCGCCAAGGCACGGCTCTCAATGATGCGCGAAACCGACGACGGTTTCCGCATCGCCGAGGAGGATTTGCGCCTGCGCGGCGAAGGCGACCTGCTCGGCACGCGGCAAAGCGGCCTGCCCGGTTTCGGGATTGCGCGGCTCGAAGTGCACGGCAAATATCTCGGCGCCGCTCGCGACGACGCGGCGCTGGTGCTCGCGCGCGATCCCGGCCTCGTAACGCCGCGCGGCGCCGCGTTGCGCCACCTGCTCTATCTATTCGGCAAGGACGAGGCGATCAAGTTGATCCGCGCTGGCTGATCCGCCGCTCAGTTCAGCGGATCGGTACCGAACCGGTTGCTGCCCGGCGTTCCCCTGAAGCAGGCCCAGACGATCAGCAGGATGGCGCCGATGATGGTGAGCGCGATCAGGACCCACCAACCCGTCCGGTCGATGTCGTGCATGCGGCGGACCGACATCGACAGACCCGGCAAAAACAAAATCACTGCGCTGACAGAGCCGACCGGGGCCAGCTGCGCATAGGGAAAAACCGCCGCGTCGAGGATGCCGGCAACGATCGATACCAGGAATCCGAACAGAACCCAGAACCAATATTCCGAACGCGCGGCCCGGTCCGAGAAGTTCACATAATTTCGAAAGCCCGAACGAATTGCTTCCTGGAATTGCATCGCCGCCACCCCCAAGAAAGCAAAATGCTACTCGATCCGCCGATCCGACACAGCCCCGGCGCGGGAGCTATTCGACGCTTTCCCTCCCGCGCGCTACTTGTGCCGCGCGCGCGGTCGAGACCATGGCGGCCAGCTTCTTTTGCGCGTCGCCAGGCTGCACCATGCCGGCCGAGATCAACAGTGTCATCGCATTCTCGACCGTGATGTCGAGATCGATCAGCTCGTTGCGCTTTACGAAAAAGAAAAAGCCGGTGGTCGGGTTGGGCGTACAGGGCATGAACACCGACACGTGCTCGCCCTGCGGCAGCCTGTCCGCGACGTGCCCGCCCGGCGGCTGCGACAGGAACACCAAAGACCACATGCCGGGCGCCGGAAATTCGACCAGCGCTACCTTACGGAAGCTGGAGCCGCTTTTCGAGAACAGCGCCTCGAAGATCTGCTTCATGGTCTTGTAGATCGGCCGCACGATCGGCATGCGGCTGAGCAGGCTCTCGCCCCATCCGACCAGCGTGCGGCCGACCAGGTTGGCGGTGAGGAAGCCGAGCAGCGTGAGCGCGACGAAGCCGACGATCAGGCCGGTGCCGGGGATCGGCCACGGCAGATAACTTTCCGGACGATATGCCGGCGGGATCAGCGGCCGCACCACGTCGTCCACCCAATTGATGAACGACCAGATCAGCCAGACGGTGACCGCCAGCGGTCCCGCCACCACCAGCCCGGTGAGGAAGTAATTGCGGATGCGACCAGCGACGCCGGTCTGCGAGGCGGCGGCAACCTGTTCCACGTCGGCGGCCAGTTCTTCGCCCGGGTTCTGATCGAGGTCGGCCATGGGCGATCTTATTCCACCGTGACCGATTTCGCGAGGTTGCGCGGCTGATCGACGTCGGTGCCGAGCGCGACCGCGGTATGATAGGCGATGAGCTGCACCGGTACCGCATAGACCAGCGGCGTGACGGTTGCCGCCATATCGGGCAGCGTGAGCGTGACGATCTGATCGCTGGCCGCTTCCTTGGCGCCTTTCGGGTCTGTCACCAGGATGATGCGGCCGCCGCGGGCCGCCACCTCCTCCATGTTCGACAACGTCTTCTCGAATACCCGGTCGTGCGGCGCGATCACGATCACCGGCATGGTCTCGTCGATCAGTGCGATCGGCCCGTGCTTGAGCTCGCCGGCGGCGTAGCCTTCGGCATGGATATAGGAGATTTCCTTTAGCTTGAGCGCTCCTTCCAGCGCGATCGGGAAACTGGTGCCGCGGCCGAGATAGAGCACGTCGCGCACCTTGCCGAGCTCGAGCGCGAGCTTCTCGATCTGCGGCTCGAGCGCCAGCGCCTGCGTCATTAGGCGCGGGGTCTCGATCAGTGCATGCACCAGTTTCTGCTCGTCGAGCTCCGATAATTCACCGCGCGCGCGCCCGGCGGCAATTGCGATGCAGGCCAGCACCGCCAGCTGGCAGGTGAAGGCCTTGGTCGAGGCGACGCCGATCTCGGGGCCGGCCAGCGTCGGCATCACCACGTCGCTGTCGCGCGCGATCGTCGAGGTCGGCACGTTCACCACCGACAACACGTGCTGCTTGCGCTCCTTGGCGTAGCGCAGGCTCGCCAGCGTGTCGGCGGTCTCGCCCGACTGCGAGATGAAGATGGCGAGATCGTCGGGCTCGAGCGGCGCCTCGCGATAGCGGAATTCGGACGCGATATCGATCTCGACCGGCAATTTCGCGAAGCGCTCGAACCAGTATTTCGCCACCAGCCCCGCATAGAAGGCGGTGCCGCAGGCCGAGAGCGAAAGCCGTTTCAACTTTTTCCAGTCGAACGGCAGCTCGCCTGGCAGCTCGACCCGCTCGCTCACCATGTCGACGTAATGGGCGAGCGTGTGGCCGACCACTTCCGGCTGCTCGTGGATTTCCTTGGCCATGAAGTGCTTGAAGTTACCTTTGTCGGCCAAGAGACCGGAGGCGGCCGACTTTATCAGCGCCCGCTCGACCCGCTTGCCTTGCGCGTCGTGGATTTCCACGCCCTTGCGCGTGACCACCGCCCAATCACCGTCTTCGAGATAGCTGACGGTGTCGGTGAACGGCGCCAGCGCGATTGCGTCGGAGCCGAGATACATTTCACCGGTGCCGTAGCCGACCGCCAAGGGTGAACCCTTGCGCGCGCCAATCATAAGATTGTCCTCGCCGGAAAACAGGAAGGCGAGCGCAAAGGCGCCGCGCAGTTCCTTTAGCGTCGCCGCCACCGCTTGCGCCGCGCCCTTGCCCTTCTTCATTTCCTCGGTGACCAGATGCGCAACCACCTCGGTGTCGGTCTCGCTGGCGAACTTGACGCCGCTTTCGCCGAGCTTCTCGCGCAGCTCACGGAAATTCTCGATGATGCCGTTGTGTACCACCGCCACCTTGTCGGTGGCGTGCGGATGGGCATTGCTTTCGGTCGGCTTGCCGTGGGTGGCCCAGCGGGTGTGGCCGATGCCGCTATTGCCGGCCAGCGGCTCCTTGGCGAGCCGCGTCTCCAATGCGGAGAGTTTGCCTTGCGCGCGCCGGCGCGACAGCTTGCCGTGGTCGAGGGTCGCAATGCCGGCGGAGTCATAGCCGCGGTATTCGAGGCGTTTGAGCGCGTCGATCAGATGGGCCGCGACTGGCGCGTGCCCGAGGATTCCGACTATTCCGCACATCCGGAAGGATGGCTCCCGTTAACTAATCGTCATGGTCTAGCCGCCGCCAGCAACATCATGGAAATCAAAACGCATTTCGCCTTGTGACAATGGCGGCAATGTCGCCCAGAGCTCTCAGGCGCGCGTTTTCGACGATCCCTTGCGCAAGTTCTTGCCCAAGGCCTTCACCTGCCGCAAGCGTTTTGCCCAGCCTTCCTTAATCGTCTGTTCCGTGCGCGCCACCGCCAGCGCGTCGGCCGGCACGTTCTTGGTTACCACCGAGCCGGAGCCGACATAGGCGCCGTCGCCGATCTTGACCGGTGCCACCAGTGACGCGTTCGAGCCGATGAAGGCGCCCTTGCCGATATCGGTGCGGTGCTTGGCGACGCCGTCATAATTGCAGGTGATGGCGCCGGCGCCGACATTGGCGCCCTCGCCGACCCGCGCATCGCCAATATAAGCGAGGTGATTGGCCTTGGCCCCGGCCTCAATCGTGGCCTGCTTCACCTCGACGAAATTGCCGATATGCACGTCGGCCCCAAGCTCCGCGCCCGGCCGCAGCCGCGCGAACGGACCGACGCGGGCGCCCTTGCCGACATGGGCGCCTTCGAGGTGTGAGAACGATTTGATGGTGGCGCCATCTTCCACGCTGACGCCCGGCCCGAATACCACATTCGGCTCAATGGTGACGCCCTTGCCCAGTTTGGTGTCCGCCGACAGAAACACGGTCTCCGGAGCAATCATGGTGACACCGGCCTCCATGGCGGCGGCGCGCAAGCGCTGCTGCATGACGGCTTCCGCTTCGGCGAGTTGCGCCTTGGTATTGATGCCGCGCACGTCGTCCTCCCCGGTTTCGATGGCGACTGCCTTCAACCCCATATCGCGGGCGATGGCAACCGCGTCGGTAAGGTAATATTCGCCCTTGGCGTTCTTATTCTCGATGCGCTCGAGAATGGCGAGCGCGTCGCGGCCGGCGAGTGCCATCAGGCCGCCGTTGCACAGCTTAATCTTGCGTTCCTCGGGCGTTGCGTCTCTGTCCTCGCGGATGGCGATGAGTTCACCGCCGCGTGTCAGCAGCCGGCCATAGCCGGTCGGATCGGTTGGCGCAAATCCAAGCACCGCCACTGCCGCGCCCTTGCCGAGCGCTGCGCGCAATGCGGTGAGCGTCTCCGTGCGGACCAGCGGTGTATCGGCAAAGGCCACGAGAATTTCATCGGCGCCCGCGCGCAGCGCCTGTCGTGCCGCCAGCACAGCATGGGCGGTGCCGCGCCGTTCGCGCTGCTCGAAAATATGCACCTTTGGCGCAACGGCCTTCGCTTCATTTGCCACCGCGTCGTGATCGGGACCGACGACAACCGCAATCGCATTGCAGCCCGCCTGCATCGCCGCGGCGAGCACTTGCGCGAGCAATGTGCGCCCCGCGATCCTGTGCAACGCCTTCGGCAGGCGCGTGCGCATGCGCGTGCCTTCGCCTGCGGCGAGCACGATCGCAAGACATGTTCGTTGAGTCATCCGTTTTCGGCTCGCGATTTGGCCATCATGTTGGCCGCCTTGGGCGCGCACCCTATCGAAGCAGGCCTGTGGGTAAAGAGCGGCTCTTGCGGCCTCTGCGCGCACCGGGTGGCAGCGAGCATTGCCGGATTCTGCTAACGTTTTCAATGATGTGATTCGCCGTGTCGAGAAGGAGCCGATGGCGATCGAGATCGCCCCGCTTAATATCGAGACCGACGAGCGCTTCGACATGCGCGCGCTCTGGCGCTTGGGCGTGTGGGGTGCCGGCGCTGCGCTTGCGCTCGTCGTCGTTGCTTTCGTCAGCCTGTCCGATCGCGGCAGCCAGCGCCTGGCCTTGGCCTTCGCGCCGGTCGAATTGCCGGTCCGGCCCATCGCCACAGTCAAGATACCGCATCCGCAAAACGACGCCGAGGCGCGGCGGCTGGCGGCGCAGGTGCGCACGCTCGCTGCCGATCGCGACCGGCTCACCTTGCGCGTCGCGAGCCTTGAACACCAGCTCGACGACCTGACCGGCTCGATCAAGCGGCTGGCCGACATCCCGGCCCCGGCGGCAAGCGCGCCGGCACCCAAGCCGAATTCGGCCGCCGCCACGCCGCCCGCGATGGCCAGGCGCGACACACCGAGAACGATTGCCGCCACATCGCCGGTCAATTCACCGCTCGCCATGCCGGCCGCCCAAACGGCCGCATCCTGGCCCGACAAGCCACCGCCGCCGCAAGCCGAGACGAACGCGGCCGAACCAGCCGATCCGCCTTCGCAAGACGCCGCAGCGCCGGCGCTGGAAAAAGTGCCGCTGCCGCAGGCACGGATTGCCGCCGCCGAACCGGCCAAGCTTGAATTCGGCATTGCGCTGGCCGGCGCCTCCAGCATGGAGGTCGCGCGCCTGCAATGGGCGGCGGTGAAAGCCAATTTCGGCCCGCTGCTCGCCGGCATCGAGCCACGTGCCTTAAGCGAAAGCCGCGGCGCCGCTACCCACTATCGACTAGTGGCCGGACCGCTGCCGACCTACACCGCCGCGGCACAACTGTGCGCGCATATGATCGCCGCGCATGCGACCTGCCAACCGGTCAAATTCACCGGCGCGCCGCTCTAACGCCGCCGATTGTAGGCGCGCCCGCGCGTCGCCATAATGCGTTACGCCATTTCCGGAGCCTGCATGAAACTGTTCCTGCCGAGCGCGCGCGCAACTAATTGGTTGCTGATCGTGGGCTTCTGTTCGATCGGCTACGCGCTCTATCTGCGTTATCTTGCGCTCGAGCAATCGTCCGTCGGGCTGGCCTGCTTGGCCGGGCTCGACACCTGGCTGTGCTTCACGCGCCATATCGCATACCTGCTGTTTTCCCATTCGGTGTTCGGCTGGACCGCGCTTGCCCTTGCGGCGCTCAATTTGCTGCGGCCGTCGCTCGTCCTGTTCGCGGCCGCGCTTGCCACTGCCTGTTTCGGCGTCGTGCTCTATAATGTCGGGCTTTCGTCGGTTGCGGTCGGGCTGCTGCTGCTCAGCTTTGCGCGGCGCGCACCTGCGCCAGACTGACGGCGAGTGCAGCTAAGGCCGCGCAAAGCCAAAGCGACTGCCAGTTGGCGAAGCCTTCATTGAGCAGGACATATGGCACCGATAGCGCCAGCAGTACGCCTGACAGCGTTTCGGACGCGCCGCGGTGCCCTTGCGGGCGCGGCATGACCAACGTGTGCAGCAGGAACGGAACGGTCGCCGCCGTCAGCGGCGCAAAGGGAAAATCTTTGTAGCGCGGATCGAACACCAGGCCGAGTGCTGTCAGCACTGCCAGTAGCATGGTTACGATCAATACCGCGCCCAAGGCTAGCGCAAGCTTATCGCGGGTGCGCAGCGCGGCCGGGCCGATGATGCTGGAGAAGCGCGAGATCGGCGTGCTGCCCATGAGCGCGGCGCTGACCAGCGGCACGCTCAAGAATGCTACGGCGGCGAGCGCCAGCGAACGCAGCCAGCCGACGACACCAAGACTTTCCAGCGGCACGTTTTCGATGGTCCAGCCTATCAACGTGCCGCCGGCAACCGCATTGCCCGTCACCGCCAGCCAGCGCGCAGGCGTCGGGGCGTGTCCGCGAGCGGCGGCAAAGCATACGCCGAATATCAGCGCCGCGAAGGCGATACCGCCCGCCGCCTGCCAGCGCCACCATGGATGATTGGATACCGCTGCGCCCCAGGAAAATTTGAGCCGGCGCGCGCCGTCGCTAATCAGCCCCCAGTGGCCGCCAACCGTGCCTTCCAGCGCCCGCTTCCAGGGTTGGTCATAGGCCTCGATCACGTTGACGTGGAAATTTTCGCGCGCGGCCAGCGCCAGTACGTCCTGGATGACGCGCGCCTGGTTGCCAAGCGACGGCAACGCGCCTTCGCGCATGCGCCCGGCGCTCGGCCAACCCACCTCGCCGATCAACACCTCCTTGCCCGGAAAGGCATTGGCCATCCGGCGGCGGATCGCGCCCACATGCACGGCCGCCTGTTCGGCCGCAATTGGGAAATCCTCCCAATAGGGCAGGATATGAATGGTGACGAAATCAGCCACCGTGGCGAGCAGTGGGTAGCGCAGCCAATATTCCCACACATCGGCGTAAGTGACCGGCACCTTCACCCGCGCCTTCACCGCGCGCATGGTGTCGGCCAGGTCGTTCACCGCCATATCACCGCGCAGCAGAACCTCGTTGCCGACAACCAGCGCGCGGATTGTGCCGGGATAGCGGTTGGCGAGCTGGACTGCGTTTTCGATCTGCACCCGGTTATTTACAGAATCTTTCGACAGCCAGAACCCCTGCAGCACCTTGAGGCCGAGTTTGGCGGCGATCGGGGCGACCTCTTGCAGCCCCTGGTCGGCAGCGTAGATGCGAACGCAGTCGGTCACCCGGGCAAGCTGGGTCAAATCCTGCTCAATCTGGGCGGCGGGAATGATGGTGGTCGGATCGAACGGGGTTTGGTTACCCCGGAAAGGCGCGTAGGACAGGCAATAGAGCTTTTCACCGGCCGCCAATGGGGACCGCGGCATGGGTACTGGGGTGCCGAGCCAAGCCCAGATGGCGGCGATAACCAGCGTCGACACGGCGAGGCAGGTGAGACCAAGGCGCATCAATTTGACCCATTTCGGCATTTCGGCGGCAGGACGCCCGGCCCGGCTTATCGTGCAGGCTGGCGGATGCCAAGCGCGCCTCCCTTGCCCGGCGCGGCCGTAGCGCTGGACAAAAGCCGCGGGTAACGTCAAGTTTCGCCGCCCGGACTTGCGTCCAAAACGCCCAAGCCTCAGACCAAGTGGGAGTTCCAATTATTCAATCAGAACATTGCCTTGCGGCGGACGACCAACGCCGCATTAGTGACCAATTCGCGTTCCACATCGATAGGGAAATCGGACAGGGCAGATCAACCAAAAAACTGCGGGAAAAGCCGTAAATGTCATCGTGGCGTCAAATCTGCACGGTGTTTTGCGTGGCCATTTTCTGCCTGAACGCGGGTGCCGCGTTCGCCCAAGGCAGCGGCAGCGGCAAGCCGCCGGAAAAGAAGCCGGCTGCCGAAAACGCCAAGGAAGGCCAAAAGAAGATTGACGAGATCGCCGCGGCGGCGCGGGCGATCACGGGGCCCGCCGGCAATCCGGAATGCGTCTGGCTGGGCCGCCGGGTGGTCAGCCTGCTCTGGCGTGACGACCTCGACACCGCCTTGCGCCACCTCGATCTGTACGACCGGTTTGGCTGCCCCAGCGGGCATATCCAGGCCACGTTCCGCTGCCTGGTCCGGCAAGGCAATATCGACCCCAAGGCCCAGGAAACCCTGAATGGCCGGGTCCACGCCTGCTGGCTCAATCCAGGCCTGCCGCCGACGCCGGCAACGGCCGCGAAGCCTGATGCAAAATCGGCCGGAACCGCCCAACGCTGAGCGCGTTTCTTTCCTGCGAAAAAATATTCTGGCAGCGTTCCTAGTCTGCCTAGGATTTGCCATGACCTGCCTTTACCTGTTGGAGCGCCTGATGCCGGGGTACAGTGCAATCGTGCAGAACGACTTTCGGTTGAGCATAGGGGACGGGTTCGAGGGTCTGCACTCCTGCCCCGCTTGGTCTTAAGAGAATGCGCATCGTCGCTTCCGTCGTCGCCCTTGTGGTGTGCGTGCAGGCTGGACTATGGGCGCTCGGGCAGAAAAGCCTGACCGCGCCCGACGTCGAAGGCCAGCTCGCCAGCGTTTCCTACGCGCCCTTTGCCAGCTCCACCAATGCGGACGACGGCGGCGTTGCCACCGCCGAACAGATTCGATCCGACCTTACGTTGCTGGCGCCCCTGACCCGCTCGATCCGCCTTTATTCGTCGACCGGCGGCGTCGACCTGGTGCCCAGCATCGCCCAAGAGTTCGGCCTGCGAGTCACGGTCGGCGCTTGGATCGACAAGCACGCCGAGCGCAACGAGCGGGAAATTTCTTCCGCTATCGCGCTCACTAAACGCTTTAGCAACGTCAAGAGCGTAATCGTCGGCAACGAAACCATCTACCGCCGCGACCAGACCGTCCTCGATCTGATCAAGAAAATTCAGCGGGTCAAACGCGCAACCAGCGTGCCGGTCTCCACCGGCGAAATCTGGAACATCTGGATCGAGCATCCCGAACTGGTTTCGGCAGTCGATTACATTGCCGCTCACGTGCTGCCCTATTGGGAAGGCTTCTCCGACCAGCAGGGCGTCGACCAGGCAATTCTAATCTACCACAAGCTGCGCGAGGCCTATCCCGGCAAACGCATTGTGATCGCCGAGTTTGGTTGGCCGAGCGCGGGCTACAATCTTAAAGCTGCCTATCCCGGCCGGCTCGAGCAGGCCGCCGTGCTGCGCGACTTCGTATCGCGCGCGCGCGCCTACGGCATCGACTACAACGTCGTCGAAGCGATCGATCAGCCATGGAAGACTTTCGAAGGCGGCGTCGGCCCGTATTGGGGCCTGTTCGACGCGTCACGCCACGAGAAATTCACCTGGACCGGCCCGATCACCGATCCTGATCACTGGCGGCTTGCAGGCATCGCGCTGTTGGTGAGCGTGCTGCTGTCGCTGCCGATCATAACCATGACCACGGCAACGCTGTCGCAGGCGACACTGCTCGCCGGCGGCGCCAATGTGGTTGGCGCCTGGTTCGCCGCGGTGTTCGCGTTCTGGAACGGCCACTATTTCGTCCCGGGCGCGGCCTTCGCGCTTGGCCTCGGCACGCTATTGCTGGTGCCACTGATCGTGATCGCAATGGCGCGTGTCGAGGAGATCGCGACCATCGCCTTCGGCCGCAAGCCGCGACGGCTGATCGAGGCGCCAACGCTGGTGCCGGGTGAGACCGCACCGAAAGTATCGATCCATATTCCGGCCCATCGCGAGCCGCCGGAGATGCTGAAGCAAACGCTCGACGCCGTCGCGCGCCTCGATTACCCGCACTACGAATGCGTGGTGGTGATTAACAACACGCCTGACCCGGCATTCTGGCTGCCGGTCGAGGAGCATTGCCGCGCGCTCGGCGAGCGCTTCAAGTTCGTGCGTGCTGACAACATCATCGGCTTCAAGGCCGGCGCGCTGCGGCTGGCACAGGCGCATACTGCGCCCGACGCCGAGGTGATCGGCGTCATCGATGCCGACTACGTCGTGCATCCCGACTGGCTCAAGGACCTGGTGCCGCAATTCCGCGACCCGGCGGTCGCGCTGGTGCAGGCGCCGCAGGATCACCGCGACGGCGCGCGCAGCCTGACGCATCACGCCATGAACGGCGAATATGCCGGCTTCTTCGACATCGGCATGGTGCAGCGAAACGAGGCCAACGCCATCATCGTGCACGGCACCATGTGCCTGATCCGCCGCGCCGCACTCGACGTCGCTGGCGGCTGGTCGAGCGACACCATCTGCGAGGACACCGATCTCGGCCTCACGCTGCTTGAGCTCGGCTGGCACGCGCACTACACCAACCACCGCTACGGCCACGGCCTGTTGCCCGACTCTTTCGAGGCCTACAAGAAACAACGCCACCGCTGGGCCTATGGCGGATTCCAGATCTTGAAGAAGCACTGGCGCCGCTTCCTGCCGGGCGCCAGCCGGTTGACGCGCGAGCAGAAGCGCGAATTCGCGCTCGGCTGGCTCAATTGGCTCGGCGCCGAAAGCCTCGGCGTCGGCGTCGCCATCCTCAATCTGATCTGGGTGCCGGCCGTCGCCTTCCTCGACATCGCCGTGCCGGACCGCATTCTCACCATTCCGATCATCGCCGCCTTCATGGTGTCGCTGCTGCATTTCCTCACGCTTTACCGGCTGCGCGTGCGCGCCGGCCATGGCCAACTGCTAGGCTCAGTGTTCGCCGCCATGTCGGTGCAGTGGACGGTGGCTCGTGCGGTCTCCTTCGGCCTGATCAAGGATCATCTGCCCTTCGTGCGCACGTCCAAGGGCGGGCTGCGCAAGAGCGCTGATTTCCACGCCTTCTGGGAAGCGGTGCTGGCGGGCCTGCTGATCCTCGGCGCGATCACGCTTTACGTCACCAACCTCAGGCACGTGCGCGAGATCGATATCTTCGCCATGGTGCTGCTGGTACAGAGCCTGCCCTTTGTCGCCGCGGTTGCGCTGGCGGCGGTCGAGCGTACATCGCTCAACGATTTCGCCACCTGGCAGGCGCTGGAGGCGCGCGTCGGCGAGCTTATCGCCCGACGGCCGCAGCGCACGCCGGCGCCGGCGGCCGAGCGCGAGACCGTGCAATAGTTCAAGCCGCCAGCGCCGTCTCCACCAGCTTTACCCAATAAGACGTCCCGAACGGGATCGCCTCGTCATTGAAATTGTAAGCCGGATGATGCAGGCCGGCGCTGTCGCCGTTGCCGACGAAGATGAAGGCGCCTGGCCGCGCGTTCAGCATGAAGGAAAAGTCCTCCGCGCCCATGACCGGTGCCATGTCGGGGTTGACCCTGTCCTGGCCGGCGATCTGGCCGGCGACCGCCGCGGCGAAATCGGTTTGCGCGGGGTGGTTCTTCAGCACCGGATAGCCGCGCCGGTATTTCACCGTTGCTTTCGCGCCATAGAGCTTGGCGGTACCCTCCACGATCTCCGGCACGCGTTTTTCCAGAAGTTCCTGCACCTTCGGCGTCAGACTGCGCGCGGTGCCGCGCAATTGCGCGGTCTGCGGGATGACGTTGTCAGCATTGCCGGCGTGGAACACGCAGACCGACACCACCGCCGACTCCAGCGGATCGACATTGCGCGACACGATCGACTGAAGATTATTGATGATCTGCGCGCCGACCAACACGGCATCCACACTCAGATGCGGACGCGCGGCGTGGCCGCCCTTGCCTTCGATGTCAATCTGCAAATAGTCGGCCGCTGCCATGATCGGCCCCGGCCGCAGCGCGAACTGCCCGACCGGCAGGCCGGGAAAATTATGCATGCCGTAGACTTCGCCAATGTTGAATTTCTCCATCAACCCGTCATCGACCATGGCCTTGCCGCCGGCGCCGCCCTCTTCAGCCGGCTGAAAGATCACCACCGCGGTGCCGTCGAAATTACGCGTCTCGGCAAGATAGCGCGCCGCGCCCAGGAGCATGGCGGTGTGCCCGTCGTGGCCGCAGGCGTGCATTTTGCCCGGCACCGTCGACTTGTACGGCAAGCCGGTCGCCTCCTCGATCGGCAGCGCGTCCATGTCGGCGCGCAGGCCGATGGCCTTGTTCGACGACCCTTTGCGGCCGCGGATGACGCCGACCACGCCGGTGCGGCCGATCCCGCTCACCACCTCGTCGCAACCGAAGCTTTTCAGCTTGTCGGCCACGGTTCCCGCCGTGCGTTTGACGTCGTAGAGCAGCTCGGGATGGGCATGCAGATCGTGCCGCCATTCGGCGATTTCGCCAGTCAAGTCGGCGATGCGGTTGACGATCGGCATGGGTCTGGCTCCGGGCTCACATGAAACAAAGGCCCAGTGTAGCAAATGCCGCGCGCCTTGTGCGAGTTCAAGGATAATGCGGGTTCTGCCTATTGACCGGGCAAGCCCACGCCCCTAACAACCCCTCGTGAGAGCGCGTAGCTCAGGCGGTAGAGCAACTGACTTTTAATCAGTAGGTCCTGGGTTCGAGTCCCAGCGCGCTCACCAAGACGATATTCCGGCCATTGATCTGCAAGGATTTTTTCCTTTTTTTGGCAAACCGTCACTTCGGTTTGCCAATTCGTGTTCCTGTTTCGCTCACCGGATAGGCGAGCTGCATCGCTGCACGCGCGAGCCGCTCTTGATCGGCCGCCTTCGTGTAGCGTTGTACCTCAGACAGGCTGGCGTGGCCGCTGATGGCCGCAATTTGCTTTTCGGTACATCCGGCCTCAGCGAGCCGCCTGCACGCCGCCTTGCGCAGTCCATGCGCGCTGTAGCCTTGTGGGATTCCAGCCTGTTCGCACCACTCGCGAAAGATATTGCCAAAGCCGGCAGACGAGAACGGCTTTCCGCCGTTTGTCGTTAGAAATGTGAGATTGGTCCGCTCAGCTGCATCTAGGATAGCGCGCAGCTGCGGGTGCATCGGAATTGCCAACTCCGCGCCGGTCTTTTTCTGGCGTACTAGTAAGAGATCGTTTTTTATGTGCTGCCATCCCATCCGAATAACGTCGCCTCGACGCTGCGCTGTGTAGAGTAACAGCGCGAACGCGCGGCGCGCGCGGCAGCCGATCTCGTGGCACGCTTCGAACGCGGTGATTTGGTCTTCGTTCCAAGTCTTGAAGCCGCTAGTTTTGGCTTTCGGCGCATTGGTGCGCTCCGTCGGATCATCTTTGCGCATTCCTTCGCTGATGGCGAAGCGCATCAGCGCGCGTAATGTCTTGCGGAAATTCCGAGCGGCGAATGGGGTTTCCGCTTTGGCCGCGATCATCGCGTCTACATGCTTCGACAAAAGATGCGCAACCCGACATCGGCCGTTGTTTAGCTTGGCGCCTGGCATTGTGTCTGCCCTGAAGCGCTCGATAATATTGCGGCGAGTACGCTGCGTTTCTGCCGACCAGGAAAGGAAAATTGTTGACCGGTAAAAGCGAACAATGAGCGCATCGAAAGTACCGAGATTGGTGCGCTTCGCCCCAACTTCGCGCGACGGATTCGTCTCGCCGTTCATCGCATCTTCATAAGCAAACATGAATTCGGGTGACCACGGCAGTCCAGGTAAAGGCACCTGTTTGAAACTTTCGCGCCGCAAATAGAATCGCGGCCGACCATGCCGATCAATAAATCCGTGGGTATATTTCGGTTTTCGCATCCTACCCTCCGAAATCGTTATCGGTTTTAGAGGAATCGGTCGTGATTTCGATAACCATTGGCTCCCCGATCAGAACAACGATTTTACCGTCGCGCTCCACCTCGTAGCGAGCGATCTGCATACCGGCTTTTTTGGCAGCCTTAAGCACCCTTTCCAACACGCGCTGGCTGACGTTGCTTGAAACGTGGCTCATTTTCGACCCGATGCCCCAAACAGCGCATCGACGCGCGCGACGATTTCGCGACGATTAACTAAAATCAAAGAAGTCGCCTCGGCTTGTAGGTCTTTTTCATCAGGCATACCCCATCCACCAGGATCGCGATCGAGGTATTGCGTTTCCCGAAAAAGTGTTGCGACAGGTCTTCCATCAATTCCGATGCCTTGGCCAGGTGGCGATCCTGGAAATTGGTCGCGCGTCGGATTGTAGACCCATATTGGCGCGAGGCGGCCGGAACTTTCCTCGCGGAGCCATCTAGCCACTTCGCGCGCGGCAGCGTGCGGATCAATTCCGGCGTGGCGAAGCGCGGCGAAGAAGGCAAATTCAAGCGCGGCGGCGCGGGCAAACTTCTGCGCTACGCCCGCAGTCGATTTAGGATTTCTCGAAAGAAAATCCTGCCGCTTCCAGTTAAAGAAATCAACGCGGCTGCAATTTGTGATTTGTAGCAGTTCAGTCAGAGTGGCGGCCACGGGTGTCCGTCGTCAGATAAATTGAGACAGATGGCGGTGTGAACGTCAGGATTG
>CAZLWN010000007.1:0-47712 GCA_964563195.1 uncultured Undibacter sp. | reverse complement strand
AGATCATCGCGCGCGAGACCGTGCGCGCCTTCCGCAAGGACGTCACCGCCAAGTGCTACGGCGGCGACGCCACGCGCAAGCGCAAGCTGCTGGACAAGCAAAAGGAAGGCAAAAAGAAGATGCGCCAATACGGCAAGGTCGACATTCCGCAGGAGGCGTTCATCGCGGCGCTGAAGGTGGATGTGTAGCGCCTAGCGCTTTGGCGCGATTTCGTCGTCGCGCATCGCCACGAAAATCAGCACCGCCGCGATCACCATCACAAAGCGAAAGGCGCTCGGCACGCCATTCCATTGCTGCGATTGCCACATGCCGAACCATTCACCGCCGATCGTCATGAAGCCGACCTGCCACAGCAAGAAGCCGGGCACGAGCCCGAGCACCGCGCAACTCTTGCCGCGGCGGAATGTCTCGGCATCCGCGCGCAGCCGGCACAGCAGCGTAGCCGCGCCGATCCAGCACAACACGGCGGTCGCGATTTCCGCCGCGATGATGACGGCATAAGCCAGGTGATGGAGCACCGGGCTGGTGATCGCGCGATAGCCGATCTCCGAATTTGGAAAAATCGTATCCATCGACAACACGTGCTGGACGAAGGCAAAATTGGTCCAGTAGTCGGTCAGGTTGCTGAAGGAAACCAGCGTGGCGAACAGCGCAATCGCCGCCACCATGGCGATTCTCGCGGCGCGGATGACAATCATCGGCGGCTCCCAAATTGCGGCGCGACATGCATTCGCGCCGCCAGCATCGATACTCAGGACGCTTTCGACAAGGGGTGGGCAAAGTCCATGCTCTCGACTGCCGGACGCACAAAAACTTGTCCCCGCTAGCTTGCGTGGCGTTATCATGGCCGCGCCAAATGTACTGTAAAGCCATCGTCGAAAAGTTCCGCAGGAGCAGCACCATGGCCGACCCGACATTCGACTTCGCTGCGTTCAAGCGCACATTCGAAAATCAGGACGTGGACGCGTGGCTTTCCTTCTACGCCGACGACGTGGAGTGGGTCGAATATCGCCACAACGCGCCGCCGCGCGCACCCAACCGCATGGTCGGCAAGGCGCAGATCGGCGACTTCCTGCGGCGCGTCAAGGCGAGCAATATCGGCCTGTCGATCCGCGACGAGGTCATCGCAGACGGGCGCGATGCCTTTCGCGTCACGGCAGTTTTGGGGAACGACAAACGCGTCATCGAGAACGTCATCGTCCAAATCGAACGCGGCAAGATCACGCGCCAGGCCGACGTCGAGGCCTGGGATTAAGGTAGCGACGGTGCGGCAAGGAGCTTGCCCTAGATGCGGCGCGGCATCTCGAGCCGCGAGGACGTGCGCACCGCAAGGGCCGCGGGCACGAGCGGCTACCGATACCAGCCGGGTTCGACGTAATAGACCCCGCGGGCATAGTGCGGCGGCGGATCGTCGAAGATTTTCTCGAAGGTTCCGCGCGCGTACCGGCTGCGGACGCGATAATAACTGCGAGCGGGCCGCTCCGCGCGCTTGCTGCGCGCCGAATGCACGGTGCGCGCCGAATAGACTGAGCGCACCTGGCGCTCGCCGGTGACGATGATGCGTGTCTCCTCCCTGTTCTTGCGCACCAGCGAAAACAGCACGGCGGCGTGCCGGGAATGCAAGCGGATGCAGCCATGCGAGGCCGGGCGGCCGAGATGGGAAATCTTGTAAGAGCCATGGATGGCATAGCCGCCATCGAAGAAGATCGAATAGGGCATCAGCGACCAGTCGTATTTGCGCGAGTACCATTTGCGCTCGAGCCGCTCCGGGCGGTAGCTGCCGTTCGGCATCGCGTAGCCCCGGCGCGCGGTCGAGACCGGCCAGACGTAGCGCCGATCGCCGTCGACTGCGACCGATAGTCGCTGGGTTGATTTGTTGACGGTGATGAGCACGCCGACCTGCGCACAGGGCATGCTGGCCACTAAGGCGGCGATGGCGGCCGCTAAAATGATCACCTAGCGTGGCCACAAATACGCGCGCCGACCAGGGCAAACGCACCGAGGATAGCAGCGGCAACACAATACATGGAACCGAAGCTCCCCAACGCCACGCGCCTAACATCGCCCGGGGCGGTATCCTTGTAAAGTTACCCTCAACCTTGCAACCCCGTGATGGAACTCGGGAATTGCGCCAAACTAGGCCGGAATCCGGATCGCGCCGGCCTAAACCATCGAGCCGCAATTTACCTGACAGGTGCCGGAGAAATGGCTAGACCGAGCACATCATGAACATGCGGATCGTGGCCGTATTCGCTGTGTCGGCCGCCGTGCTGGGCGGCATTTCAGTGCCTGTTAGGCCGGCAGCAGCGGCTGACGGCACGCCAGCGCCGTCCGCGGCTACAGGAGCGGTCGCGCCCAAGATGGCTGCGGACGCACCGAAGGCCGGCGAAACGCAGACGCAAAACGCGGCGCCGGCCGCGGCTCCGCCGCCAACCACAGTTGTTGCCGTGCCGGCGTTGCCGCCGGAGAAACCGGAGATTTCCGAGATGGAGAAGAAAAAGGGCGTGCCGGCGAAGTTTCTGTTCGCGTCCAAAAAGCTGCCGAGCACAGGTAAGTCCCAGGCGATCGGCTACTATCCGCGCGGCTGTTTGCAGGGCGCCGTCGAACTGCCGATCGACGGCCCGACCTGGCAGGTCATGCGGTTGTCGCGCAACCGCAATTGGGGGCACCCGTCGCTGGTCAGGTTCCTGGAGCGGTTCGCGCCGCGCGCCGCCAAGGCCACCGGCTGGCACGGCATCATGGTAGGCGACTTGGGGCAGCCGCGCGGCGGCCCGCTGCCGTTCGGTCACAAGAGTCATCAGGTCGGGCTCGGCGTCGACATCTGGTACATGCCGATGCCCGACCGTCGCCTGAGCCGGAAGGAGCGCGAAGAGACCTCCGCATTCAGCCTGGTGGCCGCGGACAAGGTCCATCTCAATCCCAAGACCTGGACGCCGGCCGAAGCCGATTTCATCAGGACCGCGGCCGAGCAGCCCGAGGTCGAGCGCGTGCTCGTAAATGCCGTGATCAAAAAGGAACTGTGCCGGCTCGAAGGCAAGAACCATTGGTCCTGGTTGGCCAAGGTGCGGCCCTGGTACGGCCACGACGACCACATCCATGTGCGGCTGAAATGTCCGGCCGATTCACCGCATTGCCGCCACCAGCCGCCGGTGCCGGGCGGCGACGGCTGCGACAAAAAGGAATTGGCCTTCTGGTTCTCCGACAAGGTGCTGCATCCCAAGCCAAGCAAGGGACCGGCAAAGCCGGCCAAGCAGATCATGCTCGCCGATCTGCCGGCGGCCTGCAAACAAGTGCTCGACGCCCCGGCCAAGAAAACCAACCTCGCCGGCGACGGCCGCTGATCCGACGCATCCTGAATTATCGGTTCCGGTGATCGACCCATCGCGGGCCTGCATGTGCCTTGTTATTCCCGCGGGCTTGCGGCCGCGCTAGACTTGCAATCATGCCCGAGACCATCGACATCCTGCGCGACCTCGAGAAGAAGGTGCTTTGGCTCGCGAGCTGGACCATCCACAATGCCAACCATCTGCGCGAGAGTACCGACGGGCTGAAGGTTGGCGGGCATCAAGCGTCTTGTGCTTCGCTCGCCACCATTATGACAGCGCTCTATTTCGACGTGCTGCGGCCGGTCGATCGCGTGGCGGTAAAGCCGCACGCCTCGCCAATCTTCCACGCCATCCAGTATCTGCTCGGCAAGCAGACTCAGCGAAGGCTTGAAGACTTCCGCGCATACAAGGGCGCGCAGAGCTACCCTTCTCGCACCAAGGACGCCGATGACGTCGATTTCTCCACTGGCTCAGTGGGCCTGGGTGTCGCGCAGACTTTGTTCTCCTCGCTCACGCAGGACTACGTGCGCATGCATGGCTGGGGGCTGGAGCGGCCGGAGGGCCGCATGATCGCGCTGGTCGGCGATGCCGAGCTCGACGAGGGCAACATTTTCGAGGCTATCCTGGAGGGCTGGAAGCAGGGCCTGCGCAATTGCTGGTGGATCGTCGATTACAACCGGCAGAGCCTCGACGCCGTTGTGCGTGAAGGCCTGTGGGAGCGCTACGAACAGCTGTTTACAAATTTCGGCTGGGACGTCGTCATCCTCAAATACGGGTCGTTGCAGCAGGCGGCGTTCAAGGAGCCCGGCGGCGCGCGTCTGAAGGATTGGATCGACAATTGCCCGAACTCGCTCTATTCGGCGCTGGTGTTTGCCGGCGGCGCGGCTTGGCGCAAGCGGCTCAACGACGAGATCGGCGATCAGGGCGACGTCAGCCGGCTGATCGAGAAACGCTCGGACGCCGAGCTTGCGGCGCTGATGAACAATCTCGGCGGCCACGACCTGCGCTCGGTGCTCGACGTCCTGCACGCGGTCAAGCACGACCGGCCGACCTGCTTCATCTGCTACACCATCAAGGGCTTCGGCCTGCCGTTCGCCGGCCACAAGGACAATCACGCCGGCCTGATGACGCTGGCGCAGATGGACACGTTCCGCAAGGCCAACAATGTGCGTGCCGGCCATGAATGGGACAAGTTCGAGGGACTGACGATTGCGCCGCAGCGATTGCAGGATTTTCTCGACCGCTTGCCACGCGCGCAGGGCGGCGAGCGCCAGCTGAAGGCGCCGCGCATCGCGGTCCCCGACGAGTTTGCCGTGACGGTGCAGCCGGTGATGTCGACGCAGACCGGCTTCGGCGCGCTGCTCAACGAAATCGGCCGCGGCAAGGATGAATTCGCCAGCCGCATCGTCACCACTTCACCGGACGTCACGGTCTCCACCAATCTCGGGCCCTGGGTCAACCGGCGCGGGCTGTTCGCGCGCGAGGCGATGGCCGATACGTTCAAGAGCGAGCAGATCCCCACGACCTTCAACTGGGAATTCTCGCCCAAGGGCCAGCACATCGAGCTTGGTATCGCCGAGGCGAACCTGTTCATTCTGCTCTCGGCGCTGGGCTTGTCGCACAGCATCAACGGCGTGCGGCTGCTGCCCATCGGCACGTTGTACGATCCCTTCATCGCGCGCGGCCTCGATCAGCTCAATTACGCCTGCTATCAGGACGCCCGCTTCATCGTCGCAGGCACGCCATCTGGCATCACGCTGGCGCCGGAGGGTGGCGCGCATCAGTCGATCGCCGAGCCGCTGATCGGCATAGCGCAGGACGGGCTGGCCTCGTTCGAACCGGCCTATGTGGACGAGCTGGCGGTCATTTTGCGCTGGGCCTTCGCCTACATGCAGAAGGATGGCGACGCCGCGGAAGATTTTTCTTTGGTCGCGCGGTCGGACGCAAAACTGGTGTCCACTTTTGCTGACCGCGCTCCTGAACCGACCTGGCTGCGCGACGAGACCGGCGGCTCGGTTTACCTGCGGCTTTCCACGCGGCCGATCGAGCAGATCGAGCGCGCGATGACGCCGGAGCTACGCCAGCAAATCGTCGATGGTGCCTATTGGCTGCGCAAACCTGGGCCGAACGCGCAGGTGACGGTGGCCTATACGGGCGCGGTGGCGCCGGAAGCGATTACCGCGGTCGGATTGATGGCGGAGGATCGCCGCGACGTCGGCCTGCTGGCGGTCACCTCCGCCGACCGGCTCAACGCCGGCTGGACCGCCGCGCAGCGCGCGCGCGAGCGCGGGCTGGTACATGCACGCTCGCATATCGAGCGGCTATTGGCCGACGTGCCGCACCACTGCGGTATTGTCACCGTGCTCGACGGCCACCCGGCAACGCTGGCCTGGCTCGGTGCGGTGGCGGGTCACCGCACGCGCGCGCTCGGGGTCGAGCATTTCGGCCAGACCGGCTCGATCCCCGACCTGTACCGGCACTACGGCATCGACGCCAACGCCATCGTTGCTGCGGCGCAGGCCATCGCGCCCGGCCGGCCGATCAGGCACCTGAAGGCGCTTCCGTAACCGCATCGTCGATGTGCTAGCGTATCGCAGCGATTGTGCGCGCGACGGAGCCTGCAATGGCGGAAAGCGATAAGGTTTTTGCGGGATCGATTCCCGAGCTCTACGAGCGTTATCTGGTTCCTCTGATTTTTGAACCCTACGCGCTCGATCTCGCTAGGCGATTGGCCGAAGCGAAGGCACAGCGCGTGCTGGAGACGGCCGCGGGGACGGGCGTCGTCTCACGCGCAATTGCCGCACGACTTCCGGCCTCCGTGCGCATCACCGCCACCGATCTCAATGAGCCGATGCTCAATCATGCAAAGACGCGGATTTCACAAGATACCCGCGTCGAGTGGAAGCCGGCCGATGCGCAAGCGCTACCTTTTGACGATCAAACCTTTGACGCGGTCGCCTGCCAATTCGGAGTGATGTTCTTTCCCGACAAGATTAAGGCCTACAAGGAAGCGTTCCGCGTGCTGGAGCCCGGCGGGCATTTTATGTTCAACGTATGGGATAAAATCTCCGAAAACGATTTCGCCGATGTCGTGACGCAAGCGCATGCGGAGGTATTCCCGAGCGATCCACCGCGCTTCCCGCGCGGATCCCACACGGTTATCACGATCTCGAACGCATACGCGCAGAGCTGGAAGTCGCCGGTTTTTCCAGTGTCGCTATGGACGTCAAGGACGAACGGAGCTAGGCCCCGACGCCGCGCGATCCCGCGATCGCCTACTGCCAGGGCACGCCGTTAAGAAATGAAATCGAGACCCGGAATGCATCGCGCTTGCAAGAGGCGACCACGAAAGCGGCGGAAGCCATAGCGCATCGATTTGGAACGGACCCGGTCGACGGCCGCATCCGGGCCTTCGTGATCACAGCCACGCGGTGATGCGCGTCATTTCGAGTCTTCCAAAATCATCGCCGCGCCCTTCTCGGCAATCATGATGGTGGGCGAATTGGTGTTGCCGGAGGTGATCGACGGCATCACCGAGGCGTCGATGACGCGCAGGCCCGCAACGCCGATCACGCGCAAGCGGGCATCGACCACGGCGCGCGCATCGTCGTCGCGGCCCATGCGGGCGGTGCCGACCGGGTGGAAGATGGTGGTGCCGATATCGCCGGCGGCCTTTTCCAGCGCGGCCTCGTCGTCGTCGCGCGCCGAGGCACCGGGGAGGAACTCGACCGGCGAATATTTCTGCAGCGCCGGCTGCGCCACGATCTTGCGGGTGACGCGGATCGAATCGGCGGCGACGCGACGATCTTCCGGCGTCGACAGATAGTTCGGCGCGATAGCCGGCGGCACCGCCGGATCGTGCGACTTGAGCGTGAGCGCGCCGCGGCTGGTCGGCCTGATATTGGCGACGCTCGCCGTAAACGCCGGAAACGGGTGCAGCGGTTCGCCGAATTTGTCGAGCGAGAGCGGCTGCACGTGATACTGGATATTGGCACGGTCTTGGCCTGGATCGGAGCGCGTGAAGGCGCCGAGCTGCGACGGCGCCATGGTCATCGGCCCGCGCCGGCGCAGAAGATAATCGAGCCCCATGCCGGCGCGCTGGAGCACTGAGGCGTAAGTCTCGTTCAAAGTCGTAACGCCGCTGACCTTGAAGATCATGCGCAGCTGCAAATGGTCGTGCAGGTTGCTGCCGACGCCCGGTTTGTCGAGCAGCACCGGAATGCCATGTCGCGCAAGCTGCGCCGCCGGTCCGACACCCGACAGCATCAACAAATGTGGCGAGCCGATCGATCCTGCCGCGAGAATGACTTCGCCGCGGCAGCGCGCCGCCCGCGCAACGCCATCTTGCCGCCAGCGCACGCCGCTCGCGCGCTTGCCCGCAAACGCGATGCCTTCGACCAGGCAGCCGGACTCCAGCCGCAGGTTCTGCCGGTGCAGCACCGGCTTCAAAAAGCCGCGCGCCGCCGACCAGCGCCGCCCGCGCTTCTGGTTGACATGGAAATAGCTGACGCCTTCGTTGTCGCCGGTGTTGAAGTCGTTCACCGCCGGGATGCCGTATTGGATCGCCGCCGCGCGGAAGGCGTCGAGGATTTCCCAGGTGAGCCGCATTTGCTCGACGCGCCATTCGCCGCCGGCGGCGTGGCCGTTCTCGCCCAGAAAATGATCGACATGCTTGCGGAAAAACGGCCGCACGTCGTCCCACGACCAGCCAGGCAGGCCAAGCTGACGCCATTGGTCGTAGTCGGTGGCTTGGCCCAGCATGTAGATCATGCCGTTGATGGCCGAGGAGCCGCCGATCACCTTGCCGCGCGGATAGTTGAGGCTGCGGCCGTTGAGACCGGGCTCCGGCTCCGTCTTCATGAGCCAATCAGCGCGCGGATTGCCGATGGCAAATAGGTAGCCGACCGGAACGTGAAACCAGATCCAATTGTCGCGGTGGCCTGCTTCCAGCAGCAGCACGCGCTTTCCGGGGTCGGCGGACAAACGGTTGGCCAGCACGCAGCCGGCCGAACCTGCGCCCACGATAATGTAGTCGAACTCGCCCTCGATGGGCGATGCATTCGCCATTGCCGCTTCCTCCCCGAGAGATGACTTTACCTTCCTCGCAAGGAGTTGCTAGGCTTTCCATCGACCTGCGACGCACCGTGCGTGCGCCGCGTATGCCAGAACGGCGGTTCCGACGCTCGGTCACTTCTGATTTCGGTGCGATGCCAAGGCGGCCCCATCGCGGGTGCCCGAGGAGAACCGCCATGCTGCCACGGCTTTTCGCCATTCTCGGCCTATTCGCCGCATTCGCCGCCGCGCCACAGCAGGCCACTGCGCAGGATACTCTCACCGTGTTCGCGGCAGCGTCACTGCGCAACGCGCTCGATGCCGTCGATGCCGCCTTCTCCAAGGCGACCGGCGTCAAGGTTACGGCGAGCTATGCTGCCAGCTCTGCGCTCGCCAAGCAGATCGCGCAGGGCGCGCCGGCCGACGTGTATGTGGCGGCCAACATTAAGTGGATGGATTTTCTCGACCAGAAGCAACTGCTCGTGCCTGACACCCGCGTCGATCTGCTCGGCAACCGGCTGGTTGTGATCGCGCCGAAGGAGTCCAAGCTCGATCATGTGGCAATCGCCAGGGGCTTTGACATCGCCAAGCTTGCCGGCTCCGGCCGCATCGCCGTCGCCAACGTAGCGGCGGTCCCGGCCGGGCTTTATGCCAAGGCGGCGCTGACATCGCTCGGCGCCTGGGCGGCGGCCGAGCCCAAGCTGGCGCAGGCCGAGAACGTGCGGGCAACGCTCGCCTATGTGGCGCGCGGCGAGACGCCGTTCGGCATCGTCTATGCGACCGACGCCCAGGTGGAGCCGAAGGCGAAGATCGTCGGCGTGTTTCCGGCAAGCTCGCATCCGGCGATCACTTATCCGGTGGCGGGCCTAGCGGCGAGCCAGAGCGCGCATGTCACGCGTTATCTGCATTTCCTGCAAACGCAGGCCGCCAAGGCGATTTTCGAAAAATACGGCTTCAGCTTCCTGGTGCCGCCGAAGGCGTCGTGAGCATGCTCGAACTCACCAGCCAGGACTGGACTGCGATCCTTCTCTCGCTGCGGATCGCGCTCGTTGCGACGGTAGCAGCGCTGCCGTTCGGCATCGCCATCGCCACGCTGCTGGCGCGCAAGGATTTCTGGGGCAAGTCACTGCTGGACGCGTTGGTGCACCTGCCGCTGGTGCTGCCGCCGGTGGTGACCGGCTATCTGTTGCTCATCACCCTCGGCCGCAACGCGCCGGTTGGCGCTTTCCTGGCCGATCATTTTGGTATCGTGTTCGCGTTCCGCTGGACCGGCGCGGTGATCTCCTGCGGGGTGATGGCGTTTCCGCTCATGGTGCGCGCCATAAGGCTGTCGATCGAAGCGATCGACCGGCGGCTGGAAGACGCCGCTTCAACGCTCGGCGCCAACCGCATCTGGAGCTTCGCCACGGTGACGCTGCCGCTGGCGCTGCCCGGCATCATCGCAGGCTGCATGCTGGCCTTTGCCCGCGCGCTCGGCGAATTTGGCGCCACCATCACCTTCGTCTCTAACATTCCGGGCGAGACGCAGACGATTTCGGCGGCAATCTATACGCTGACGCAGATACCGGGCGGCGATCCCGCCGCCCTTCAGCTGGTGATCGTTGCAGTCATCATCTCGCTCGCCGCGCTGGTGGCGTCGGAGTGGTTTGCGCGGCGCGCCACCGCGCGTTTACACGGAGCCTAAGCGGTGCTGACCGTCGACGTTGAAAAGCAGCTCGGCGAATTCTCGCTGCATGCGGCGTTCGAAGCCGTCGGCGGCGCCACCGCTCTGTTCGGGGCGTCCGGCGCCGGCAAGACCAGCATCATCAACATGGTCGCCGGGCTCACGCGGCCCGACCGCGGCCGCATCGTGCTCGACGGTGAGGTGCTGTTCGACGCTGCCACGCGCATCAACGTGCCGGCCTGGCGCCGGCGCATCGGCTGCGTGTTCCAGGAAGGCCGCCTGTTCCCGCATTTGTCAGTGCGCCATAACCTGGACTATGGCCGCTGGATGAGCGGCCACGCCGCCAATTCGGACGCTTTCGGTCACGTGGTCGCATTACTCGATATCGGCCACCTGCTCGACCGTCGGCCGGGCAAATTGTCCGGCGGCGAGCGCCAGCGGGTGGCGGTCGGCCGCGCGCTGCTGATGCGCCCGCGCTTGTTGCTGCTCGATGAGCCGCTAGCCTCGCTCGATGCCGCGCGGAAAGGTGACATCCTGCCCTACCTGGAACGGCTGCGCGACGAGGCGCGGGTGCCGATGATCTACGTCAGCCACCATGCCGGCGAGGTGCGCCGGCTGGCGACGCGCGTTGTCATGCTGGATGGCGGGCGCGTGACGGCGACCGGCGGGGTGGAACTGCTCGACGTGGCGCGGGACGATGTGCTTGCCTGAGGCATGTTCCCGCCCACGCGAATCGTCTGCCTGACCGAGGAAACCGTGGAGACGCTCTATCTCCTCGGCGAGGAGCGGCGCATTGTCGGCGTGTCGGGCTATGCGGTGCGACCGGCCCGGGTGCGCAGGGAAAAGCCGCGGGTCTCGGCTTTCATTTCCGCCGACGTGCCGAAAATACTGGCGCTGCAGCCCGACCTGGTGTTCACCTTCTCAGACCTACAAGCCGACATCGTCGCCGAATTGATCCGCGCCAATGTCGCGGTGCATGCCTTCAATCAGCGTGACGTCGCTGGCATTCTCGCCATGATCCGCACGCTCGGCGCACTGGTTGGCGCCGTGGACAAAGCTGAGGCGCTGGCAACGTCGCTCGCGGCGCGCGTCGACGCCGCGCGCGAACGCGCCTCACGTCTGCCGCGCCGGCCGCGGGTCTATTTCGAGGAATGGGACGCGCCGATGATCTCCGGCATCGGCTGGGTGTCGGAACTGGTGGAGGCGGCCGGTGGCATCGAAGCGTTCCCGGCGCTTGCCGCCGAGAAGAACGCTAAGGACCGCATCGTCTCCGCCGACGACGTGATCGAGGCCAAGCCGGATATTATCGTCGGGTCATGGTGCGGCAAGAAATTCGTGCCGGCGAAGGTCGCAGGCCGGCCTGGTTTCGCGCGGGTTCCCGCCGTCGCCAGCGGCTGGCTGCGCGAGGTGAAGTCCGCCTTGATCCTGCAGCCCGGCCCGGCGGCGCTCACCGATGGGCTCGATGCGCTGAGCGCAATCGTCGCCGAATGGGCGGAAATGGCGTGAAGTAGCGCCTTTTGCGGACCGGGCCGACCGTGCTAAGACAACCGCAACGCAAAGGACATGACGATGCAGCCGACCAAGACACGCGCCGACCTCATGATGGATTTGGCCCTGGTGGCCTTCCTGATCGGTTTCGACGTGACCGCCCGCCTGCTGCCGCACGCGCCGGGCGTGTTGCCGGTCGCGGCCAGCGGGTTGTTCGCCGCGCGTGTGTTGCGTATGCCGGCGTTGGCTGTGATCGTGCCGCTTGCCGCCATGGCATTGAGCGGCCTCGGTTTGGCGGGCGACGACTGGCGGGTGTCGCTGGTTGTCTATGCGGCCATCGCGCTACCGGCGCTGGCCGGCATGTTCTCGCGCCGCTGGCGCGGAGCGCTGCCGATCGCGGCGACCATGCTGTCGTGCTCGCTTGTGTTTTTCGTCAGCACGAATTTCGCGGTCTGGGCGTTCAGCGGCATCTATCCGCTCACCTTGCAGGGATTGACGGCCTGCTACGTCGCGGCGCTGCCCTTCTTGGAAAAGACTGTGCTGGGTGACCTCGCCTGGACCGGCGTACTGTTCGGCGGCGCTTGTCTGGTGCAGCACGGGCCGGCGCTGGCGCGCCGTTCGCTCTAACCGAAACTTTTCCGTAGCCGCTCCAGCCATGCCTTGGTGCGGCCGACCAAGTCGGTCGGCGCTTCCGGCTCGGCCAGCCGCAAGCCGACCATGGTGACGCGGCGGTCGTCGACCGTGTGCGCCAGCAGCGCAATCGGGCCGAGCACAACTACGTCGCCGGTCTTGGGCGTTCGGCCGAGCTGCTCGCCGAAAAAATCGGTCAGCGCCAGCTCGGTGTGTTCGGCGGCAACTTGCAGCCCGTAGATTTCCGCCAGCGCGCCGAGCGTCGCGGTGCCCGGCACGAAGAAGTCGCCGAGCAGCGCCGGATCGGGAGCGCGCGGCGGCGGCATGTCAACGAAGAAGCGGTCGAGCGCTTGCGCCTTCTCTGGCGGCGCCAGCAGATAAAGGTAATCACCCTCGCGCAGCGGCTGCGCTTCGGACGGCGTGAGAATCTCCTCATTGCGAATGACCAGTGTCGGGCGCGCCCAGTTCGGGATCAACCCGCGGCGCAGGAATGGGCTGTTGGCAGGCACCGGGTAGCCGACGATCTCGCGTGCCAGCTGGCCGGGCAGGTCGAGCTCGACACGGCGCGGCTGCGGATCGCTGCGCATGAACGATATGTCGAGCCGGCGCGCGGCGAGCGCCACCGTCCAGCCCTGAATCAGCAGCGACGACAGCACCACCACGAAGGCGACGTCGAAATAAAGATGCGCCGCGGGCAGGCCGACCAGCAGCGGGATCGAGGCGAGAAAGATCGCCACCGCCCCGCGCAGGCCAACCCAGGAAATGAACAGTTTCTCGCGCCATTGAAAATTGAACGGCGCCAAACAGAGGAACACGGCGGCCGGCCGCGCGATCAGCATCAGCACCAGCGCTATCAGAACCGCGGCGAACAGGCTTTCGGTCAGCCGCTGCGGCCATACCAGCAGGCCAAGCAGCACGAACATCGCGATCTGCGCCAGCCAGGTCACCGCGTCGAGAAACACGACGACGGAATTATGCGCGCGGGTCTGCCGATTGCCCATCACCAGGCCGGCGAGATAGACCGCGAGAAAGCCGGAGGCGTGCACCGTGTTAGCGAAGGCGAACACCGCCAGGGCGAACACCGCCGCAAACGGCGCGTGCAGGCCCTGCGGCAGATCGAGGCGGTTGAGCACGAAGGTGATGAAACGCCCGCCGGCGTAGCCGATGACGCAGCCGAACACGGCATCGCGCGCCAGCGTCAGGAAAGCATGCGACCAGCCTTGCCCGCCGCCCGTCATGATCTCCACAAGCAGCAGCGTCAGGAACACCGCGAACGGATCGTTGGTGCCGGATTCCACTTCCAGCGTCGCGCGCACGCGCGGGCGCAGGCGCAATCCGCGCGCGTTGATCAGGAAGAACACCGCCGCGGCGTCGGTCGACGCCACGACCGCGCCGACCAGCAGCGACTCGGTCCAGCCGCCGCCGAGCATGAATCTGGCGACCGGCGCGACCAGCAGCGCCGTGATCAGTACCCCGGCAGTCGCCAGCGTCAGCGCCGGCGCCACGACGTTGCGGAAAGAGGCAAGCCGCGTGCGCAACCCGCCGTCGAACAGAATCAGCGCCAGCGCGATCGAGCCGACCGTATAGGTGGTGGCGACGTCGTTAAATTTGACGCCGCCGGGTCCGCCCTCGCCCGCCAGTGTGCCGACCAGCAGGAACACCAGCAGCAGCGGCGCGCCGAAGCGCAACGCAATCAGGCTCGACAAGATACCGGCGAGCACCAGCAGGCTGCCGAGCAGAATGGCGATGCTGATGATGTCGAGTGAGTCCATGGCCGCTTCGCGAATCCTCCGGCTCTATTGGAGACATTCGCGGCGCCAAGGGCAACGGGAATAGCGTGGCAACAGGCCCGTCCGGTGCCCGCATCTTGCGCCGTCGTGGCGCTTAGAACGTCAGACTGGGCAGCCAGGTAGCGATCCTGGCGAACAAAACCAGCGACACCGCGCCGATCAGCATGATCACCCAATAGGGCGTCGAGCTGTGGAAAATCTGCCAGACCGATATGCCGTCGTCGTCGACCGCCGCTTTGACGCTATTGACGATCAATACGAAGGGCGGTCGTCGCTCAGCCTAGCTACCTGGGTTCATCGCCTGCCAGCCGTTGGTCGTATTTTCGCCGGACAGATAGTCGTGATGATAGCTCAGGCATGACCTGAGGTCGGACCTCACGCCGGTGCGCAATGTCTCACGGCAGTCCTTGACCGCGTACTTCAGGAATTTCTGCGTTCCGACGGTGACATCCTTGCCCACGGTTTGCTGCCAAAGCGAGGCGACTTTTTCCATTCCGGCATTGCTGTCTTCGGGCAAGCGGTTGACCATTTGATTGAGGATGCGCGTGGCATTCACACGGTCGCCGTCGCGCTTGAACGCGTTTTCGGCTGCGGCGCGCAGCGGACCGGTATAGCGGGCAATTTCGCCTGCGCTCTGCGGGTTAGAGTCGCCTTTGACAGCGACGGGAATGATCGACGCCATGGGGCCAACGGAAAGCTTCGCTTGCCCATTACCCAACTGGCGAACCGTCGCTTCGGGCAGGCTCACCTTGACCGCGGAAAATTGCCGAAGCGATTTAAAATTGATCACTGCCTCAACCCGCATCCGGCGCTTGATGCCATTCGGTCCCGTGACCGCCAAAGTGATATGGGTGCCCTTGGCGGGGCGGTAGACCGTACCCGTCGGCGGCGTAGCGCGGTGTTGCTGCAAACAGACGGACGACAGCTCCGCCGTGCAGGTCCCATTCGCGCAGGTCATCGGCACCGGCTCGGTGGACGCGATCAAGCCCAAGATCTGCGGCGCAGCCTGCGCGGGTGCCAGGACGATGGCAGTCAGCGGAAATGTGGCGATAAAAGCGAGGGTTTTGAAGCGCATGGGTCTATCCTTCGTTTCGATACCGGCGAAACCGTAACGCGTACGCGACCGCATGGACTCGCTTATAATAGGCGCAACTGGTGCTTGACGAAAGAGTAAATTCAACCCCCAAACAGCTTGCTCGGCAGGTACGTGGCGATTTGCGGGAAATTGATGATTATTACCATCGCGATCAGCATAATGATCCAGTAAGGCGTCGAGCTCTTGAAAATCGTCATTACGTTCATGTCCGGTTCGATCTCCTGGATCGACGCTTTGACCGTATAAACAAGCAAGCCGAAGGGCGGCGTATACAAACCGGCCTCGATGGCGATGATGCCGATGATGGCGAAGGCGATCGGGTCATAGCCGAGATTGGCCGCGATGGGGGCAAAAATGGCGGCGGTCAGCAGCATGATGGAGATGGAATCGATGATCATCCCCAGCAAGAACCACACCAGGACCATGACGGAGACGATCATCCAGGGTTCCATGCCAGAGCCCAGGAACAGACTTTCGATGGCGTTCGCCATGCCGGTCATGGCAAGAGTCCGGGAATAGAGGGCCGCGGTGACCAACAGCAAGAGGATCGGTGCGGAGGTCTTTCCCACCGATAAAATGGAATCGATGATATCGCGGAACCGCATGCCCTTGATAATGCCCAGCGCCAGCCCGATCAGGGCTCCGGCGCTGGCGCCTTCGGTTGGCGTAAAAATACCGAACCAAATACCACCCAGGACGGCCACGATGACCAGCGTGATTCCGGCGAGGCTGATCAAGAACTGGATGGTTGAGACTTCTTCCTCGTCGTCCACCGACTCGGTGCCGCCAGTCGCGGCCGCCTGTCCGTGCCGTTTGCCGATGCCGACAACGTCCGGTCGCCACAGTGCGTAGCCGAATACATAAAGGACAAACATGGCCGCCAGCATTAAGCCCGGAAAGACACCGGCGGCAAAAAGCTGACCGATGGATTGTTCCGTCAGAATACCCCATACAATCATCAGCACCGACGGCGGGATGAGCATGCCGAGGCAGCTCGAGCCCGCGATCGCGCCCAATGCGAACCCTTTATGGTAGCCATGGCGTTTCATTTCCGGATAGGCGATCCGCGAAAAGGCGGCGGCGGAGGCGATGCTGACGCCGGTGACGAAGGAAAAAAGCGCGTTTCCGATCACCGTGGCGATAGCGAGACGGCCGGGTATTCTGTGCAGCAACCGGTTGATGCCGCGGTAGACGTCGGTCACCGTTCCCGACTTGCCGATGAATTCACCCATCAGCATGAATAGCGGGATGACTGCAAAGACATAAGCGCGAATGGCTTCGTAAGCCGTCGCCGCCAGCATGGCCTGCACAGTTTGGAAAGCGTTGGCGTCGGCGCCGGTGACCAGAAAAATGCCAAGGGCACTGGTCATGCCGAGCGCGACGGCGATATGAACGCCGATGGCGACCAGACCGACGAGACTGATGACCAGTATTACCGCGGTGTTTACTTCGAACACTGGATTAAACCTGTGTGTTGTCGGCCTTGGTCAAGGGGAGGCGTCCGCATCCGCTTCGGAATCCAATAATTGCGGCTTGAAGACATCGAGATAGGCCATAACCAGATAGTTGATCACGGCCAAGCCGCTGCCGACGAGCACCGTCCAACGCGCGGGCCATGAGGGGACATGCAAGGCGCCTTCGCCTTCGTATTCGCCCTCAACGAATGACTTGATGCTTTCTTCCCAGCCGCCGGTGATGATCATAAGAAAGAAGGCGACGCCCAGGAGATAGCCAATAGCCAGCAATGTTCGCTGCACTTTGTCGGGCAGGTGGACAACCAGGAAATCCGCCCTGAGCATGGAGCGCGAGCGAATGGCGTAGCCGACCTGCAAAAACACAATAATGACAATGGATGCGGCAACCATTTCGGCGGTGCCGTAAATCGGCGCGCTGAAAAAGGTCCGCCCAATGACATTCGCCATGACGAGAAACGCCAGCCCAAAGGCATAGGCCGCAGCGACAACCATCAGAAATTTGGACAATCGATCACTCAAAGTGATGAGCGACATCGCTTTTCCCTCATTGAATGCCGTTCGTAGCCAGAATCAAAAATACCGGCTGAAAATCATGGAATTGGATTCTCAGCCGGCAAATTTGAATGATCGACTAGATCCCGTTCGAGCCAATCATTTGACTTGGTAGCGCACCGGCCACTTGTAGCCGTGCCGTTCAGCCGAATCCAAGGTCTCATTCAGAATTGCCTTGGCCGGGTAGCCCTTCTTCTCGAGTTCGTCGGCTATTTTTTGCGGCCAATGCGCGAGCTTCTGCGCCCACTCAAGACGGACGTCGGCCGGCAGGTCGCTCACCGTGATGTGCGCGCGCAGCCAGTCCATGTCCTTCTTGTAACCCTTTTTGTTAAAGATGCCGGTTTGGAGTTCGTAACGGTGGGCAACCTCTCTGATGATTGGTTGCACCTCCGGCGGCAGGCTCTTCCAGAAGCGGTTATTGACGGTCAGGCCGTGCCAGGTGATCGAGCCGAAGCCGATGGTGGTGTAGTACTTGCCGACTTCATGAAGCTTGAACACCGGTCCCCAGGCGCTGGGGAACATGATGCCGCCTTCGGCAACGCCGGTTTTGATCTTCTGGTACCATCCCGGCAATCCGTCGGTCACGGGAATGATGCCGATATTGGCTTCCCTCATCCAATTCAGGTTGAGCCCGGCGCCAAGAATCTTGTGGCCCTTGAGGTCGGACACTTTCTTCCAGGGGAAGTTGGTGCCGAGGTTGTAGCCGCCGTCGCCGATGTGCGCGATCAAGGTTTGGTTGTACTTTTGGAACACGTCCTCAAGGATCGGGAACTTCTTGTAGACGTCGAGGGCGATGGCCACGCTCTGCTCCGGGTTCATGGTGCCGAAGGGCAGCATGATCTGGAAGGCGTGCATGGGCAGCTTGGAGCCTTCGAAGCAGAAGCAGAAACCGCCAATATCGAGCACGCCGTTCTGAACGCCTTCGAAAGTATCGAACACCTTCACGATGGAGCCCGAGTACCCTTCGATGAATTTGACCGTATGTTTGGTTTTGGATTCGATCGCTTTTTTGAGTTCGGGCTCAAAGAAATTCTTCATCAGGCCCGCATAGACGACGGTCGGCGGATGGCCCGAGCCGATCCTGATGACGATCTCTTTGGCGTCAGCATAGCCGACGCTGCCAAACATCAGCGCGGCTGCAAATCCAAGGACCGTCATCCCGGACACGACAGCAGCAACTATGCCTGATTCCCTTTTTTGCATTTTTTTTCTCCCTTTCTAGTTTTTTACTCCGACCCCTACATTATGCCCGATATAGGCATGTGAACAGCCCCCGCTGATTGGTCCGGTTTGAAAGTTGGTTTGCTGGTGGCGTTAATCTTGCCCCCAACGCTGGACCGGCGCGGTTTCCATAGCGGCCAAGGGGAAAATGATCCGGCCTTCGTTCTGGAATGCGTACCGCGGAATTTTCGAGGCTGCGAAGCAGAAGCAGAAACCACCGATTTCGACGATGCCGTTTTGGACGCCTTCCAGCATCTCGGTCACCTTTACGATCGAGCCGCTATAGCCCTAGACGAATTTGATCTTGTGTTTGGTGCACATTTCCACGCGCTTCTTCAGTTCCGGCTCGAAGAAATTCTTCATCAGGCCGGCATGGACGGCGCCCGGCGGTTGACCCGTTGCGATGCGCAACGTGATCGTTTCCGCCTTCGCGGCCGAAACAAGTCCGGTCGCCCCAAGCGCGAACGCGGACAGCAACGCTGCCAGCGCAATGCGCTGTCCGTGCATCTTGCTTCCCTCCCGGTTGACGATGTCCTTGTTGGACATTTCGTATGGCGAAATCGCACAATTCCAGCCGCGCAAAGTTTCTCACACTTCCAACGAGGTGCATAGACGCCGCCCGGCGCGCGGAACCGGTGCGGTCAGAAATTGACCTTGTCACCGCCTTTGAGCGCGAGGATTTCGCGCGCTTCGTCGGGCGAAGCGATATCCATGCCAAGGCCCTCGATGATCTTGCGCGCAGTCGACACCTGCTGGGCGTTCGATTCGGCAAGCTTGCCGGCGCCGATCCACAGCGAGTCCTCCATGCCGACGCGCACATTGCCGCCCATCGCCGCCGCCATAGCGGCAACCCGCATCTGATTTGCCCCGGCACCGAGCACGGACCAGCGGTAGTTTTCCGGCCCGAATAGCCGGTCGGCGGTGCGCTTCATCTGCATGACGTCTTCGGGGTGGCCGCCGATGCCGCCGAGGATGCCGAACACCGATTGCACGAACAGCGGCGGCTTGACCACGCCGCGGTCGAGGAAGTGCTTGAGCGTGTAGAGATGGCCGATGTCGTAGCACTCAATCTCAAAGCGCGTGTTGTTCTCTGCGCATGTGGTGAGAATGTATTCGATGTCTGCGAAGGTGTTTTTGAAAAACCCCTTGTGCGAGCCCTGCAGATACGGCTCTTCCCAGGCGTGTTTGAACTTGCCCTTGTAGCGCGGGATCATCGGATAGAGCCCGAAATTCATCGTGCCCATGTTGAGCGAGGCGATCTCCGGTTTGAAGGTCGCGGCCGGCTTGACGCGCTCCTCGACCGTCATGGTCGGCGCGCCGCCGGTGGTGATGTTCACCACCACGGCGGAGCGCTGCTTGATCACCTTGAGGAAGGGCGCGAAAGCCTCCGGCGTTTGATCGGGTCGGCCGTCCTGCGGATTGCGCGCATGTAGATGCACGACTGCCGCGCCTGCCTCGGCCGCGCCGATGGCGGCATCGGCGATTTCCTGGGCGGTGACGGGGAGATGCGGTGACATCGACGGCGTATGGATTGAGCCGGTAATGGCACACGTGATGATGACTTTGCGCGGCTTCGCCATGAGCATTTCTTCCCGGTGATGTTTGCCATGCGTGTCCGTTATTGGACTTCAAGGGCGATCCTAGAGTATCAGGCGGGCCAAAGTCACCTGCGCAGAAGTTGAGGTCGTCGTCGTGATTGATCCGAGGCAAGCTGCGGCGGCACGCTCTTCTGGCATCTTGATCGGGATCTTGTGCGGCACCGGCGCCGCGCTCGGTTGGGCGGCCGGGTTCGTGGCGGCCAAACACGGCGTCGGCGTCGGCTTTTCGCCCGCCGACCTCGCTTTCCACCGCTTCTTCTGGTCCGGCCTGCTGCTGATGCCGGTCGCCTTCCGCGACGGGCTGAGCAACCTCGGCGGCATCGGCTGGGGCCGCGGGCTGGTGATGAGCGTGCTCTCAGGCCCGCCGCAGGCCATCATCGCCTATAGCGGCTTCATGTTGGTACCGCTCGGCCACGGGACCACCATCCAGCCGGCCTGCGCCGCGCTGTTCGGGCTGATCCTCGCCAGCGCCATGCTGCATGAGAAGGCGACAATCCCCCGCATTTTCGGCGGCGTCACAATCATCGCCGGCCTCATGGTGTTCGGCGCCGAATCCCTCACCACCATCGGCCGCGAGGGTGTGGGCGGCGACCTGCTGTTTGTCACCGCCGGCTTTTTCTGGGCCTTGTTCGGCACGCTGCTGCGCTACTATCGCATGTCGGGCACGCGCGCGGTGGCCATGGTCGGTGTGTTGTCGGTGGTGGTGTATGCGCCGCCCTACGCAATCTTCATCGGCTTTGACGGCCTCCTACAAATGAGTCTCGCCGAAAATCTGGTGCAGGTCGTGGTGCAGGGCATCCTGGCCGGCGTGTTGCCGATCTATCTGTTCGCGCGCGCGGTGATCCTGATCGGCGCCGGGCGCGCGGCGACATTTCCCGCGCTGGTGCCGGGCTTCTCGCTGATCATCGGATATTTCGCGCTCGGCGTGGTGCCGAGCATTGCGCAGCTCATCGGCCTGGCGATCGTGGTGATCGGCTTCCGCTTCGCGCTGCGCTAGCGACTAAGCCTCCGGGCCTGCGTATTTCCCCGCCGTGTCGGGAAACATATTCTTCACGATCTTGAACTTGGAGATGTCCACGGTTGCGTCCATGTGCATGAAGATGACGGCGTCGCGCAGTACTTTCTCCACGCCGAAATCGAGCATGATGCCGTTGCCGCCGTGCAATTCGACCGCATGCCGGGCGACTTTCAGGATCTCTTCGGAAGCGAACATCTTAACCATGTTGACCAGCGTCTCGGCCTCCGGCGCCTTGTCGTCAACCGCTTGGGCTGCGCGTTCGAGCAGCGCGCGCACCGCTTCGATGCGGGTCGCCATGGCGGCCAATCGCAGCGCCACCGCCTGATGCTTGATCAGGATGCGGCCGCCCTGCACGTAGTTCTGCACGTAGTCGGCGGTGGCCTCGAAGGCGCGCACGCCGACGCCGAGGTTTTTGGCCGCCTGGATGATCTTGCCGGGACGGAAATAGACGCCGGCCGAGCCTAGCGCATCGTTCTCCACCAAAATATGATCGTCCGGCACGAACATGTCCTCGAACACCATCTCGCCGTTGTTCATGAAGCGGCAGCCGAGCGTCTCGTTGCAGCGTGCGACGGTGAAGCCCTTGGTCTCGCGCGACACCAGGAACGATGACGTTCCCTGCAGCATGCCGACTTTGGGATTGGTATTGGCGTAAACCACATAGAGGCTGGCGTCGTAACCGTTGGAGATGAACTGTTTGCGGCCGTTGATCACCCAGCCGCCATTGCCCTTCACGGCCTTGGTCTGCATCGAGGCTTCCGGCACGTTATAGGGCAGCCAGCGGTCGGAGGCGCCCCGCGGCTCGGTCAGGCAATGCGCCATCAGGAATTGCGGCTCCGCCACCAGCCGCTTGAACCATTTTTCCTGCAAATGGCGCGGCGCGAATTGGCGCAGCAGCACGGAGACCTTCCAGTTCTGCACCAGCTTGTCGGCGAGGCCTGAATCGCCGCGTGCGATTTCTTCCGCGATCATCGCGAAGGTCTTGACCTCGGTTCCCTTTTCCAGCTCGACGCCGCCGAATTCTTCCGGCACGCCCAGGGTGCGGATGCCGATCTTCTCGGCCTCTTCCAGGATGCGCAGCGGCAGCCGGTCTTCCGGCACCATCGACCATTCGCGCTGCCAATTCTCGCGAATGAAGGGCAAGACAACCTCATCGACGAAATCGCGGCAGCTCTGCCGCATCATCCGTTGTTCTTCCGACAAACCCCGGTCGTACATAGCGAAAACCCCCTGCTGTCTGCCGGGGCGCGTGCCCGGCGCCGGCCGGATTTGATATTGGTCCGCTTTGCGGGCTAATTCCACGGGGGGCTCGGGCTCCTCAGGAGTGTGGCATGGACGGCGTCCAGCGGGCGGCCCGCACCATCAACGATCTCGTGAGCAGGGCCGTTCACGAGTTGACTTCGGTCTGGCTGCTGCTCGAGCTCGGCCTGATTCTGGTCGCCGCCGCCATCGGCACGCTGGCCGCGACGCTGGTCCGCCGGCGCATCGATCTCACGGCACTGACGGCGGGCTGGCCGCCGTTGCTGCGCCAGTTCGCGAGCCACGTGCTGGCCAATCTCGGCACCATCATCTTCGTACTGGTAGTGGCGATCATACACGCGGGGATGGAGGCGGTAACCTGGCCGAGCCGCTCCTACCTGCTCGGCGTAGCCGCCAGCCTCGCCACCGCCTGGGTGATCATCGCGCTGGTCGCAGGCTTGATCCAAAACCGGTTCGTCTACCGGGTGGTGGCGGTCTCGGCCTGGACGATCGCGGCGCTCAGCATCCTCGGCCTGCTGCAGCCGGCGATGAACGCGCTCGATGCGGTCGGCATTTTCATCGGCGGCTTGCGGGTTACCCCGCTGCTCGTGGTCAAGACCGGTGTGCTGCTGCTGCTCACGCTGTGGGCGGCGAACACCGCCAGCGATTTCCTCGACCGGCGGGTGCGCTCGGCCGCGGACCTGACGCCGTCGATCCAGGTGCTGATCGGCAAGCTGATCCGATTGCTGCTGATCACCTTCGCCATTCTGATCGTGCTGTCGACCGTCGGCATCGACTTCTCTGCGCTCGCCTTCTTTTCCGGCGCGGTCGGCGTCGGCCTCGGCTTCGGCCTGCAGAAGATCGTTTCCAACCTGGTGAGCGGCATCATTCTGCTCGCCGACAAGTCGATCAAGCCAGGCGACGTGATCACGGTCGGCGACTCGTTCGGCTGGGTCGAATCGATGGGTGCGCGCTATACCGCGGTTGTCACCCGCGACGGCCGCGAATTCCTCATCCCGAACGAGGACTTCGTCACCCAGCGCGTGGTCAACTGGTCCTATTCCAACAACGAGGTGCGCATCGATGTGGAGTTCGGCGTGGCCTATGCCTCCGATCCGCACAAGGTCATCGAGCTTGCGCTGGCGGCGGTCAAATCGGTGTCGCGCGTGCTGGAGACGCCGCCGCCGGTCTGCCATTTCAAGGCCTTCGGCGATTCCTCGCTCGATTTCATCCTGCGCTTCTGGATCAGGGACCCGATCGAGGGCCTCACCAATGTGCGCGGCAAGGTGCTGCTGGCGTTGTGGGACATCCTCAAGCGCGAGGGCATCGAGATTCCGTTCCCGCAGCGCGACCTCAACCCGCGTGGTCCGTTCAAGGTCGTCATCGAACAGGAAGGCGATTCAAAGCAACGAAAGGCGCGGAACCGCAACGCAAAATGAGCAATAAACGGCATATTGCGGTCGAAGGAGGCTGCACGTGCGGCGCCGTGCGCTATCGCCTCAAGGCCCGGCCGATTTTCGTGCATTGCTGCCATTGCACCTGGTGCCAGCGCGAAACCGGTTCGGCCTTCGCCGTCAATGCCTTCATCGAAGCCTCAAATGTGGAACTCGTGAAGGGTAAGCCGGTGCAAATGTCGCTGCCCAGCGCCAGTGGCAAGGGCCAGGTGTTCTGGCGTTGCCCAGATTGTGGCGTGGCTTTATGGAGCAATTACGCCGGCGCCGGTCCGAGCATTCATTTCGTCCGCTTGGGCACGCTCGACGATCCCGGGCGCTTTCCACCGGACATCCATATCTACACGTCGACGAAGCAGCCTTGGGTCGCCCTGCCGGGCGGCGTTCCAGCGGTTGCGGAATTCTACAAGCCTGCCGATTATTGGCCGCCCGAGAGCATAGCGCGCTTCAAGACGGCGAGAGCCGGCTAGGACGGACTTACGCCGCCTTGCGGTTCGCTAAAAACTCGCCCATGCGGTCGAGCGCCTTGAGGATGTTCTCGGTTGAGTTGGCGTAGGACAGCCGCACATAGCCCTCGCCCAGAATGCCGAAGTCGGGCCCGCCGATGATGGCGACACCGGCGTCTTCCAAGAGCGCCGAGGCTAGTTCCTTCGCTTTCCAGCCGGTGCGCTTGATATTGGGGAAGGCGTAGAACGCACCCTTGGGCGTCGCGCAGGTGACGCCGGGTAATCTATTGAGGCCCTCGACCACCACCTTCCGGCGCTTGTCGAACTCGGCGACCATCTTGAGCACTTCGTCCTGCGGCCCCTTCAGCGCCGCCAATCCGGCATATTGCGTGGCCGCATTGACGCAGGAATAAAGATTGACCGCCAGCTTGCGCGCATAGTCGTGGAGCTTGCCCGGCCACACCGCATAGCCGAGCCGCCAGCCGGTCATGGCGTAGGTCTTCGACCAGCCATTGAGCAGGATCAGCCGATCGCGAATTTCCGGATAGCTCAAGAGACAGACATGGGTTTCGCCGTCATAGAGCATGTGGTCGTAGATCTCGTCCGACATGACGGCGACGTCCGGCCATTTCGCTAAGCCCGCGACCAGCTTGTCGACTTCCGCCTTGCCGGTGACGCCGCCGGTCGGATTGGCCGGCGAGTTGAGGATCAGCAGCCGCGTCTTCGGCGTGATCAGCTTGAGCGTTTCCTCGGCCGAGAAGGCGAAACCGTTCTCCTCGCGGATCGGCACCGGCACCGGCTTGGCACCGGTAAATTCGATCATCGAGCGGTAGATCGGAAAGCCGGGATCGGGATAGAGGATTTCCGCGCCCGGTTCGCCGAACATCAGAATCGACATGAACATGGTCGGCTTGCCGCCGGGCATGATCATCACTTCCTCGGGCGAGACCTCGACATTGAAGCGCTTGGCGAGATCGGCGGCGACCGCCTCGCGCAACGGCGGAATGCCGGTCGCCGGCGTATAGCCGTGGGCGCCCGCGCGCAGCGCCTTGACCGCCGCCTCGACGATGAAATCGGGCGTGCGGAAATCGGGCTGGCCGATGCCTAGATTGATAATATCACGGTCCTGCGCGGCCAGCGCATTGGCGCGGGCGAGCACGGCGAAAGCGTTCTCCTCGCCGATGCGATCGAAGGCAGCGATCGTCTTCAGCATGGCGTTGCTCTCCAAGGTGATTTTGGCGCGCAGTTCACCCGATCAGGCCGTGAAAATCAAATAGTGTGAGACACTCTGGAACCGCCGCAAAGAACTGCGCTGATGTTGCTATCACCGATTGGCATTGTCCAGGCGTGGGCAAACGTGGCACGGTCCCGCCCCTTCTCACCACGCAGGTGCCCTCATGGCCAGCCCGTCCGTCGCCGACAAGCGTGCCACCTTCCGCAAACTGCACGAGAGCGGCTGCTTCGTTATTCCCAATCCATGGAACGCCGGTGCCGCGCGCTACTTGCAAGGACTTGGTTTCAAGGCGCTGGCGACGACCTCATCGGGCTTCGCCCATGCGCAGGGCTTGGCCGACGGGGATGTGAGCCTCGATATGGCCCTTGCGCATTTCCGCGAGATCGCGCAAGCCGTGTACGTGCCGGTGAACGCCGATTTCGAGGGCGGCTTCGCCGACGATCCGGATACCGTCGGGACGAACGTCAAACGGTGCGTCGACACCGGCGTCGCCGGGCTGTCGATCGAGGACTTCACCGGCAACGACGCCGATCCGCTCTATCCCTTCGCGCTGGCGGTCGCGCGCGTGCGGGCCGCGCGCGCCGCGATTGACGCCGCCGGCAGCGGCGTTGTTTTTACCGCCCGCACCGAAGGCTTCATCCACGGCCGCCCCGACATAAACGAGACCGTGCGTCGGCTGAAGGCCTTCGCCGATGCCGGCGCCGATTGCCTCTACGCGCCCGGCATCAAGACGCGCGAGCAGATCGAGACGGTGGTGAACGCGGTCGCGCCCAAGCCGGTCAATCTGCTGATGGCGGCCCCACTCGGCTTCACGGTCAAGGACGTGGCCGCTATGGGCGCGCGCCGCATCAGCGTCGGCGGTACGCTGGCGCGCGTCGCCATGCACGCCTTCATCACGTCCGCGCGGGAGATCGCCGAGCAGGGCACGTTCGAGAGTTTCGGCGGCGTTGTATCGAACGCGGAGCTCAACAAATTTTTTCGCGAGGGCGGCGCGAATCGGCAAACACGATGAGCAACTCGGAGCCCCATCCGCAGACCGGCCAGCCGATCGGCGTTCCGGTCGATGCAACGCCCGCGGATAGAAACAGTGAGGCGTGAATGCATATTCTGATCACCGGCGCCGCGGGCATGATCGGCCGCAAGCTGATCGAGCGGATCGTGAAGAATGGCGGCCTGAACGGCAAGCCGATCGACAAGCTCACGCTGATCGACGTGGTCGCTCCGAAATCGCCGACAGGTTTTTCCGGTAAAGTGGACGCAGCAACCGGCGATCTGGCGGCGGCCGGCGCGGCGAGCAAAGCGGTGGCGGAGCGGCCCGACGTGGTCTTCCACCTCGCCGGTGTGGTGTCGGGCGAAGCGGAGACCGATTTCGAAAATGGCTACCGGGTCAATCTCGACGGCTCTCGCGCTTTGCTGGAAGCTGTGCGCCTCGCCGGCGGCGGCATCAAACCGAAATTCGTGTTCACCTCCTCGATCGCCGTGTTTGGTGCGCCGTTTCCCGAGGCAATCCCCGACGAGTTCCATCGCACGCCGCTCACCTCCTACGGTACGCAGAAGGCGATGGGCGAGTTGCTGCTTGCCGATTATACGCGGCGCGGCTTTCTCGACGGCGTCGGCATCAGACTGCCATCGATCGTGGTGCGGCCTGGCAAGCCGAACAAGGCGGCCTCCGGCTTCTTCTCCGGCATCATTCGCGAGCCGCTTGCCGGCCAGGAGGCGCTGCTGCCGGTCGCCGACAGCGTGCTGCATTGGCATGCCAGTCCGCGCTCGGCTGTCGGCTTCCTGATCCATGCTGCGGGCTTGTCGCACAGCGACCTCGGTGACCGCGTCAACCTCACCATGCCGGGTGTCTGCTGCACCGTGGGCGAGCAGATCGCCGCGCTCAAGCGTGTCGCCGGCGATCATGTGGCATCGCGCATCCGCCGCGCGCCCGACGAGCTGGTGGAGCGCATCGTCGCCGGCTGGCCGCGGCGCTTCGACGCGCGCCGCGCCGTCGCGCTCGGCTTCAAGGTCGAGGCGACGTTCGACGACATCATCCGCGCGCATATCGAGGATGAACTGAGTGGCAGGATCGCAAGTTGATGCGGTTTGCGTCTCCCCTCATCCCGGCGACGCTCATCCGCCGCTACAAGCGCTTCCTCGCCGACGTGCAATTCGACAGCGGCGAAGAGATCACGGCCCACGTCGCCAATCCCGGCGCGATGACCGGCCTGGCGGCGCCCGGATCGCGGGTGTGGCTGTCAAAATCGGAAAATCCCAACCGCAAGCTGCCCTATTCCTGGGAATTGGTTGAGGTTGATCTCGGCGGCGGGCCTGAGTTGGTCGGCGTCAATACCGGCCATCCAAATCTGCTGGTCGCCGAAGCGCTGGCTGCTAAGGCGATTCCCGATCTCGCCGGCTACACCTCGGCGCGGCGCGAAGTGAAGTACGGAACCAATTCGCGCATCGACTTCCTGCTCGAAAGCGAAGGCCAGCCCCCCTGCTATGTCGAGATCAAGAACGTGCATTTGATGCGGCGGGCCGGCCTGGCGGAATTTCCCGACTGCGTCACGGCACGGGGCGCCAAGCATCTCGACGAGCTCGCCGCCGTGGCCGCAAACGGCGCGCGCGCCCTCATGCTGTTCGTAATCCAGATTGGCTCCACGCAGCAATTTTCCCTCGCACGCGACATCGATTCGGCCTATGGCAAGGCGTTCGATCGGGCGCGCGAAAGGGGCGTCGCGGCCATTGCCTGGAAATGCGCCATTGCGCGCGAGGGCATCGAAGTCGCGGAACCGGTACCGATCGCCGATTGAACCCGCACGACCCAGGCCTTACATTGCGCCCCATGACCTACGTCGACGCCGCTCTCGCCCCCTTACGCAAAACCGGCCAGATCAAGCTGCACGGCCCCGTCGCCTTCGAGGGTATGCGCAAGGCCGGCCAGCTGGTGGCGCGCTGCCTCGACATGCTGACGAAAGAAGTCGTGCCTGGCGTGCGGACCGACAAGATCGACCGGCTGGTGTTCGAATACGCCATGGATCACGGCGCACTGCCGGCGACGCTGATGTACCGCGGCTACAAGAAGTCGACCTGCACATCGCTCAATCACGTCGTCTGTCACGGCATTCCCGGCGACAAGCCGCTCAAGGAGGGCGACATCGTCAATATCGACGTGACGCTGATCCTCAATGGCTGGCATGGCGATTCGAGCCGCATGTTTCCGATCGGCGAGATCCCGCGCCGCGCCGAGCGCCTGATCGAAGTCACCCACGAGGCCATGATGCGCGGCATCGGCGTCATCCGGCCAGGCGCGACCACCGGCGACATCGGCCATGGGATTCAGAGCTATGTCGAAGCCCAGCACATGAGCGTGGTGCGTGACTTCTGCGGCCACGGCCTCGGCCGCCTGTTCCACGACGAGCCCAATATCGTGCACGTCGGCCGTCCGGGCGAAGGCATCATGCTCAGGCCGGGCATGTTCTTCACGGTCGAGCCGATGATCAATATCGGCCGCCCGCATGTGAAAGTGCTGTCCGACGGCTGGACCGCAGTGACGCGCGACCGTTCGCTCTCGGCCCAGTTCGAGCACACCGCGGGCGTGACCGACGATGGCGTCGAAGTCTTCACCTTCTCGCCGGCCGGCCTCGACAAGCCGCCCTATAAGCATTGACCCATTGGACGGCGGCCCGTCCACACCTCCCTCGTCGATTGCGCCCAACTGAACTACAATCGCGCCAACCGAGCGCGAGGGCGGGCGCGTTCTTGATGGCGACAAAAGACAAAAAAAACGAGCGCAAGTCAGGCCTCTCCGAAGCGGGGCCGCATTATCACGGGCACCGCGAGCGCCTGCGCGCCCGCTTCCACGACGCCGGCGCTGAAGCGGTGAGCGACTACGAGCTGCTCGAGCTGGTGCTGTTCCGCGCCATCCCCCAGCGCGATATCAAGCCGCTCGCCAAGGAGCTGATCGCCAAATTCGGCTCCTTCGCGGAAGTGGTAGCGGCGCCGGCGGCCCGGCTGCGAGAGGTCAAGGGCCTCGGCGATGCCGCGATTACCGAGCTCAAGGTCGTGCATGCGGCAGCCAGCCGCCTGGCGCGCGGGCAGGTGCGCAAACAACCGGTGTTGTCGTCATGGGGAAGCGTGCTCGACTATTGCCGCACCGCCATGGCCTTCGCCGACAAGGAACAGTTCCGCGTGCTTTTCCTCGACAAGCGCAACCAGCTGATCGCCGATGAATTGCAGCAGACCGGCACCGTCGATCACACGCCGGTCTTCCCGCGCGAAGTGGTCAAGCGCGCGCTTGAGCTGTCGGCCACCGCGCTCATTCTGGTGCACAATCATCCGTCGGGCGATCCGACGCCGTCGCGCGCCGATATCCAGATGACGCAAGCGATCATCGAGGTCGCCCGCCCGCTCGGCATTTCCGTGCACGACCACATCATCGTCGGCAAGGAAGGCCACGCCAGCTTCAAGGGGCTGCGACTGATTTAGCCGGCTACTGCCTTACCAGCGCGATCTGGTCGCCGCGATCCGACAGCAGGCGCCAATTGCCGTCGACGTCCTCGAAGCGCCAGGGCTCGCCGCTGGCGGGCACCAGCACAAGATCGCCGTTGTCCATGCGCCATTGGGTGAAATCTAGCTTGGCGATGTCAGGGGCACAGCCTGGCTGTGCCGTCACCGAGAGACCGTCGCGCGCCAGCATCAGCACGCAGATCGGCGCGCCTTCGCCGCGTACTACCGCCCAGTTGCCGGCCGCCTCGCGCGGCGGTGCCGCCTTAGGCGCCGCTGCGGCGGCGGAATTTTGCAGGAACAGCACGCCCAGCCCCGGCGTCGGCGCTTCGAAAATGCCGTCCTCCACTTCGCTGAACTCGATCAGCGTTTCGCCCTGGGAGTCGAGCAGATAGAGCAGATCGTCCTGGGGATATTTCCAGGCGATGATCCGGCGCGCCAGCGGGAATAGTTTGCCGCAGTTGACGTCGAAAGTGACCTTGAGACCGCGCCCGGAACGATCGCTGGCGAAGGTTGCGGTGCAGATCTTGTCGCGTTCGGCGTTGGAGAATTCCCACTTGCCGATCATTGCTTTGGCGGAATCGCTGAGCGCCGAGTTGGTCTGCGCCTGGGCGGCGCCGCATATAACGACTGCAAATGCAGCGATGAGGACACAGCGCGCCATGTTGAGCCTGCAGGAGCCGGCCACCCTATCCTATCACGAACGCTTGGGCGGATAAGGCGTTTCCGGCACGGGTGTGAGCGGTGGCTTGCCGGAGGCCCAAGCCAGGATGTTGTCGACCACCAGCTGGTCCATCGCCGCCCGGGTCACCTCGGTCGAGGAGCCGAGATGCGGGAACAGCACGATGTGGTCCATCTCCAATAGCTCCTTTGGCACATGCGGCTCCTTGGCGAAGACGTCGAGGCCGGCGGAATAGATGGTGCGGTTCTTCAGCGCCTCGATCAACGCCGGCTCGTCCACCACCGAGCCGCGCGCCATGTTGATCAGGATGCCGGTGGGGCCAAGCGCCTTGAGCACTTCGGCATTGATGATATTTGCCGTCGACGGCCCGCCCGGCACGATTACCAACAGCGTGTCGACGTCGCGCGCCATGTCGAGGAGCTTGGGATAATATTTGTATTTCACGCCCTTCTGCGGGTTACGCGAGTGATAGACCACCGGCACGCCGAACGCCTCCAGCCGGCGCGCGATCGCGCGGCCGATGCGTCCCATCCCGACCATGCCGACCGTGCGGTTGCGCAAGGTGGCCTTGGTGAGCTGGTATTGCGCGTTCGGCCATTTGCCGGCGCGCAAGTAGCGCTCGGCTTGCGGGAATTCGCGCACCGTGCACAGCAATAGCCCGAGCGCGGTGTCGGCCACCTCTTCGTTCAGCACTTCCGGCGTGTTGGTGACGATGATGCCATGCGCGCCCGCCCATTTGGCGTCGACATGGTCGTAGCCGACGCCGAAGGTCGAGACCTGCTCGAGCTTGGGAAAGCGCTGCATGAGCTCGGGACCGACGGGCTCATTGGTGTAGGTCACCGCGATGGCGCCGACCTTGTCGGCGATCGATTTGATAAAGGCGTCCTTGTCCTTCGCCTCATTCAGCTTGTGCAGCGTCACTTTGGAGTCGAGGCCCTCCATGACGACCGACTTTTCTTTTCCGACCAGCAATACGTCCCACTTTGCGCCAGCCATCATGCAGCTCCTGTTTATACGAGGAAGGTGACCGGCTTCTCGACCAGGGCCTTGAACGTCGCCAGCAATTGCGCGCCAAGCGCGCCGTCCACCACGCGATGATCGCAGGACAAGGTGACCGTCATCTGACTGATGAACTTGACGGAGCCATCTTCGGCTTCCACCGGCGCGCGGCGGGAGGCACCCACTGCCAGCAGGGTCGCGTGCGGCGGATTGATGATGGCGGAGAATTCGCGCACGCCGTACATACCGAGATTGGAGATGGCGCTGGCGCCGCCCTGGTATTCGTGTGGCGCGAGCTTCTTTAAGCGGGCGCGGGCGGCGAGATCGCGCATCTCCGCCGAAATGACGGTGAGCGATTTGGCCTCGGCGTTGCGCACGACCGGCGTGATCAGCCCGCCCTCGAGCGCCACCGCAATTCCAATATCAGAATGCGCAAAACGCAGGATGCGATCCCCGGCCCAGACCGCATTGGCGGCGGGCACGCGTTGTAGTGCCGCCGCCCAGGCCTTGATCATGAAATCGTTGAGTGAGAATTTGAAAGCCGGATTGCCGTCCTTGTCTTGCGGCGCGGCGGCATTGGCTTCCTCGCGCATGGCGATCAGACGACTGATCTCGATATCGGCGGTCAAATAGAAATGCGGGATGGTTTGCTTGGCCTCGACCAGCCGCGTGGCAATTGTGCGGCGCATGCCGTCGAGCGGCACTTCCTCGTAGGCAATAGCGTCGTACAGCGCCTTGACCTGCGCGGCACTCAGGCCACGCACCGTTGTGGCGGACGCGGCGGAAGGCGCCGCCGTTTCCACGTCGCGCGCGACGATGCGGCCATGCGGCCCCGAGCCGGTGACGCGCGACAAGTCGATGCCGCGCTCACCGGCCAACCGGCGCGCCAGCGGCGTGACCGCGGCGCCGCCCGGCAATTTGGCGGGGCCGAAATTGCGCTCGGGCGTGCGTACTTCGCGGAAGGGATCCATCTGCGGATAGGCAAATGACGCGCTTGCAGCGCGCTCGTCTCCTCGGACAACCCGGGATGTTGGGCCCTGGACCCCCCCTTTCGCGGGGGTGGGCGGAATTTGTGGAGCGCTCGCTGCAGCGGCGGCTTTAGGCGTAGCCGCCGCCCCGCCTGCCCCGGCAATCACCGCCACCACGGCGCCGACCTTCGCCACCTCGCCGACGCCGAAGCGGATCTCGGTCAGCGTGCCGGCGCTGGTGGCCGGCACTTCCATGGAGGTCTTGTCGGTCTCGATCTCGAACAGGTTGTCGCCCGGCTTCACCGCGTCGCCGGCCGCCTTGAACCATTTGACGATCTTGCCCTCGGCGACGGTTTCGCCGAGCTGCGGCATCAGGACGTCCACGGGCTCCCCGCTACCAGCTCACCGACACATATTGCGTCTCGAGAAATTCCTTCATGCCTTCCTGCGCGCCTTCGCGGCCGAGACCAGACTGCTTGGTGCCGCCGAACGGTGCCGCCGGGTCCGACACCAGGCCGCGATTGAGGCCGATCATGCCGTAATCGAGCTTCTCGGAGACGCGCATGCCGCGGGTCAAATCCTTGGTGTAGAGATAAGCCACCAGGCCGTATTCGGTGTCGTTGGCGCGTTTGATGACTTCGTCCTCGCCCTTGAAGGGCTGGATCGAAGCGACGGGGCCGAAGATTTCCTCGTTGAGCATCTTGGAATCGTCGGACACATTGGTGAGCACGGTGGCCGGATAGAAGAAGCCGGGGCCATCCGGCAACTTGCCGCCGGTCAGCACCTTGGCGCCTTTCTTGACCGCATCGTCGACCAGCTCGATCACCTTGTCGCGGCCGTCCTTGTTGACCAGCGGGCCAAGATTAACGCCGTCGTCGAGGCCATTGCCCATTTTCAGACCGCCCATCTTGGCGGTGAGTTTCTTGGCAAATTCGTCGTGCACTTTTTCGTGCACATAGAAGCGGTTGGCCGCCGTGCAGGCCTCGCCCATGTTGCGCATCTTGGCAACCATAGCGCCTTCGATGGCCGCGTCGATGTCGGCATCGTCAAACACGATGAAGGGCGCATTGCCGCCGAGTTCCATCGACGGCTTGAGCACGTTGTCGGCCGCCTCATGCAGCAGCTTGCGTCCGACCTCGGTCGAGCCGGTGAAAGAGACCACGCGCACGCGGCGGTCATGCAGCATGGCGGAAACCACTTTGCCGGACGCGCGCGATGGAATGACGTTGACCACGCCGGCCGGCACACCCGCCTCCTCCAGCGCCGGCATCAGCGCCAGCATGGTGAGCGGCGTGTCGGAAGCGGGCTTCAAAACCACAGGGCAGCCGGCGGCCAGTGCCGGGCCGATCTTGCGCGTCGCCATCGCCGCCGGAAAATTCCACGGCGTCACCAGCACGGCAATGCCGGCCGGCTTGTGCTGCGCGACGATGCGGGCGCCGGAGGCCGGCGCCATCGTTATAGTGCCGAGATTGCGCACGGCTTCTTCCGCGTACCAGTGGAAGAATTCGGCGGCGTAAGCGACCTCGCCGCGCGAATCCGGCAGTGCCTTGCCGTTTTCCAATGTGATCAGCTTGGCGAAGCGCTCAGCGTCGCGCATGATCAGCTCGTAACACTTGCGCAGGATTTCGGCGCGCTCGCGCGGCTTGCGGCCGGCCCAGCCATCGAAGGCGGCTTCGGCCGCATCGAGCGCGACCTTGGCGTCGTCCACCGTGGCGCTCGCCACTGAGGCAATCTTGCGCTCGGTCGCCGGGTCGATCACATCGAAACGGCCATTGTCGGAGGATTTGCGCCATTTGCCGCCGATCCACAGGTCGGTCGGGACGTTGGCGAGAAGGTTTTCGTACATGGTGCGTTTCCTTTGAACTTGCTCCGCTCATGCCCGCGCAAGCGGGAATCCAGGACTGGGTCCCGCTTTCGCGGGGACGAGCGGACAACTAACTGTTCAGCGCCCGTTTCACCGTCTCCGCAATCCGCTGCGGGGTCGGCAGCACGATGTCTTCTAGATTATCGGCGGCCGGCAGCGGAATATGCGGCGTGGTGATGCGCACCGGCGGGCCGTCGAGATCGTAGAAGGCCTCATCGGCCGCGATCGACACGATCTCGGCGCCCCAGCCGCACAGCCGCGGGTTTTCCTCGACCGTGAACAGCCGGTGGGTGCGCGCGACGGAACCCAGGATCGTTTGGGTGTCGAGCGGGACCAGCGAGCGCACATCGACAACTTCGGCGTCGATACCGTGTTCCGCCTTCAGCTTCTCGGCCGCCTCCAGCGCACGCGGCACCATCAGCGCCAGTGCCAGGATGGTGGCGTCCTTCCCCGCGCGCACGATCTTGGCGGTGCCGAGGGCGTCGACGATCTCGCCGTCCGGCACCTCGCCCTTGGTGGCGTAGAGCGACTTGTGCTCGAAGAAGATCACCGGGTCGGGATCGCGTACCGAAGCCGCCAGCAGTCCGATGACGTCGGTGGGCGAGGACGGCGCCACCACCTTCAGCCCCGGGATCATCATGCACCAGTTTTCGACGCTCTGGGAATGCTGCGCGCCGAAACGCGCACCGGCGCCGTTGCCGGTGCGCACCACCAGCGGGCATTTGACCTGCCCGTTCGACATGTAGCGGCTCTTGGAGAATTCGTTGGCGATGTAGTCGAAGCAGACCGCGAAGAAATCCGAGAACATGATCTCGGCGATCGGCTTCAGCCCGGTCATGGCCGCGCCCATGGCGGCGCCCAGGATCGCCTGCTCGGAGATCGGCGTGTCGCGCACGCGCAGCGGCCCGAACATCTCGTACAACCCGACCGTCGCCTTGAACACGCCGCCGGGTTTGGCCACGTCCTCGCCGAGGAACACCACGTCGGGATCGCGTTCCATTTCCTGCGCGATGCCGCGGATGACCGCGTCGCGGTAGGTCAGTTCCGCCATGCCCAGCCCCCATCGGCATAGACATCGGTGGTGATGATATCGGCCGGCGGCGGCGGCGCGGCCTTGCAGGCCTCGGTCGCGTCATCGACTATCTTGCGCACCTCGGCGTCGATATCGGCCATGGTCTTTTCGCTGACGCCGAACTGCAGCAGCCGCTCGCGGTAGATCTTGATCGGGTCGCGCTGTTTCCAGCGCTCCAATTCGCCCTCCGGGCGATACTTGGCCGGGTCGGCGCGCGAATGGCCGCTGTGACGGTAAGTGAGGCATTCGATCAGCGAGGGTCCCTTGCCCGCGCGCGCCTTGTCGTAAGCCGCCTGCGCGGTGCGGTAGACCACGTCGGCGTCGTTGCCGTCGATGACGATGCGCTCAAGACCATAAGATGCGGCGCGGTCGGCGGCTGGGTTCGGAACCGCTGTGACGTCGGCAATCGGCGTATATTCCATGTAAAGATTGTTTTCGCAGACAAAGACCACCGGCAACTTCCACACCGCCGCGAAATTGAGCGCCTCGTGGAAGGCGCCGATATTGGTGGTGCCGTCGCCGAAGAAGCAGACCGCGACGTCCTTGGCGCCCTTGTATTGCGCGCGCCAGGCCGCGCCGCAGGCGATGGGAAGATGCGCGCCGATGATGGCGTAGGAGCCCATCACGCCATGATCGACCGAGGTTAGATGCATCGAGCCGCCCTTGCCGCGCATCAGCCCGTTGTCGCGCTGCATCAGTTCGCCCAGCACCTTCTCCACGCTGACGCCACGCGCGAGCGTATGGGCATGGCCGCGGTAGGTGCAAAACGACAAGTCGTCTTTCTGCATGGCGCCGGCAAAGCCGGCGGCCACCGCCTCCTGCCCAAGCGACAGGTGGCTGGTGCCCTTGACCAGGTTCTCCAGAAACAGCTCGAAGGCCCGCTGCTCAGCTTCGCGGATGACGACCTGGGTCCGGTACATGTCCAGACGCTTCTTTTCGCCAATGTCGTCGTTCAGGCCGGCCGCGGCGGGGGCCCGGTCTTTCGCTGTGGCCATTGGGGTTCCTCGTAAGCGCGGTCTTATCGTTATGGCGCGGAACTTAGCGCCGATGAGCGAGACACCGCAACAGACCTATTCGCGCGGGCCTTCCAGCACGCCTTCGCTTGCCGCGGACTGGCCCCGCACGCGCTCGCGGTAGAGCAGATAGAGGCCGGAGGCGATGACCATGGAGGCGCCGGCCACGGTCCAGCCGGTGGGCAACTGGCCGAACACCAGAAAGCCCAGGATCGTCACCCAGACGAGTTGGGTATAGATGAAGGGCGACAGCAGAGAGGCCGGCGCCAGCTTGTGCCCAGCGATCAGGCAGAAATGCCCGGTACTGCCGAGGATGCCGGTCGCCATCATCATCAGGGCGATGACCCAGCTTCCCGGCGCGGTCCACACAAACGGCAGCACCGGCAGCATGACGATGGCGCCGATCATGTTGGAGTAAAACAACGAGGTATGGTTCGAATCGGTGCGCGCGACGATGCGGGTGATCACCGCGTAGAAGCCGTAGCAGATGGCGGCGGCGAGCGAGATGAAGGCAGCGGGATGCATGCCGCCTAGGCCCGGCCGCGTGATCAGCAGCACGCCGGCAAAGCCGAACAGAATCGCGCACCAGCGCCGCCAGCCGATCCATTCGCCCAGCATCGGGCCGGAGGCGACGGCGACGATGAACGGCGCGGTAAAGATGATCGACAGCGCCTCGTCGAGCTGCAGCCAGCGCAGCGCCAGGAAATTCAGCGCGGTGCAGGAAACGAGCAGCAGCGAACGCACGATCTGCAGTTTCGGCTGGCTGCTCTTCAGGATGCCCGGCCTGGTGAACGGGTTGAAGACGATGAAAGTGAACGCGAAAGCGCTGGTGTAGCGCGCCCAGGTGATCTGCAAGGCGCCCATTTCGGGGTTGAGATATTTGGCGACCGTGTCGAGGCAGGCGAACAGCGCCACCGCCGCGCACATGAGCGCGATGCCGGTCAGCCGCTGGCGGCGCTGCTGAGCGCTATTGGTCATCCAATTAGTCACGCCTTTTCCGTAGCGGAGCCGCCCTCCACTGACGAGAGTGGATTCCGCCGGGCTGGGTTGCGCCGGCGTATTGAAAAGCATGGGAACTTGAGCTACCAATGGTTTGCGGGGCCAGCGACGGTCGCCCCGCTCCTTCCAAGGCTTGCGAGCCCAAGCACCGTCTCCTTCGTTCACGGAGGGGACCTATGCTGTCTGCAAGCTATTCGATCTCGGCGAAAGATCTCTGGAATGCAATCGCGACGCCGCAGGCGCCGCTGATCGTCGACGTGCGGCGGCGCGGTGTGTTCGATGCCTCGCCGCAGCTCCTGCCCGGCGCGGTCTGGCGCGACGCCGATAATACCGCGCAATGGTTGCGTGACATCGACCGTAAGCAGCTGCTCGTCGTCTCCTGCAAGGCCGGCCATGAGATGAGCCAGTTGACGGCCGCGCAATTGCGCGCCGCCGGCTTCGACGCGCGCGTGTTAGAAGACGGCTACGAGGGCTGGGCGAAAGTTGGGCTGCCCTTCATCGTTAAGTCTGAGCTCAACCGCATCGCGCCCAAGCGGCCAAGCCTATGGGTCACGCGGCGGCGGCCGAAGATCGACCGCGTCGCCTGCCCCTGGCTGATCCGCCGGTTCCTCGATTCGGAAGCGCGCGTGCTGTTCGTCGATCCCGCCGAGGTAACGAATGTCGCCCGCGAAGCCGGTGCCATTCCGTTCGATATCAAGGATATCGAACTCAGCCACGAAGGCGAGCGCTGCACCTTCGATACCATGCTGAAGCTGTTCGGCATCGAGAGCGAACCGTCGCTGGCGCGGCTTGCGCTAATCGTGCGCGGCGCCGACACCGCCCGCCCCGATCTCGCGCCAGAAGCAGCCGGCCTGCACGCGGTGTCGATCGGGCTATCGGCGCTAGCGGGCGACGACGACCATAGCCTCTTGCAACGCGGTTTGATGATCTATGATGCGTTGTTCGCATGGCTGCGCTTTGCCGCCGCCGAACGGCACAACTGGCCGACAAAGGTGGCATAAGATGAACGACCCTGCGCGGCCAGCGCCGAGCTTCAGCGAAGCGCTCAAGGTCTGGTTCAAGGTCGGCTGCCTGTCGTTCGGCGGGCCGGCCGGCCAGATTGCGCTGATGCACCGGATCGTTGTCGACGAGAAGAAATGGCTGGACGAGCCGCGTTTTCTGCACGCGCTCAACTTCTGCATGCTGCTGCCGGGCCCGGAAGCCACCGAGCTTGCGACGTATGCCGGCTGGCTGCTGCACGGCGTGCGCGGCGGGCTGGTGGCTGGCCTGTTGTTCGTGGTGCCCGGCGCTGTGGTGATGCTGGGGCTGAGCCTGCTTTACGTATACGGGCGAGGACTCGGCCCTATCGACGGCGCGCTGTTCGGCATTAAGGCCGCGGTGCTGGTGATCGTGGTCGAGGCCCTCATCCGCATCGGCCGACGCGCGTTGAAGAGCCAATTGCTGATCGCGCTAGCGGCGCTCGGCTTCATCGGCATTTTCTTCTTCGCGCTGCCGTTTCCGCTCATCGTGGCGGCCGCCGCGCTTGCCGGATTTCTGGTGGCGCAGCGCGCGCCCCAGCAGCTTGCGCTATCCAATATCCCCGAAGCCGCCGCGCCACCGCGCAAGGGACGCTGGACGCAGTTCGCGATCTCACTAGCCACCGGCCTCGTATTATGGTGGGCGCCGGTCGCGCTTGCCGTCCTGCTGTTCGGCTCGGGCCATGCGCTGGTGGCGATCGGCCTGTTCTTTTCCAAGCTCGCGGTGGTGACCTTCGGCGGCGCCTATGCGGTGCTGGCCTATATGGCACAGCAGGCGGTGGAGCAGCATGGCTGGCTGAGCGCGCCGGAAATGGTGGACGGCCTCGGCCTTGCCGAGACCACGCCGGGGCCGCTGATCCTGGTGACGCAATTCGTCGGCTTCGTCGCCGGCTTCCGCGAGGCAGCGCCGTTTTCGCCGCTGGCCGGCGGCCTGCTCGGCGCGGCGATGACCACGTGGGTAACATTCGTACCGCCGATCCTGTGGATCTTCGCCGGCGCGCCCTTCATCGAGGAATTGCGCGGCAACAAGCGGCTGGCCGGCGCGCTGGCGGCGATCACCGCCGCGGTGGTCGGCGTGATCTTGAACCTGTCGGTCTGGTTCGCGCTGCTTGTGCTGTTCGGCCATGTGCAGGAACAGCATTTCGGCCCGCTGCGCTGGTACGGGTTTGATCCGCTGTCGCTCGACTTGCGCGCCGCGGCACTGGCCGCGATCGCAGCCGTGCTCGCCTTCGGCCTGAAGCGCGGGTTAATCGAGGTGGTGCTGATGATGGCGGCGCTCGGCGCCGTTGCGCAGTATCTGATTTAACGCTCGCGTGTCACCGCGCTCTCGTGCCAGCGGCGCAAGATCATGTGCGAGGCCGCCGATAGCGCGAAAAAGATGGCGACGCCGGCGAGCGATAGCAGCAGCAGCGCGGCGAACATGCGCGGGATGTTGAGCCGGTAGCCGGATTCGGCGATGCGGTAGGCAAGCCCCGAGCCGGCACCGGCCGAGCCGGCAGCGATTTCCGCCACCACCGCGCCGATCAGCGACAGTCCGCCGGCGATGCGCAGGCCGGCCAGCATCTGCGGCAGCGCCGAAGGCAATTTCAAATTCCAAAGCAGCTGCCAGCGCGACGCCTTGTAGAGCTCAAACAGCGCAATGAGATTGTGGTCGACCGAACGCAAGCCAAGCGTGGTGTTGGCGAGCACCGGGAAGAACGCCACGATCCAGGCGCAGGCCAGCACCGCCAAGGGCTGCGGCAGATAGATCAGCAGCAGCGGCGCGATGGCGACGATCGGCGTCACCTGTAGGATGACGGCGTAAGGATAGAGCGAATATTCGATCAACCGCGACTGGCTGAACAGGATGGCGAGGCCAATGCCGCCGATGGCCGCCAGCAGGAAGCCTTCGAATGTAGTGAGCAGCGTCACCCACAGCGAATGCATCAGCAGCGCGCCGTCTGATATCAGCGTCGAGAGCACCAGCCCGGGCGCCGGCAACACATAGGGCGGAATGTGGTTGAGCGCGACGATCGCCTGCCAGCCGGCGATGACGAGCACGAGCACCAAGAGCGGCAGCAGGATGCGCAAGCCGCGTTCGATCATGGTACAGGCTCCGCCATCACCTTGCCGAGTGCTTCTGACACCAGCCGGCAGAAGCCGGCATAGTCGGCCGAGGTGCGGAACTTTTCGTCGCGTGGATAAGGCGCGTCGATCGAGACTTCCGCGAACACTCGGCCCGGTCGCGGGGTCATCACTACGATACGTTGCGACAGGTAAACCGATTCGAACACCGAATGAGTGACGAAGATCACCGTGCGGCGCAGCTCCTGCCACAGCGTCAGCAGCTCGTTGTTGAGCTTGAAGCGGGTGATCTCGTCGAGCGCGGCGAAGGGCTCGTCCATTAGCAGCAGGCGCGGCTCGGTCACCAGCGCGCGCGCGATCGAGGCACGCATCTTCATGCCGCCCGACAGTTCGCGCGGGTAGGCGTCGGCAAAATCGGCAAGTCCCACCCTCGCCAGCGTCTGCGCCGCGGCTGCGCGCGCCCGAGCTTCGTCGGCATGCGCGAGCTTGAGCGGCAGCCGCACATTGGCGGCAACGTCGGCCCACGGCATCAACGTCGGCTCTTGGAAGACGAAGCCGATGCGGGCCTCGTGCGCGCCACCCGGCCATTCGATCGCGCCTTCAGACGCGGCGCTCAGGCCGGCGACGATGCGCAATGCGGTCGACTTGCCGCAGCCGGAGGGCCCCAGCAGCGAGACGAATTCGCCGTCAGCCACGTCGAGATCGAAACCGCGCAGCGCGACCGTGCCGCTTTCGAACGTCTTGCCGACGTTGCGCAAGGCGACGATCGCTCGGTGGCGCGAATTCATTTTGACCGCAGGTCGACGCCGACGCCCTTGTTGACGAATTGCAGCGTGTAGGCGCGCATGTAGTCGATCGAGCCCTTGAGCACGCCAACACGCACCATCTTGTCGAAGAAGCTTTTCATGCGCGCGTCGGTCATGGCGCCGATGCCGAGCTTGAGCGTGTCGCCGGAATCGACGATGCCGTATTCCTTCATTTTGGCTACGGAATAGGCGAGCAGCGCGTCGGTCATCTCCGGGTTCTGCTTCTTGATCAGCGCATTGCCCGCCGACGGATCGCCGTAGATGTAGTGATACCAGCCGATAGCAGAGGCATCGACGAAGCGCTGCACCAGGTCCGGCTTCTTCTCGACCAGGTCGCGGCGGGTCTCGATCAGCGTCGAATAGCTGTTGAAGCCGTGGTCCGCGATAAGAAATATCTTCGGCTTGAAATGCGCCTGTTGCTCGATGGCGAACGGCTCGGAGGTGACGTAGCCCTGCATGGCCGAATGCTTGTCGGCAAGAAACGGCTGCGGGTTGAAGGTGTAGGGCTTCACTTTCGTTTCATGGAAGCCGAAGTCGGCCTTCAGCCACTGAAAATAGCTGGCCATGCCCTCCTTGGAGACGAACAGCGTCAGTTTCTTCAGGTCTTCGAATTTGTCGGCGGTGCCCGGATGCGCGATCAGCACCTGCGGGTCCTTCTGAAAGCTCGCGGCCACCGCGATGGTCGGGATGTTGTTGGCGACCGCCTCGAAGGACTGCAGCGAATTGGCGCTCATGAAGAAGTCGATCTTGCCGACGGGCAGCAGGATGCGGTTGTTCACGTTTGGCCCGCCCGGGACGATGGTCACGTCCAGGCCGTACTTGCGATAGGTGCCGTCGGCGAGCGCCTGGTAGAAACCGCCGTGCTCGGCTTCCGCCACCCAATTGGTGCCGAAGCGGACCTGGTCGAGCGCTTGCGCCTGCGCCGGGGCGAGCGCAGCGGCAAATCCCAGCAAACCAACGGCAATTCTCGTCATTTGCTCACTTTGTCATTGCCGGGCCAGTTCCGACAAGGCAGCGACGGCAATGATCGAACCTTTTCCGTCCCGGCTGCGACCAAGCCGCAGGCGGCTGGACCCGGCCGTCCACCGCCCGGTCGGCGCCAGCCCCTGATTGCTTTGCGCCGATCTTGACCGACCCGCCCGGTCAGTCCCCTCGCTTCCGGGCGGGTCGTTTTCTGCGGTGCCGAACCCGCGGCGATTCTTAAACCTGCGTGCCGTCGATATCACGGGTGCCGGTGCGTTTGTTCTACCGCTGAAGCTCGGCGCGCACGATCCTGGCGCCCTCGACCATGGCGCACATTTTTCCATAGGCCACTTCGCGCGGTAGGTATTTCAGGCCGCAATCGGGCGCGACCACGATGCGCTCAGCCGGCACGTGCGGCAGCGCGCGACGGATACGTGCGGCGACGGTCTCCGGCGTCTCGATGGCCATGTCGGACAGATCGAGCGTGCCGAGGATGATGGTCTTGCCCGGCAGCTTTTTCAACACCGCGCAGTCAAGATTGGATTGCGCGGTTTCAATCGAGACCTGTGCGACCTGCGATCCGGCCAACTCCGGCAGGAACGAATAGCCTTCCGGCCGTACATGGATGATGGCGGCGTAGCCGAAGCAGATGTGAATCGCCGTGGTGCCGGTGACGCCATCAAGCGCGGCTTCCAGCCCGCGCAGGCCGAGTTGACGCGCCTTGTCCGGCCGCGCCTGCATATAGGGCTCGTCGATCTGCACGATGTCGGCGCCCGCGGCGAACAGGTCCTTGATCTCGGCATTCATCGCTGCCGCGTAGTCGAGCACCATTTGTTGTTCGTCCTTGTAGAAATCGTTCTGCGCCTGTTGCGACATCGTGAACGGACCGGGCACGGTCATCTTGATTGCGCGGTCGGTATTGGCGCGCAGGAATTCGACGTCGCGTAGCTCCACCGGGTGCGTGCGGCGGACCTTGCCAGTCACGCGCGGCACCGGATTGGGGTGGCCGGAGCGGTCGAGCGCCGTGCCGGGATTATCGATGTCGACGCCTTCCAGCGCGGTGGCAAACCGGTTGGAATAGCTCTCGCGGCGCTGCTCGCCGTCGGTGATGATATCGAGGCCGGCGCGTTCCTGATCGCGGATCGCCAGCAACGTCGCGTCGTCCTGCGCCTCGTCGAGAAATTGCGGCGCGACCCGCCACAGCTCGCGGGCGCGCACGCGCGGCGGAAATCGACCGGCGAGTTTCTTACGGTCAATCAGCCAATCCGGCTGCGCGTAGGAGCCGACGAGGGAAGTCGGAAAAAGTTTGACTGCCATATGCTGACCTTGTCCCTGGCGAAAGCGAGCATCCAGTATCCACAATCCTTTAGAGAGAAACCACTGGCGTTAGCGTCGCCCGGATTGGCCGCCCGAGATGTCCGGCTGCTCATACCAGCTGTATGCCGCCGTCGAGCTCCAGATCGATTCCGTTTACGGCCTTGTTGTCGAGCAACGAAAATACGCCTTGGATGACGTCTTCAGTCATTGCCAAGTGGCGGGTCGGCGTCTTCGCGGCCATGGTGTCGACAACCGGATTCGGGCCTTTTGCCAGGATGTTTTCCCAGGTCGGCGAGTCGAGCACGAGGCCGGGTGAGATGCAGTTGACGCGAATTGGCGCCAATTCGACGGCCATGGTCTTTGTCATGCCGACGATGCCACCATTGACGACCGAGATCATTGTTGATCCTGGATAGGGATTGGTTTTTGACACGCCGGCGAACAACACAATCGAGGACGACGGTTTGAGCCGTGGCAGCGCCGCGCTGACTGCCTCGACATAGCCGACGAGCTTGATGCGGGCCAGCCTTTCGGCCTCTGCGACATTGAAATCCTTGACCGTCGTACTGAGCCGCATGATCGATGTGATGACGAGATGGTCGAGCGGGGGGCCCTCGCGCAACGCCGCCCGAATCGAAGCCGAATCTTCCAGATCGATGTGCACGCCGGTCACACCGGACCCGATCGACTTGGCGATGTCCGCTGCGCGTTCGGCGCCGCGGCCGGCAATCGTGACCTTGCAGCCCAAGGCGTGAGCCGCTTTCGCAATCGCAAGGCCGAGGGCGGAGGTTCCTCCGATGACGGCGACATGGGCGTCGGCTGAAGGCATGGAATATCCCTTAACCTGATGCTCCGCTCTAGGCGCGGAGGTTGTTCTTGATTACACGGGCGACCACGGCCCAATCTTCGTCGCGGTACCCCTGCGCGAGCGCCTCGATTAAATGGTCTCGCATGACGTTCGCTACCGGCAATGGCAGCTGCGCCATTTCGGCCGCTTCGAGCGCCAGCTTCACGTCCTTCAGCCCCAACGGCACGACGAAATTCGCCGGCACGTAACAGTCGCGTTCCATTAATTTGCCGTAGGCCTTGTACGGCGGAGCGGGAAACATCGTGCTCGTCATAAATTCATAGAAATCGGCCGGTCGCACGCCGTATTGCCCGGTCAGCGCAAACGCCTCGCCCATGGCCTCAATGGCGTTGGCGATCAGGAAATTGATCGTGAGCTTGACCGCCGTGGCCGTGATTGGATCGGAGCCGAATTCAAACGTACGCTGCCCGATTGCGGCGAACAGCGGGGCGCAGCGGGCGAGAGCTTCCGGCGCGCCAGCCGCGAGCACAAACAGCTTGCGTGCCTCCGCCATATCGACGGCGCGCCCAAGCACCGGTGCGGCGACGTAGTGGCGACCGCGCGCGTCATGCGCCTCGGCAAGCCTGCGCGCGGTGCCGATGCCGACGGTCGTGCTCGACATATGCACGCAGGTCTTCGGCAATCGATCGATCAGGCCGCTGCCGAAGATGACCTCTTCCTCGGCAACGCCATCGGCGACGCAAGTAACGAGCACATCGACGTCGCCGATCTCGGCCGGTGATGCAGCCAGCGTGGCGCCGGCTTCAACGAACGGACGCGCCTTTTCCGGCGTGCGGTTGTAGACGACCAGCGGATGCCCATCCTTGATGATGTTCATCGCTACCGGCGCGCCCATGATTCCAAGCCCGATGAATCCGACCTTCATCGTCCGGGGTTTTTCCGGCATCTTCAAACCCTGTCATGTCCCGCACCCGCCTGTGCGGGTGCAGACTCCAGCGGGATGAGTATCCACAATCTTTCACACGAAGCCACTGCCTTTGACGATTACCGGATTGCCGGGAGCACGTGCGTCGCCAGGAGCTCGATCGATCGCGCCACTTTGGCGTAGGGCAGACCGCCGATATCGACCTGGGCGAGGAAGCGGTCGTGCCCGAACAATACGCGCTCGTACATGAGCTTGTCGACGATCTGCTGCGGGCTGCCGACGAAGATCGGGCCGGTGGCGGCGGCGCGCTGGTCGTAGACCTCGCGCGAGACCGCGCCGGTGAAATTGGCGCGCGGGACATGCGCGCGGAAATAGGCGCTGTAGTGTGGATAAAATTCGTCGAGCGCAGTCTGCGAGTCCTTCGCCACGTGGGCATGAGTGGCAATGGCGACCTTGCGCGTGCCGGCGTCGTGGCCTTTTTCGGCGTGGCGCTGGTGGTAGGCGGCGATCTGACCAGCGAAGTTGGCGGGCGGTTGCGAGATGTTGGCCAGGATCATTGGCACGCCGAGATCCGCGGCGTGCAGCATCGTCTCCGGATTGCCGCCGGCGCCCAGCCAGACCGGCAGCTTGGCGAGCGGCCGCGGCGAAATCTGCGAGTCGTTCAGCGGCGGGCGGAAGCGACCTTGCCAGGTGACGCGCTCGCTGTCGTTCAGCACGAGCAGCAGGTCTAGCTTTTCGGCGAACAGCGCGTCATAGTCCGCCATGTCCTCGCCGAACAGCGCGAAGGATTCGATATAGGCGCCACGTCCGGCGATGATCTCGGCGCGGCCGCCCGAAAGCAGGTCCACGGTTGCAAAGTCTTGAAAGACGCGCACCGGGTCGAGAGTCGAGAGAATGGTGACGGCGCTGGTCAGACGGATGCGTTTCGTTGCCGCCGCGATCGCGGCCATGACCGCTGCTGGCGACGAGATCGGGAGGTCGAGGCGGTGGTGTTCGCCGACGCCGAACACATCGAGCCCTGCCTCATCGGCGAGCTTGGCAGCGGCCAGGACCTCGGCGTAACGCTGCCGAACAGGGATCGCGCGGCCGGCGGCCGGATCGGGCGTGATGTCGCCGAAGGTGTAGATACCCAGTTCCATGGTCCGGTCTTTTGCCTACGCGGCCTAACCGCCCGCCGCCGCGTCTAGACTCATCTCCAGCACCCGCGCCACATGCAGCGCTTGGCGGTCGGCACCGTCATGGATCTGATGCCGGCAAGAGGTGCCGTCGGCCACGATCAGCGCCTCGGGCGCGCTCTTTCGCACCGCCGGCAGCAGGGACAGTTCGCCCATCTTGAGCGAGACCTCGATGGTGGAGGCGTCATAGCCGAACGAGCCGGCCATGCCGCAGCAACTCGATTCTACGGTCTCGACGGTCAATTCCGGGATCAGCCGCAGCACGCTTTCCACCGCGCCCATGGCGTCGAAAGCCTTCTGATGGCAGTGGCCATGCAGCAGTGCCTTTTTCGGCACCCGCCCGAGCGGCAGGTTCAGGCGGCCGGCTTTTTGTTCGCGGGCGAGGAATTCCTCCAGCAGCAGTGCATTCGCCGCCAGATCATCGGCGGCTTTGCCCTTGATCAAGGCCGGCAATTCGTCCCGAAAGGTGAACAGGCAACTCGGCTCCAGGCCGACCACCGGCATGCCACGCGCGACGTAAGCGCTGAGCGCTGAAAGCGTCCGCTCCATCTCGCGCTTGGCTTCGGCAACCTGCCCGACCGAGAGGAAGGTGCGGCCGCAACAGAGCGGGCGTTGGTCCCCGTCGTTCGGCAGCAAAGCGTGCACGCGACAGCCGCCGGCGGCGAGCACGCGCAAGGCGGCATCGAGATTCTCCCGCTCGAAATAGCGGTTGAAGGTATCGGCAAACAGCACGACGTCGCGCGCCGTGTCGCCCGCCGCCGCAGCGCCATAACGCCAATCGGAGCGGTCGCGGTAAATATCCGCGCGCCATTTCGGCAGGCTGCGGCGCGCCGAGAAGCCGGCGAAGATTTCGGAAGCCTTGCGCAGCAGGGCGCTGCGGTTGCGTCCATTGAAGGCCCAAGGCCGGCGCGCCGCGTAAGGCGCGTAGCGCGGCAGCCAGCCGACCAGGCGCTCGTGCAGGCTCAAGCCGTGCTTGGCCGCGCGCGCGGCCAGCACCTCGAGCTTCATGCGCGCCATGTCGACGCCGGTCGGACATTCGCGCCGGCAGGCCTTGCAGGAGACGCAGAGCTTGAGCGTCTCGGCCATCTCGTCGGACGCCAGCGCATCGGGCCCAAGCTGGCCGGTGACCGCGAGCCGCAGCGTATTGGCGCGCCCGCGCGTCACGTCGCGCTCGTCGCGGGTGACGCGGTAGCTCGGGCACATCGCGCCGCCGGCGAGTTTGCGGCAGGCGCCGTTGTTGTTGCACATCTCGACCGCGCCCTGGAAACCGCCGC
>CAZLWN010000006.1:0-48332 GCA_964563195.1 uncultured Undibacter sp. | reverse complement strand
TGGGCGACAGCGCCGGCATGAGGATGTTGGTGGGCATCGCGCGCGCTTACCGGTAACAAACCGCTTTAGCCGCCGCGATCACCTCGGCGACCGAGGGCAGCGCCAGCTTTTCCAGATTGGCGGCGTAAGGCATCGGCACGTCCTTGCCGGTGACGCGCGCGACCGGCGCGTCGAGAAAATCGAAAGCCTGCTCCATGATCTGGGCGGCGATCTCGGCGCCGACGCCGGATTGCTTCCAGCCCTCTTCGACGGTCACTACGCGCGCCGTCTTCTGCACCGAAGCGACGATCGTTTCGATATCCATCGGCTTGAGCGTGCGCAGGTCGATCACTTCGGCGTCGATGCCGTCCTTGGCGAGCTGCTCGGCTGCTTCCAGCGCGTAAGACATGCCCATCGACCAGGCGACGATGGTGACGTCATTGCCCGCGCGCGCGATGCGCGCCTTGCCGATCGGCAGCACGAAATCGTCGAGCTTGGGCACCGGCGAAGAATGGCCGTAGAGGATTTCGTTCTCCAGGAAGACGACGGGATTGGGATCGCGGATCGCCGCCTTCAAGAGACCCTTGGCGTCGGCGGCATTCGAAGGCGCAACCACCTTCAGTCCTGGAACGTGCGAATACCAGGACGAATAGTCCTGGCTATGCTGGGCACCGACGCGGGCGGCGGCGCCGTTCGGTCCGCGGAACACGATATGGCAGTTCACCTGGCCGCCGGACATGTAATGTGTCTTGGCGGCGGAATTGATCAGATGGTCCATGGCCTGCATGGCGAAGTTGAAGGTCATGAATTCGACGATCGGCTTGAGCCCCGCAAAGGCGGCGCCGACTCCCAGGCCGGCGAAACCATGCTCGGTGATGGGCGTGTCGATGACGCGCTTTTCGCCGAACTCCTGCAACAAGCCTTGCGTCACCTTGTAGGCGCCCTGATATTCGGCGACCTCCTCGCCGATCACGAACACGTCCTGGTCGCGGCGCATCTCCTCGGCCATGGCGTCGCGCAACGCCTCGCGCATGGTCATCATCACCAGTTCGGTGCCGTCGGGAATGTCGGGATCGCTGGCAATCTTCGTTGAGGGCGGCGCCGGTGGTTTTCCGCCCTCGCCCTTCAAGACGGGCGCTTTCGCGCCTTCCTCAGGACGAGGGCTTCGCTCAGCCTCATCCTGAGGAGCGCCCGAAGGGCGCGTCTCGAAGGATGATGCGGGCTGGGCGGCTTTGATGGCGGATGCATCCTCGCCATCGCCGAGGATCACCGCGATCGGCGTATTCACCGCCACGTCGGCGGTGCCTTCGGGCACCAGGATCTTGCCGAGTGTGCCCTCTTCGGCCGCCTCCACTTCCATGGTGGCCTTGTCGGTTTCGATTTCTGCAATGACGTCACCCGACTTGACCTTGTCGCCCTCCTTCTTCAGCCACTTGGCAAGGTTGCCCTTTTCCATCGTGGGCGAGAGGGCCGGCATGAGGACTTCGATCGTCATGGGCGCTAGGGCTTTCTATACGCGGCAAGCAATTTTTTTTTGCGCATGATCTTATCCGAAAACCGGTTCCCACTTTTCGAGATCATGCGCGGTAGACATCGGTATAAAGCTCGGATGCGTCCGGCTCCGGATCGTGGGTGGCGTATTCGGCCGCCTGGTTGATCAGATCGCGCACGCCGGTGTCGATCTTCTTGAGCGCATCCTCGGTGGCAAGCTTCTTTTCCAGGATGCGATTGCGCACCATGTCGATCGGGTCGTAGGTGGTGCGCACCTTGTCGACCTCTTCGCGCGTTCGGTACTTGGCCGGATCCGACATCGAGTGGCCGCGATAGCGGTAGGTGAGCATTTCCAGAATGTAGGGGCCCTTGCCACTGCGGCACCATTCGGCCGCCTTTTCACCCGCCGCCTTCACTGCGCGCACGTCCATGCCGTCGACCTGTTCGCCGGGAATATTGAATGACAGGCCGCGCGTGGAGAGATCGACTGTCGCCGAGGAGCGCGTGATGACCGTGCCCATGGCGTAGCGGTTGTTCTCGATCACGTAGATCACCGGCAGCTTCCACAGCTCCGCCATGTTGAAGCTCTCATAGACCTGGCCCTGGTTGGCGGCGCCGTCGCCAAAATAGGTGAGGCAGATGTTGTTGTTGCCGCGGTAGCGGTTGGCGAAGGCCAGGCCTGTTCCGAGCGGTACCGGCGCGCCGACGATGCCGTGGCCGCCGTAGAAATTTTTCTCGACGCTGAACATGTGCATCGAGCCGCCCTTGCCCTTGGAATAGCCGTGCGCGCGGCCGGTCAATTCCGCCATCACGCCCTTGGGATCCATGCCGCAGGCGATCATGTGGCCGTGATCGCGGTAGCCGGTGATCACCTCGTCGCCGTCTTTCAGCACCATCTGCATACCGGTGACGACTGCTTCCTGGCCGATATAAAGATGGCAAAAGCCGCCGATCAGCCCCATGCCGTACATCTGCCCGGCCTTCTCCTCGAAGCGGCGGATGGTCAGCATGGCGCGGTAGGCGGCAAGCTCCTCGTCCTTGCTGAAATCGGGAACCGGCTTGCCATCCATGGCCGCGGCTTTGGCATCGGCATTCGGATTCTTCTTGGGCGAGGCCATAAGCATTCCTCAACGAGGATCGGCTGGGGCGCGGGGGTTAAACTATAAGCTGGACCCCCATAGCTTAAATCGCCCGCAGGCGGAAGCGCGAGCGCGCCGGGCCGGTTGGCCACAAAACTCGCAAGGATTTGATTGCTAACGGGAATGGCCGGCGGTGGATAACGTCGGCGGGCCGCGCAAGGTTCGTTTATTCGCGCGGGTGCAATAGCAACGTTATGTCGCGCGGGTCGACATAACCCAGAAGCGCGCGGGCGCGCTCGTCCAGCATGTCGGGGTCGATGCGGTCAGTGCGCAGCAGCAAGACCCGCCGCTCCCACACCGCCCGCTCGGTCTTCAGGTGGGTGAGTTCTTTCTGCATGACCGCGAGCTCGCGGTCGAGGTCGGCTTGCGCACGCAGGCCGTGGGCGCCGGTGAAGGCATTGACGCCGAAATAGCCGATGAACAGCGCCGCGAAGCTGTAAAGCCCGAGCACGGTCAGAATGGTGCGGCGGCGCCGGTGAGTGACCATGGCGCGCAAGATGAGGCACGCGCGTTAAGGCGGTTTTAATGGCCGCGCGCGGCCGCCTGCTTCAATGCACCCCGGCCGGCGAATTTCGCCTGCGCGCCCAGTTCCTCCTCGATACGCAATAGCTGATTGTATTTGGCCAAGCGATCAGAGCGCGACACCGAGCCGATCTTGATCTGCCCGCAATTGGTGGCGACGGCGAGATCGGCGATGGTGGAATCTTCCGTTTCGCCCGAGCGGTGCGAAATCACCGCGGTGTAGCCGGCCTTGTGCGCGGTCTCGATGGCCGCCAGCGTCTCGGTGAGCGTGCCGACCTGGTTGACCTTGATCAGGATCGAATTGGCGATGCCGCGCTTGATGCCGTCTTGCAGACGCGCAACGTTGGTCACGAAATTGTCGTCGCCGACCAATTGGCACTTGGCGCCGATCCGGTCGGTGAGGATTTTCCAGCCCTCGTAGTCGTCCTCCGCCATGCCGTCTTCAATGGAGACGATCGGATAATTTTTGATCAAGCTCGCGAGATAATCCGCCTGCTGTTTTTTCGAGCGGGTCTTGCCTTCGCCTGAATAGACATATGCGCCGTTCTTGTAGAATTCGCTCGCCGCCGGATCGAGCGCCAGCATGACGTCGCCGCCCGGTTTGTAGCCGGCCTTCTCGATGGCCTGTACGATGAGATCAAGGGCCGCTTCCGCCGATTTCAGCTCGGGCGCGAAGCCGCCTTCGTCGCCGACATTGCTATTAAGCTTTTTCGCCTTGAGCTCGGCGCGCAGCGTGTGGAAGATTTCCGCGCCGGCGCGCAGCGCTTCGGCAAAGGTCGGCGCGCCCGCCGGCATGATCATGAATTCCTGGAAGTCGATCGGGTTGTCGGCGTGTACCCCGCCATTGACAATGTTCATCATCGGCACCGGCAAGAGGCGCGCGGCGGTGCCGCCGATGTAACGGTAGAGCGGCGCCTTCTCGGCGGCGGCCGCGGCCTTGGCGACGGCAAGCGAGACGCCGAGGATGGCATTTGCCCCCAGGCGTCCCTTGTTGGGGGTGCCGTCGAGCGCGACAAGCGTCTCGTCGATCTTGGTCTGCGCCGTTGCCTCCATGCCGCCGAGCGCGTCGAAGATTTCACCGTTGACCGCGGCGACCGCCTTGCGCACGCCCTTGCCGCCGTAGCGGCCCTTGTCGCCGTCGCGCAGCTCCACCGCCTCATGCTGGCCGGTGGAGGCGCCGGAGGGCACCGCGGCGCGGCCGAAGCTGCCGTCATCGAGGATGACGTCGACCTCGACGGTCGGATTGCCGCGGCTGTCGAGGATTTCGCGGCCAATGATGTCGGTGATGGCAGTCATGGGCACCCCGGTCTCAGGTATGCGGGGGCTTCTACAGGATCGACAACCCCCTTGTCATGCCCCGCCCGACCGGGGCATTGGGAGGCATATGGCCAAACGACGACGGCAACTCGGACGCCCCAGCCCCATCCCCGCCTCACCTGACCAGGCGGTGCTCGATCGCGTGGGCAATCCGCACATAGATACCAACTATGTGGCGCGCTTCACCGCGCCGGAATTCACCTGCTTGTGCCCATTCACCGGCCAGCCCGATTTCGCCCACCTGGTGATCGATTATGTGCCCGGGCGCTATCTGGTGGAGTCGAAGTCGCTCAAGCTCTATCTCAACAGCTTCCGCAACTACGGCGCCTTTCACGAGGACTGTACCGTCGCCATCGGCAAGAAACTCAACGCGCTGCTCAAGCCGAAATACCTGCGCATCGGCGGCTATTGGTATCCGCGCGGCGGCATGCCGATCGACGTGTTCTGGCAGGCCGGAAAATTGCCGAAGGACGCGTGGATGCCGCCCGACCAGGGCGTCGCACCCTATCGCGGCCGCGGCTAGACCGCGGCAGCGATCTCGGACGGCCGGCGCAGATAGTGCGCGCAAACCAGTCCGACGCCGAGCAGCACCGCGCCGCCGGACACCAGCACCGGCGACAAGCCGATCGTGGTCAAACCGGCGCCATAGACCACCGGCCCTGCGGCCTGGCCGAGGAAGAAGAAGAACGAATGCAGCGCCATGGCCGAGCCGCGCGCGGCCGGCGCCAGCTCGCTCGCGTAAATTTGAATGACCGCGTGCAGCATGTAGAAGCCGAAGCCGAGCAGCGCGAAATTGGCAAACTCCACCGGCCACGGCGCGCGCGCCGCGATTACCACCATACAGAAACCCAACGCGAGGCCGCCTATCCGCATCATGCGCGTTTCGCCGAGCCACGGCAGCAGCCGTGACACAGTAACGCCGTAGAAAGCGCCGCCGATGCCGAAGCCGGCGATGACAACGCCGGCAATCGAGGCGCGGGTCTCGCCGGCCTGTTGCAACATCGTTGCAATGTAGGGAAAGCATCCGTACATGAACACGGCTTCCAGGAAAACCGCGCCGAAACAAATCTTGGCAAGCGGATTGCGGAAGATCGCCAGGTAATTCGGAACGAGTGTCGACAAGTCGAAACGACGGGTCGCTTCCGTGAATTTGCGGAAGCCGGGAACGGCCGCCGCCAGCGCCACGGCGCCGAAGCCACCAATCGCGAAAAACACCCCGCGCCAGCCGACCAGGTCGCTGACCACGCCGGCCAAGGTCGCGCCCAGCAGATTTCCGGTCATGATCGCGAACAGCAGGCGACCCATCGCCACCTGGCGGTCGGCGATCGGGATCTTGTCGCCAACCAGCGCAAAGGAAATCGGGATGACGCCGCCGGCGGCAAGCCCGGCAACCACGCGCGCGGCGGAAAGAATTTCGAAGCTGGGGGCGAGGCCGCACACCAGCGTCGCCGCCACGAGGATGAAAAGACTAAGCAGCATCAGCCGCGCCTTGCTGAACATGTCCGCCAGCGCACCGAGCAGCGGCTGCACCAGCGCATAGGGCAAGGTGTAAGCGGTCGACAGCAGCGCGGCGGTCGCCGGCTCGACGTTTAGTCCGACAGCGATCTGCGGGATCACCGGGTCGGTCGAGCGCATGAACAGCGCGCTCGCGAAAACCACGAACGCGATGAGATTGAGCGTACGAGTCACGGGCTAATGGATCAGCGCTTGGCCAGCCGGTCGAATTCGACCAATTGGCGCAGCAGCGGCTCCATGTCCTTGAGCGGCAGCATGTTGAGACCATCCGACGGCGCCTTGTCGGGATCCTGATGGGTCTCGATGAATACGCCGGCGACGCCGACCGCCACCGCCGCGCGTGCCAGCACGGAGACGAATTCGCGTTCGCCGCCCGACGAGGTCCCCTGCCCGCCGGGCTGCTGCACCGAATGGGTGGCGTCGAAGATGACCGGCGCACCGGTTTCGCGCTTAAGGATGGGCAGCGCGCGCATGTCGGAGACCAGCGTGTTGTAGCCGAAGGAGACGCCGCGCTCGGTCACCAGCACGTTACGATTTCCCGCACCGGTGATTTTCTGGACCACGTTTTTCATGTCCCAGGGCGCCAGGAACTGGCCCTTCTTGACGTTGACCGCACGCCCGGTCTTGGCGGCGGCAACCAAAAGGTCGGTCTGGCGGCAGAGGAAGGCCGGAATCTGCAAGACGTCGACCGCTTCGGCGACGCGCGCGCACTGCCCGGCCTCGTGCACGTCGGTGAGCACCGGAACTTTCAGCTTGTCGCGGATCTCGGCGAAAATGGGCAGCGCCGCGTCGAGCCCGAGCCCGCGCGCGCTTGCCGCGGAGGTGCGGTTGGCTTTGTCGAAACTGGTCTTGTAGACAAGCCCGACGCCGACGCGGGTCGCAATCTCCTTGAGCGCGCCCGCCATTTCCATCGCATGGCTCCTGCTTTCGAGCGCGCAAGGTCCGGCGATCAGCGCCAGCGGCAATTCGTTGCCGAAGCGGACGGCGCCCAAGGTTACGGCGGCGTTGGGGAGCAGGCTCTGGTCCACGGCGTTTCCTCGCGGGGCGGACCATGAAGCCGCGCAACGCCCTGGTCAACGGGCCGGCTCGAAGATCAGAACCGCGCCCATCGCATCGTTTGCGCCCATGATCGCGGCGTTTTCCGCATAAAGGCCGGCGATCCCCGCCAGTTCCGGCACGTTTTGCAGCAGACTGGCGTCGGCTACCGCAAAGCGGATGGCGGCAAGCCGCATGCCGCCTGCAATGTCCGGCGCCGCCACGCCATAGCGTGCAACGAAAGCTTCGGGCGTGACGACCTCGATTACGCCGCGCGGCGTGGCGATGCGGAAGCCGTCGCCGCTGGTGGTCGCCTCCGCGCCGGAAAAAGCTTGCATGAAGGCGCGATGGCGCGGGGGCTCTCCGGCAACGGCGACGACGCCGGCAATGCCGGTCGCACCGTTGGCATGGTTCTGGAAAGCCGGGTTCCAGAAATTTTCCGGATAATGCTGCTGACAAGTGGCGAAATGAATGTCGGGCGCGAGTCTGTCGTCGGCGAAGGCGAGCGAGAACGCGACCTTTACCGCGGTCCCGTCCGGGCGTTTGCCCGCGCGCTCGAAGCGCATCACCTCGGTGGCGGCGATGCCGGCAGCACGGAAGGCTGATTCATCGGCGGCGGCGTCATGCGATTCCAGGATCAGCAGCGACAAGCCTTCGTGGCGCTTGAGGAAGTCGCCGGTGTAGGCGCCGAATAAATTCGAAAAGCCGTCGTCACCGAGCTTGTCCGGCTCGGTCAGCGTCAGCAGCTCGATGAAGACGCTGGGAAGTTGCACGATATAATTATGGGTACCCCATGGGTGGCGATTGCGCGCGCCGACGGTGAAGCCGAGGCTACGATAAAGTTGCGCCGCGGCGTCGAGATCGTGCACCGCATGAACGATATGGTCGAGACCGCGCGCCATGACCGCCTTTTCCCCGCGCCGGCGCAACGCCGGCGGCGCATGATGGCGCAAACGGCCGGCAAAAACAAAACCGGCCGCGCCGGCGCGACATTCAATCGCGCCGATCGCGGCCGGCAATTCGCTGCACCCGCAGGGGTGGGATGCGAGCCAGTTTGCCTTAGGACTTCTTCAGCTTCTTTTTCTTGGTTTGCTGGACGACGGGCGTCGAACCCGGGGGGCAGTTCGCGTAGTAGCCGTACATTTCGGCGCCATCATCGGTGATGACTTTGCACTGGTTGCCGGCTTTCGCCGGACCGCCGGCTTGGAAGGCGGTCTCGGCGCGCACCGGAATCGAAGCGAGAAGCCCGCTGACCGCGATCGCGGCGGCGGCAGTGAGAATGTGACGCATCATGCGTTGTCCTCAAAGTTGGAGGTATTTACACCCGATAAACGCCGCTGTAGCCCGTTATCCGGCGTAAACGCCGCATGATTTTTTCGGCTGGCGGCGCATTGCCGGCGTAAACGCCGTACCCGGGCGCGCAGAGCGGCCGCGGCCTGCAAACAATAAAATGCTAGACCAGCCGGCTCTGCTCGACCGCGGCGCCGATGAAAGAGGCAAACAGCGGATGCGGCTCGAACGGCCGCGATTTCAATTCCGGGTGGAACTGCACGCCGATGAACCAGGGATGGTCGGTGTATTCGATGATCTCCGGCAGAATTCCATCGGGCGACATGCCGGAAAAGCGCATGCCGCGCTGCTCGAGCCTACCTTTGTAGGTAGTGTTGACTTCGTAGCGGTGGCGATGGCGCTCGGAGATTTCGGTCGTGCCGTAGATGTCAGCGACGCGGCTGCCGCGCGCCAGCACCGCCGGATAAGCCCCTAACCGCATGGTGCCGCCGAGATCGCCGCTCGCAGTGCGCTTCTGCAATTCGTTGCCTTTCAGCCATTCGGTCATCAGACCGACGACCGGCTCCGGCGTGGGCCCGAACTCAGTCGAGTTGGCCTCCTCGATGCCACACAGATTGCGCGCGGCCTCCACCACCGCCATCTGCATGCCGAAGCAAATGCCGAAGTAAGGCACGTGGCGCTCTCGCGCGAAACGCGCCGCCTTGATCTTACCTTCGGCGCCGCGCTGGCCGAAGCCGCCGGGCACCAGGATGCCGTTGACCTGCTCGAGAAACGGCGCCGGGTCCTCGTTCTCGAACACGTCGGATTCGATCCAGTCGAGATTGACCTTGACCTTGTTGGCGATGCCGCCATGCGAGAGCGCCTCGATCAGCGATTTGTAGGCGTCCTTCATCCCGGTGTATTTGCCGACGATGGCGATGGTCACGTCGCCTTCCGGATTGCGCACGCGCTCGTTGATGGTACGCCAGCGCGCGAGCTCGGGCGGCGCGCCGGGTTTCATGCCGAAGGCCGAGAGCACTTCGGTGTCGAGCCCGGCGGCGTGATAGGCCTCGGGCACGGCATAGATATTGTCGACGTCGCGCGCCTCGATCACGGCATGTTCGCGCACGTTGCAGAACAGCGCGAGCTTGCGGCGCTCACCGTGCGGGATCGGGCGGTCGGTGCGGCAGAGCAGCATGTCGGGCTGGATGCCGATCGAGCGCAGCTCCTTGACCGAATGCTGGGTCGGCTTGGTCTTCAACTCGCCGGCGCTCGGGATGAACGGCAGCAGCGTGAGATGGATATAGACGGCGTGGTGGCGCGGAAGTTCGTTGCCAAGTTGCCGGATCGCCTCGAAATACGGCAGGCCCTCGATGTCGCCGACGGTGCCGCCAATCTCGCACAGCACGAAATCAAAACCGTCATTGCCTTCGCGGATGAAGTCTTTAATGGCGTTGGTGACGTGTGGAATGACCTGGATGGTGGCGCCGAGATAGTCGCCGCGCCGTTCGCACGCGAGAATATCCTGGTAGATGCGGCCGGTGGTGATGTTGTCGTGCCGCGTCGCCGGACGCCCGGTGAAGCGTTCGTAGTGGCCGAGATCGAGATCGGTCTCGGCGCCGTCGTCGGTGACGAACACCTCGCCGTGCTGATAGGGCGACATGGTGCCGGGGTCGACGTTGAGATAGGGGTCGAGCTTGCGTAAGCGCACCTTGTAGCCGCGCGCCTGCAACAGCGCGCCGAGCGCCGCGGATGCCAGACCCTTGCCAAGTGAGGAGACCACGCCGCCGGTGATAAAGATGTACCGCGCCATGGGACCTAAGCTTTAGCCCTCCCGGTTCGATTCGACGAGCGCGAAAACTGAAAGGGTGCGCTGCGTCTGTGCGTAGCGCGGGAAGTGCCTGCGGAGGCAGCCGGTTGCATCGGCTTTCTCATCTGCATTCGCCTTTGCCGTATCATCTCGCTTCCCATAACGTCGAAGGGCCGGTTTCCCGGCCCCTCGTTGAGGTTCGTCATTTTGACTGCGGCACCTGCGGCCCGGAGGGGGCGGCAGGCGCTGCGGGCGCCGGCGGCTGCGAGCCCGGCGCGCCCTGCTGCAATTGCTTGAGCAGGCCGCCGCTGCCGCCGCCGATCGGCGGCGCCGTTCCCGGCACCGGCGCCGTCGGCGCGCTCTGGCCGCCTTGCAGGATCGAAGCCGGTTTGCGGTTTATACCCGCCAAAATCGACAGGGCCAGGCTGGTCACGAAGAACAGGCCGGCCAGGATCGCCGTCGTCTTCGTCAGCAAATTGCCGGTGCCGCGGCTGGTCATGAAGCCGCCGCCGCCACCGATGCCGAGCCCGCCGCCTTCGGAACGCTGCAGCAGCACCACGCCGATCAAGGCGAGCACCAGCATCAGGTGGATAACGATGACGACGTGCTGCATCAGCCAAATACCGTCCAAAACCTAAGCCGATCCGGACTTTCCGCCCGGGCGGCCATGCCGTGCATATAGGAATTCGCGGCGGTCTCTACACTATCGGTTCAAGCATTTCCACTACCGCTGGCCCTAACGGTAAACCGCGGCAATTCCTAGGAAATCTTCGGCTTTCAGGCTGGCGCCGCCGACCAAAGCGCCATTCACTTCGGCGACGCTGAGGAGTTCCTTGGCGTTGGACGGCTTCACCGAGCCGCCATAGAGGATGCGGATGCGGGCGCCTTCGGACCCGAAGCGCGCGGCCAATCGCTCGCGCACAAAACCATGGATTTCGGCCACGTCCGCCGGTGTGGGGGTCAAGCCGCTGCCAATCGCCCAGACCGGTTCGTATGCGATGACCAGATTTTGGGCGACCACCAGATTGCCGCCGGTCGCGCCATCCGGCAGCGAGTCGTCGAGCTGGCGGCCGACGATGGCCAGCGTTTTGCCGGCCTCACGTTCGGCCTTCTGTTCACCGACGCAGACGATTGCCGTCAGCCCTGCCCGCCTGGCGGCTAACGCCTTGGCGCGCACGATCTCGTCGGTTTCGTGATGGTCAGCGCGCCGCTCGGAATGGCCGACGATCACTGCGCGGGCGCCGGCATCGGCCAGTTGCTCTGCGGAGATATCGCCGGTATGGGCGCCGGACGGTTCGGGATGACAGTCCTGGCCGCCAATGGTTACCGGAGAGCCGGCAGCGGCGGCGGCAAAGCGCGCGACCAGTGTTGCCGACGGGCACACCATCAGGTCACAGTTCGAACCGGCGCTGCCGGCGATAATCTCGGCAAGCTCGGCCTCGGCGGCGGCAAGCCCGTTCATCTTCCAATTGCCCGCCACCAGCGGGCGGGGAGCGGCGCCCGCCATATTGCAGTCCCTTTGCGCGTGCGGTTACCAGACCCGCAGGGGCAGCGCCAGTATGGCCCGCGTGGAAGGCGATCCTTCTTGAGTTGCAAGGAGTTGGCCTGCTCCCTATAAGGGCGCCATCAGCCATTCAACCAGTCATCGACTGATCCGGGAAAAGCACGCGCATGCTCCGCGGTATCCACAAGGCCTCCTCGACCTGGCTCGGCAAAGGCGTCCTCGCCGTCATCATGGGCTTCCTGGTCATCAGCTTCGCGATCTGGGGCATTGGCGACATATTTCGCGGCTTCGGCCAGAGTTCGGCTCTCGCGGTCGGTGGCAGCGAGATTTCGCTCGAACAATTCCGCGAATACTACACCAACCAGTTGCGGCAGCTTAGCCGCCGCGCCGGCCGACCGATCACGCCCGAGCAGGTCCGCGCGCTTGGCCTCGACCGGCAAATCATCGGCCGCCTGGTGGCGGAAACCACACTCGATCAACAGGCCAAGGCCATGGGCCTCGGTATCAGCAACGCCGAAATCGCCAAGCGCATCACGACCGATCCGAACTTCCGCGGCCCCACCGGGCAATTCGACCGCGCGCGCTTCGAGGAGCTGATCCGCGAGGCCGGCTACAGCGAGGGCCGCTTCGTGGAGGCGCAACGCAAAGTGACGTTGCGCCGGCAGATCGCGCAAAGTCTCGCCGGCGAGTTGCGCATTCCGGTTTCGGCGATGACGGCCATCAACCAGTTCCGCAACGAAAAGCGCAGCATCGAATACCTGGCGCTGGGCGCGCCGCAGGCCGGCGACATCCCGGCGCCGACGTCGGCCGACCTCGACAAGTATTACCAGGAGCACAAGGTGCTGTTCCGCGCGCCGGAATACCGCAAAGTCACCCTGCTCCCGCTGTCACCGGCGGCGCTCGCCAAGCCGGATGCGGTCACCGACGCCGACGCCAAGAACTATTACGAGCAGCACAAGAGCGCGTTCGGCAAGCCGGAGCGGCGCGAGATCAAACAGGTCGTATTCCCCAACGCGGAAGAAGCAAATGCAGCGCGCGAACGCATCGACAAGGGCGAGAGCTTCGCCGATCTGGTTAAACAACGCGGCCTTAAAGCCTCCGACACCGACCTCGGCATGGTGACCAAGAACGCGATCATCGATCCGGCCATCGCCGCTGCCGCCTTCTCGCTCAAGCCGGGCGAGGTCAGCCAGCCGGTCACGGGTACTTTCGGTACCGTGCTAGTAACGGCGGGCAAGATCGAGCCGGGCGAGCAGAAAAGCTATGAAGAGGTGGCGCCGCAAATCAAGAAGCAGATCGCCGAGGGTCGCGCCAAGACGCAAATTGACGATCTGCGCGACAAGATCGAGGACGAACGCGCGGCCGGCTCCACACTTGTCGAGGCCGGCGCCAAGCTCGGCCTCAAGGCCCGTGTCATCGACGCCGTCGACCGCTCCGGCCGCGCCCCGGACGGCAAGCCGATCCCCGATCTGCCGCAGCAGCCAAACCTGGTGGCATCAGCCTTCGCCAGCGACGTCGGCGTCGACAACGACGCGCTGCAATTGGCCGGCGGCGACTTCCTCTATTACGACGTCACCGGCATCACGCCTTCGCGCGAGCGCACGCTCGACGAGGTGAAGGACCAGGTTGCGCAGCGCTGGCGCGACGACGAGATCGCCAGGCGGCTCAAGGCCAAGACCGATGAGATGGTCGGCAAGCTTAAAAGCGGCGGCACGCTGGCGCAGCTTGCAACCGATGCCGGGCTCCAGGTCCAAAAGCAAGCCGGCCTGCAGCGCGGCAAGCCGGCCGGTTTCTTGCCGGAGAAACTGGTCGCAGCGGTGTTCGGCACGCCGAAAGACACAGCCGCCAGCTCGGAAGGCAAGCAGCCGACCGAGCGTTACGTGTTCAGCGTGACCGATGTCGTCGATCCCGCGCTCGATCCCGCGTCGGCTGAAGGCAAGGCGATCGCGACATCGTTGGAAAATTCTTACGCCGACGACATCACAGGCGAATATGTCGCGCGGCTCGAAAACGAGTTTGGCGTCGACATCAACCAGTCGGTCGTCGACCAGGTGATCGGCCGTGCCCGCCAATAGCAGCCCCATGCAAATCGAGCCGTCGGAAACCGCTTTTGCCGAACGCTACAACCGCGGCGAGGCGCAGGTGGTGTGGACCACGCTGGTCGCCGATCTGGAAACGCCGGTCTCGGCATATCTGAAGCTTGGCGGCAACAAACCGATGAGCTTTCTCCTGGAATCGGTGGAAGGCGGCGAGGCGCGCGGGCGCTATTCGATCATTGGGCTGGAGCCCGACCTGATCTGGCGCGCCAACGGCACCAAGGCCGAGATTAATCGATCGGCGCGAACCACACCGGACGCGTTCGCGCCGCTCAACGAGCCGGCGCTCGCGGCGCTGCGCGCGCTGATCAAGGAAAGCCGCATCGCCTTGCCGGAAAGCCTGCCGCCAATGGCCGCCGGCGTGTTCGGCTATCTCGGATACGACATGGTGCGGCTGATGGAGGAACTGCCGCCGCCCAATCCCGATCCGATCGGGATTGCGGACGCGACCCTGGTGCGCCCGACACTGATCGTGGTGTTCGACGCGGTAAGAGATGCCATCACGGTGGTGACGCCGGTGCGCCCCGAAAAAGACTTCGAAGCCAAGACCGCGCTCAAGCGCGCGGTCGAGCGGCTCTCAGGCGTGGTCGATGCGCTCGATAAGCCGCTCGACAAGTCGCTGGCCGAAGTCGACGAAGGGCCACTCGACGCGCCGATGCAATCGAACACCTCGCCCGACGATTACAAGGCGATGGTGTTGCGGGCGAAGGAATATATCGCCGCCGGAGACGCTTTCCAGATCGTGCTGGCGCAACGCTTCGAGGCGCCGTTCAAGCTGCCACCGTTCTCGCTCTACCGCGCGCTGCGGCGGACCAATCCATCGCCCTATCTCTATTTTCTCGACTTTAAGGATTTCGCGATCGCCGGCTCCAGTCCGGAAATCCTGGTCAAGGTTTCAGGCGACACGGTCACTATTCGCCCGATCGCCGGCACCAGGCCGCGGGGACCGACGCCACACGAAGACAGGGCGATGGAAGAAGAATTGCTGGCCGACCCGAAAGAGCGCGCCGAGCACCTGATGCTGCTCGATCTCGGCCGTAACGACGTCGGCCGCGTGGCCAAGATCGGCACTGTCGAGGTCACCGATCAGTTTTTCGTCGAGCGCTACAGCCACGTCATGCACATCGTCTCAAACGTCGAGGGCAAGCTCGAGGTCAAATACGACGCACTCGATGCGCTGGTCGGCGGCTTTCCCGCCGGCACCGTCTCCGGCGCGCCGAAGGTGCGCGCCATGGAGATCATCGACGAGCTGGAGACGGAAAAGCGCGGGCTCTATGCCGGCTGCGTCGGCTATTTCTCGGCCGCCGGCGAGATGGATACCTGCATCGTGCTGCGCACTGCGCTCATCAAGAACGGCATCATGTATGTGCAGGCGGGCGCCGGCATCGTCGCCGACAGCGATCCCGACTATGAGCAGCAGGAATGCATCAACAAGGCGAAAGCCTTGTTCCGCGCTGCCGAAGAGGCCAGTCGCTTTGCCAGCGCCGCCAAGCGCGGGCAGTAACCAGCCCGCACGGGGCTGCTTGACCCCCTCTACCATGGGTCTTAAGACCTTGAGCGGGCAAGCAAACATGATCGTTCTGATCGACAATTACGACAGCTTTACCTTCAATCTGTTCCATTACCTGGGCAGCTTGGGGGCCGATGTTGCCGTGCATCGCAACGACAAGATTTCGGTCGCCGAGGTGATAAAATCTGAACCCGAGGCGATCGTGCTCTCGCCCGGTCCTGGCACGCCCGACGATGCCGGCATTTGTCTCGATCTCGTCGAAAAGGCCGCGTCCACGATTCCGATCCTCGGCGTCTGCCTCGGCCATCAGGCGGTCGGCCAGGCGTTCGGCGGCAAGATCGTGCGGGCGACGCCGCGGCACGGCAAATTGTCCGAGATTCGCCACAGCGGCACCGGCGTGTTTCGCGGCATCAACGGGCCGCTCAAGGCCACGCGCTATCATTCGCTGGTGGTCGCGCGCGAATGCGTGCCGCGCACGCTCACCGTCAACGCCGAGACCGATAACCGGCTAGTGATGGGGCTCGTGCATGGAACGTTCCCCGTTCACGGCGTACAGTTTCATCCCGAAAGCATCGCCTCGGAACACGGCCATCTGATGCTGAAGAATTTTCTCGACATCGCTGCCGCCTGGAACAAACAGGCCGGCCGCGGCCAGACGGCACCGATGCACGCGGCCGAATAGAGGGCGCCTCCCGTGGCCGACGAATTCAAAGCCCTCATCGCCAAGGTCGCGACCGGCGCCAGCCTCACGCGCGAGGAGGCGGCCGGCGCCTTCGATCGCATGATGTCGGGGGAAGCCACGCCCTCGCAGATGGGCGGGCTCTTGATGGCGCTGCGCGTGCGCGGGGAAACCGTCGACGAAATCACCGGCGCGGTCACCACCATGCGCGCCAAGATGCTGGGCGTGCAGGCGCCGCCCGGCGCCATCGACGTGGTCGGCACTGGGGGCGACGCCTCCGGCTCGTTCAACATTTCGACCTGCGCGGCTTTCATCGTGGCGGGCGCGGACGTGCCGGTGGCCAAGCACGGCAACCGCGCGCTGTCGTCGAAATCGGGCGCCGCCGACGTCTTGAGCGCGCTCGGAGTCAACATCGAACTCGCCGGCGACAAGGTCGCCCGTTGCATCCGCGACGCCGGCATCGGCTTCATGTTCGCGCCGGCGCATCATCCGGCGATGAAGAATGTCGGTCCCACCCGCGTCGAGCTCGGCACCCGTACCATCTTCAATCTGTTGGGGCCGCTGTCGAATCCGGCCAGCGTCAAGCGGCAGATGATCGGCGCTTTCTCGCGGCAATGGATCGAGCCGATGGCGCAAGTGCTGAATAATCTCGGCTCGGAATGCGTCTGGGTGGTGCACGGCTCCGACGGGCTCGACGAGATCACCACGTCCGGCCCGACCAGCGTGGCCGCGCTGGAGAAAGGCAAGATTCGCACCTTCGAGATCTCGCCGGAGGACGCGGGCCTGCCGCGCGCGAAGCCAGAGGCGTTGCGCGGCGGGGACGCCAAGCACAATGCCAAGGCGCTGCTTGATGTGCTGAAAGGAAAACCGGGCGCCTTCCGCGACGTGGCGATCTTGAATGCCGCGGCCGCGCTCGTGGTAGCCGGAAAGGCAAAAGAGCTGAAGGAAGGCGCTTCGCTTGCCGCCAAGTCGATCAACAGCGGCGAGGCGGAAGGCAAACTCGACCGCCTGATTGCGGTGTCCAACGCCGTGGAGGCGTGAGCCGCATGATCCCGAAAAGTGGGGACGGGTTTTCAGATAAGATCATGCGCAGGAAAAAAAAATGATAGATATTTTAAAAAAGATTGAGGCCTACAAACGCGAAGAGATAGCGGTCGCTAAACGCGCACGACCGCTCGGCCAGCTCGAGCGCGACGCCATGACCGCCCCGTCCCCGCGCGGCTTCCTTGCTGCGATCGAGAAGCGCATTGCCACCGGCGATTATGCGCTGCTTGCCGAGATCAAGAAGGCGAGTCCGTCTGCCGGACTGATCAGGGCCGATTTCGATCCGCCGTCTCTCGCCAAGGCCTATGAAGCGGGCGGCGCAACCTGTCTCTCGGTGCTCACCGACGCGCCTTCATTCCAGGGCCGGCAGGATTTCCTTGGCCAGGCCCGCGCGGCCACGGCGCTGCCGGTACTGCGTAAGGATTTCATCTACGAGCCCTATCAGGTGGTGGAATCGCGCGCGCTCGGTGCCGATTGTGTGCTGATCATCATGGCGGCGGTCGACGACCCGGCGGCCCATGAGATCGAAAAAACAGCTATTACCAATGGGATGGATGTTTTGATTGAAGTTCATGAGGAGGATGAGCTTAAGCGCGCATTGCAGCTCAAATCGCGGCTGATCGGCATCAACAACCGCGATCTGCGTACCTTCCAGACCAGTCTGACGGTAAGCGAGCGACTGGCCCCGAAGATCCCGCCCGACCGCGTAGTGGTGGCCGAGAGCGGTCTCAATGCGCCGGCGGATCTGGCCCGTCTCAGCCGCATTGGCATTTCAGCCTTCTTAATCGGCGAAAGCCTGATGCGCCAGCCGGACGTGGCGGCGGCGACGCAGCGCCTGCTGGCGCGCGCGCCGCACCGCGCTGGCGTGGTGTGAGCTGTGGTGCGAGCCCGCAAAAAGAAGGCAGCGCGCCGTAGCAAGGCTGCGGCGCGGCGCCCGTCCAAGAAAGCCATCCGCCGTCGCAAGAAATTCCCTAGTCGGAAGAAAACCCCGCGCGCCCCGAAAATGGCCGCAAGACGCGCGCGTAGATTGGCCATGAAGGCTGGCCTCAGCCATATCGACCAGCGCGGCCAGGCCCGCATGGTCGACGTCTCCGCCAAGGGGGCCACCGAGCGGCAGGCGATCGCGGAAGGCCGCGTCATCATGACCAAAGCGACGCTCGACCGGGTGCTGGAAGGCAACGCGCTGAAGGGCGACGTGCTCGGTGCCGCGCGCCTGGCCGGCATCATGGCGGCCAAGCGCACCCACGGGTTGATCCCCCTCTGCCATCCGCTGCCGATCACCAAGGTCTCGATCGATATCGATCCCGAACATGCCCTGCCCGGTTTTCTGGTGCGCGCCACCGTGAAGGTCACCGCGCAGACCGGGGTCGAGATGGAGGCGCTTACGGCGGTGTCGATTGCGTGTTTGACCATCTACGACATGGTCAAGACGATCGAAAAAACCATGCGCATCGAGGGCGTGCGGCTGCTTGAGAAAACCGGCGGCAAATCCGGCACTTGGAAGGCAGAGGTTTAGCGCGATGGCTTGCCATTTACTCCGCTCATTCCAGCGCAAGCGGGAATCCAGTGCCAACTATGATCAGCCGGTGGCTTACAGCCCTGGGTCCCCGCTTTCGCAGGGACGAGCGGTTTAGTCATGGCTTTGATGCCGGTCGTCGAAGCCTTGCAGCGTGTGCTCGCCGGGGCGGGCGCGCTGAAAACTGAAACCGTCAAGCTCGATGATGCGCTCGGGCGCGTGCTGGCCGAGGATCTGGCGGCGTTGCGCACGCAGCCGCCCGCTGCCGTGTCCGCCATGGACGGCTATGCGGTGCGCGCCGCCGACGTGGCGCAGGCCCCTGTCACGCTCAGGCTGATCGGCGAAGTGGCCGCCGGCCACCCTTTCGACGGCGACGTGAAAGCTGGCCAAGCCGCGCGCATTTTCACCGGCGGGATGATGCCGGCGGGTGCCGATACCGTGGTGATCCAGGAGTTGACCGCCTGCGCCGGCAACAGCGTCACCATCCAGAAGGCCACGACCCAGGGCCGCAATGTGCGCGGCCAAGGCATCGACTTCAACCAAGGCGACATGCTGTTGCGCAAGGGTAAACGGTTGAGCGACCGCGACGTGATGCTGGCCGCCGGCATGAACCATGCACGCCTCTCCGTTTTTCGCCGGCCCAAGGTGGCGGTGCTCGGCACTGGCGACGAGCTGGTGGCGCCGGGCAGCCGGCCCGGGCCGGGCGAGATCGTCTATTCCAACGGCTTTGCGATCCTCGCCATGGCCGGCAGCGCCGGGGCCGAGGTTAACGATCTCGGCATCGCGCACGACCGGATCGAGGACATCGCAGCCGCCGTGCGCCGCGCGCGCGATTGGGGCGCCGATATTCTGGTCACCAGCGGCGGGGCATCCGTGGGCGAACACGATCTGGTGCAGCGGGCGCTGGCGTCGGAAGGGCTGGAACTGTCGTTCTGGCGGGTGGCGCTGCGCCCCGGCCGGCCGATGATGCATGGCCGGCTGGGAGCCATGCATGTGCTGGGCGTGCCCGGAAACCCGGTCTCGGCCTATGTCTGCGCTTTCCTGTTCCTGTTGCCGCTGATCGGGCGACTCTGCGGGCGCAGTGACGCCGAGCACGTGCCGGAACCCGCCCGCCTCGGCCGCGGCCTGCCCGCCAATGACGAGCGCGCCGACTATCTGCGGGCGACCCTGGAAATGGGCCCGGACGGCCCCGTGGCGACGCCGGTGCCGGCGCAGGATAGTTCCCTGATGGCTCCGCTGGCGCGGGCCGACTGCCTGGTGATTCGCGAGCCGCACGCGCCGGCAGCGGTGGCCGGTTCACCCTGTGTCATCCTTAAGCTAGGCCTGTAGCGGCATTTCGAGTTTTTCACGCCAAATTAAATGGTTGCGGAACACATATCGAACAGATAGTGTCCGTTCATGATTTGTTTCTGGCTGGGGCCTCATTGAGAGGGGCAGCCCGCGACGGGGAGAGAGACCGATGCTGACCCGCAAGCAATTTGAGCTGCTGCGCTTCATCCACGAGCGGCTGACCGAAACCGGCGTTCCGCCTTCCTTCGACGAGATGAAGGACGCCCTCGACCTGCGCTCGAAATCCGGCATCCACCGGCTGATCACGGCGCTGGAGGAGCGCGGCTTCATAAGGCGCCTGGCCAACCGGGCGCGCGCCATCGAGGTGATCAAACTGCCGGATTCAGTCGCCCACGGCATCAGCGGCGGCCGCTCGCGCGGCTTCACCCCGAGCGTGATCGAGGGCGACCTTGGCCGCGTACGCGCGGCCGGCGAAGACGGCAGCGACGGCAGTCGTCCGATCGCGGTGCCGGTGATGGGCCGCATTGCCGCCGGCACGCCGATCGAGGCGATCCAGACCCGCAGCCATGTCATCAACATGCCGCCCGACTTGCTCTCGGCCGGCGAACATTTCGCGCTCGAAGTGCGCGGCGACTCGATGATCGAGGCCGGCATTCTCGACGGCGACATCGCGCTCATCCGCAAGTCGGAAGCGGCCGAAACCGGCGACATCGTGGTGGCGCTGATCGACGACGAGGAGGCGACGCTCAAGCGCTTCCGCCGGCGCGGCGCCTCGATTGCGCTCGAGCCGGCCAATCCGTCTTACGAAGTGCGCATCCTGCCGCCCAACCGCGTGCGCATTCAGGGCAAGCTGGTGGGGTTGTTCAGGCGATACTAAGATGCGCTCCCATACGCCGCTCATTCCCGCGCAAGCGGGAATCCAGAGTTGTTTTTAGACCGAGGTTGCCGTCCGCTTTCGCGGGGACGAGCGGACGAGTGAACGCCGTTAATCCCCCGCCTCCAGATCTTCCTGCTTGGGCGTAGCGTCGCGCGGCGACGTTGGCGTTACCGCCGCATCCCCTGCAACGCCAATAGCACGTGCCCAAGGACGATCGACGCCGGGCGGGCGGGCGGCCGTTTGCACAAAATGATCGCCGCTCCAGCGCAGCGCGACGGCGCCCTGCGCGCGCCAGACTTTGCGGTCGATCAGCGTGGCGGCACAAGGGCGTTGCGCCTCGCGGCGGCTCACCACCACCGCAGCGCGCGCGCAGTCTTCGGCGAAGGCCTCGGTTTTGAAAGCAATTACGGCGAGCCGGCCGTCCTTGAACGGGGCGACGCAGCCGATGGCGTCGCAGGTCACCCCGTCATGCAAAGTCTTGTCCTTAGGGTCGCGGCCGTCGCCGTCGGCGGTGAGCCAGTCCTTGATCACGAAGCTGTCGCGGCCGCTGGACAAGAACGTGAGTCGCCCGTCAGCGCCGCGAATGGCCGCGGCACGGCCGTCGGCTGCCACCAGCACGTCGGGGCGCGGCGCGGCCAGCGCCAATAGGCTGGCAATCACCGCCAGCACGGCGCCACTGAATCGCAAGGGCGTGCGCAACAGGCATAGCAACAGCAGACCGGCGGTGCCGAGCAGCAGCGGCCCGCTGCCAAAGGCGCGCATATGGCCGACCGCGCGCGGCAGGCTGGTTACCCACAACGCCACCGCGATCATCCAGTCGATGCCATGCCCCATCAGCTGCCAGAACGGCGCATCAAACCCCAAGGGCAACGTCAGCAAACCGAGAATGCCCATGGGCATCACCCAGGCCGACACCACCGGCATGGCCAGCAGGTTGGCGAGCACGCCGTAAGGCGCCACGCGATGGAAGTGGTAGGCGGCGTAGGGTGTCGTCGCGAGGCCGGCGACGATTGACGCAAGAATGAGCGCCGCGATCTCGCGCGTACCCCAAAGCGCGGCGCGCGCGCTGAGCGAGGTGTCGGCATCGGCGCGCCATGGGCACCCGTATTGATACGCCGCAATCAACGCCAACGCGGCGGCAAACGACATCTGGAAACTGGGATGCACAACGGCCTGCGGCGAGGCCAGCAGCACGCCGAAGGCGGCGACCGTGAGGGTGCGGAAGGTGAGCAACGGGCGATCGAGCATGACGCCGATGAGCACGATGGTCACTATAATGAAGGCGCGCTGTGTCGAGATGCTCGCGCCCGAAAGAACGAGATAGCCGACGGCGGCAATAAGCGCGGCGCCGGCCGCCCATTTCTTGATCGGACGGCGGGCGGCAAGCGCCGGCATCAGCGCCAGCCCGGCGCGAATGAAGAAGAATGCAATGCCGGCCACCACCGCCATGTGGAAGCCCGAGATCGCCAGCACATGGGCGAGGCTCGAAATGTAGAAGGCGTTGCTGACGGGATCGGAAATGGCGTTGCGCTTGCCCGTGATCAGCGCCGAGGCTATCGAGCCGCGGTCGCCGGGCAGCACGGCATGAATGCGCTGGTTGATGCTCTCGCGCACTCCGTCAATGACAGCGGCTGTGCGCAGCCAGAGGCCGGGCGCGCGCGGCGCAGGCTCGGTTCTGATGGCGGCCAGCACATAGCCAGAGGCGCCGAGGCCTGAAAAATACATATCGCGTGCGAAATCGTAACCGCCGGGCCGCAATGGCGCGAGCGGCGGCGACAGATGCGCCTTGAAGGCGACGAATGACCCGACCGCAGGCGCGGTGCCTTTGCGCACGGCGACGCGAACGCGGTCGGGCTTGACCGCCATGCGGCGGGCCTCGATTGTGCGCACGCGCACCACCACGCGGTCGCTGCGCGCGCTCCTCGCGCGTCTCGATATAGCCGGTGACGGAGGCGCTCCAGTTCGTCGCCTGCAGCACCGGATGGGCAACGCGCAGCGTGGTGAGCGTGGCGGTTAGGAAGCCGGCGGCGACCGCCGCGAAGCCGAGCGCGAGCGGAAATCCGACGGGGCGACGGCGCGCGAGGATCGCGATCGTGATGCCGGCGAGCGCGAGCGTACTCGCGGCCCACCAGGCCGGCTCCCGCTCGGCTGTGAAGTAAAGGACGATGCCGAAGCCGAAAGCAACCGACAGCCAGGGCGTGAGCCGGCCGGGCGCGAGCTCAGCCAGCGCCCATTGCGACAGCAGATGACGCAGGTGTTCAGCGGGGCCGCTGAGCCAATTGGGCAGCACCAGGCCGGCTCGCCGGCGCGCCGCATCGAGCTCGGCCGCCCAGGCCTTGGCGCGCGATCGGGATTCTTCGCTGGGTGCCATGGCGCCCCCCGCGCCGGTGCAGTTGCGCGAGGGCCATGCTACGTCAGGCAGATGTGGTGGCTAGGAGAACGGTTGTGAACCCCCTCCACTCAACCGTCATGGCCAGGCTCGTCCCGGCCGCCTACGTCTTGTTTTCCGGCACGCAAAGACTTGGATGCCCGGCACAAGGCCGGGCATGACGCTGAATGTTTGGCGCGCGAGATAGCTCAACCTGCCGCCTTCTCCTTCGCCCAGGTGTCGCGCAGCCCGATGGTGCGGTTGAACTCCGGCTTGGCGGGCGTCTTGTCCGGGTCGGCGCAGAAATAACCGTTGCGTTCGAATTGCACGACCTCCCCGACTTTGACGTCGGCGAGTGCCGGCTCGATGCGCGCCGCGCAGATTTCGAGCGATCGCGGATTGAGGTCGGCGGCGAAGTTTTCGCCGCCGGCCGGGTCCGGTTTGGTGAACAGCGGATTATAAAGCCGCACTTCGGCCGGCACGGCATGCGCCGCCGACACCCAGTGGATGGTGCCCTTCACCTTGCGGCCGTCGGGCGCGTTGCCGCCCTTGGTGGCCGGATCGTAGGTGCAGACCAGTTCGGTCACCTCGCCCTTGGCGTTTTTCTTCACCTCACGGCAGGTGATGAAATAGGCATAGCGCAAGCGCACCTCGTTGCCGGGAAACAGCCGGAAGAATTTCTTCGGCGGGGTCTCCATGAAGTCTTCGGTTTCGATATAAAGCTCGCGCGCGAACTTGATCTTGCGGGAGCCTGCGGCCGCATCGTCGGGATGATTGACCGCGTCCAGCTCTTCCGTCTGCCCTTCCGGATAATTCTCGATCACGACTTTCAGCGGCCGCAGCACCGCCATGCGCCGCAACGCGCTTTTGTTGAGCGCCTCGCGCACGCAGAACTCGAACATGCCGACGTCGACCAGGCTGTTGGCTTTCGCCACCCCGATGCGCTTGACGAAATCGCGGATGGCCTCGGGCGGCACGCCGCGCCGGCGCAGGCCGGCGAGCGTCGGCATGCGCGGATCGTCCCAGCCGATCACATGGCCATCGCGCACCAGCTGCGTGAGCACGCGCTTGGACAAGACCGTGTAGCTCAGGTTCAGCCGCGCGAATTCGTACTGGCGCGGCCGCGACGGCACTTTGAGGTTGTCGATGAACCAATCGTAGAGCGGCCGGTGGTCCTCAAACTCGAGCGTGCAGATCGAATGCGTGATGTGTTCGATGGCGTCGGACTGGCCGTGGGCATAGTCGTAGCTCGGATAAATTTTCCAGGTGTCACCCGTGCGCGGATGCGCCGCATGCAAAATCCGGTACATCACCGGGTCGCGCAGGTTGATGTTGCCGCTCGCCATGTCGATCTTGGCGCGCAAGACGCGGGCGCCGTTTTCAAACTCGCCGGCGCGCATGCGGCGAAACAGATCGAGGTTTTCCTCCACGCTGCGGTCGCGGAACGGGCTGTTCCTGCCCGGCTCGGTGAGCGTGCCGCGGTTCGCCCGTATTTGATCTTGCGTCTGGTCGTCCACATAGGCCTTGCCGGCGCGGATCAGGTCCTCGGCCCAATCGTAAAGCTGCTCGAAATAATCGGAGGCGTGATAGAGGTGCCGGCCCCAGTCGTAGCCGAGCCAGCGCACGTCGGCCTCGATGGCGTCGATATATTCCTGTTCTTCCTTGACCGGGTTGGTGTCGTCGAAGCGCAGGTTGCAGCGGCCGCCGAACTCCTCGGCGAGGCCGAAATTCAGGCAGATCGCCTTGGCGTGACCGATATGGAGATAGCCGTTCGGCTCGGGCGGAAAGCGGGTGATGACCTGCTTGACGCGGCCGGCGTCGAGATCGGCCTGGACGATGTCGCGGATGAAGTCGCGGCCGGCCTCCCTTGCCACCGCGTCACCGCCTGCCTTGTCGTCCTTCGCCATGCTTCCTCGCGCCCCGGTCCGGCCTTAAGATGCCGCGAACGGCGGCCTATGCCATGACGCGGCGCTCGGCTCAATGTCAATCGCGCTGACACGCTTGCCTCCAACTGTGGTACAGGGCGCGCGATGAGCGAGCCCGTCATTACCCGTTTTGCACCCTCGCCCACCGGCTTCCTGCACATCGGCGGCGGGCGCACCGCGCTGTTTAACTGGCTCTACGCACGCCACTTCGGCGGCAAGATGCTGCTGCGCATCGAGGACACCGACCGCGAGCGCTCAACCGCCGCCGCTATCAACGCCATCATCGACGGGCTCACCTGGCTGGAGCTGACCTGGGACGGCGAGATCGTGTTCCAGTATCCGCGCGCTCAGCGCCACCGCGAGGTGGCCGAGCAATTGCTCGCCGCCGGGCGCGCCTATCGCTGCTACGCGACGCCCGAGGAGCTCACCGAAATGCGCGAGGCTGCCCGCCGCGAGGGCCGCTCCAAACTTTATGACGGGCGCTGGCGCGACCGCGACCCGGCCGAGGCGCCCCCCGGCGTCAAGCCGGTGATCCGGCTGAAGGCGCCGCAGAGCGGCGAGACCGCAATCGAGGACCAGGTGCAAGGCCGCGTCAACTGGCAGAACTCGGATCTCGACGATCTGGTACTGCTGCGTTCTGACGGCACGCCGACCTATATGCTGGCGGTGGTGGTGGACGACCACGACATGGCCATCACCCATGTCATCCGCGGCGACGACCATCTCACCAATGCCGCGCGCCAGACCCACATCTACGACGCGCTCGGCTGGCACGCGCCGATCTTCGCGCATATCCCGCTGATCCACGGGCCGGACGGCTCCAAAATGTCGAAGCGCCATGGCGCGCTCGGGGTCGATGCCTATCGCGCCATGGGCTACCTGCCGGCGGCGATGCGCAATTATCTGGTGCGGCTGGGCTGGGCCCATGGCGACCAGGAAATCTTCACCACCGAGGAGATGATCGCCGCCTTCGATCTGGCGCAGATCGGCCGCTCACCGGCGCGCTTCGATTTTGCCAAGCTGGAAAGCCTCAACGGCCATTACATCCGCGCCAGCGCGGACGGCGAGCTGATGGCGGCACTCGAACAGCTCTTGCCGCACATCGCCGGCGGCCAGGACTTGGCCTCCAAGATGACGCCTGCGTTGCGCGCCACGCTGCTCGCGGCCATGCCAGGCCTGAAGGAGCGGGCCAAGACTTTGGTCGAACTGTTCGACGCCGCGCGCTTTATCTGGGCTGACCGCCCGCTCGACCTCAACGAGCAAGCCAAGGCCCTGCTCACCGACGAGGTCATAGGCCTCATCGCCACGCTGCTGCCCGAGCTGGAGGTCGTCACCGACTGGAACGCCGGCACGGTCGAGGCCGTGGTGCGACATTTTGCCGAACGCGCGGGACTCAAACTGGGCGCCGTAGCGCAGCCGCTCAGGGCCGCGCTCACCGGCCGAACCACCTCGCCACCGATCTTCGACGTCTTAGCGGTGCTCGGCCGAGACGAGAGCCTGGTGCGGCTGCGCGACCAGGCCGGCGCCAACCCGGCGGCTTAGCAACGCACCCCCCGCGAAATTTATGGGGATCGCGCCTATATGGGGGGCACGGGGCAGCTCTGCATCGGCTCTATCTTGCAGTGCACACTTGAATAAGCTACCCAAACAGCGGCCGGAAACCGCACTCCCAGACCCGGCACACCGGCCCTGACGTTTTCAATCGCGCTGCTCGCAGCCAATTCGAGGGCTCGACCATGGACGCAAAGACGGACGCCAAGACCAAGACCGGCACGCTAACCGTCGGTAACAAGAACTGGGACTTCCCTGTCTATTCCGGCTCGATCGGTCCGGACGTCGTCGACATTGTCAAGCTCTACGGCGAGAGCGGCATGTTCACCTACGACCCCGGCTTCACCTCGACGGCGAGCTGCGAATCCAAGATCACCTATATCGATGGCGACCAGGGCGTGTTGCTCTATCGCGGCTATCCGATCGAGCAGCTCGCCGAGCACGGCGATTTCCTCGAGACCTGCTACCTGCTGCTCTACGGCGAATTGCCGACGGCGGCGCAAAAGGCCGACTTCGACTACCGCGTTACGCGCCACACCATGGTGCACGAGCAGATGAGCCGGTTCTTCCAAGGCTTCCGCCGCGATGCGCATCCGATGGCGGTCTTGGTCGGTTCGGTCGGCGCGCTGTCGGCGTTCTATCACGACTCCACCGACATTTCCGATCCGATCCAGCGCATGATCGCGTCGATCCGCATGATCGCGAAGGTGCCGACGCTGGCTGCCATGGCCTACAAATATTCCATTGGCCAGCCCTTCGTTTATCCGAAGAACGAGCTCGACTATTCGACCAATTTTTTGCGCATGTGCTTTGCTGTGCCGGCCGAGGACTACAAGGTCAATCCCGTGCTGGCGCGCGCCATGGATCGCATCTTCATCCTGCACGCCGACCACGAGCAGAACGCCTCGACCTCGACGGTGCGGCTCGCCGGCTCCTCGGGCGCCAATCCGTTCGCCTGCATCTCGGCCGGCTGCGCCTGCCTGTGGGGCCCGGCGCATGGCGGTGCCAACGAGGCTGCCCTCAACATGCTGCGCGAGATCGGCTCGGTCGACCGCATCCCGGAATTCATCAAGCGCGCCAAGGACAAGGACGATCCGTACCGGCTGATGGGCTTCGGCCACCGCGTCTACAAGCACTACGATCCGCGCGCCAAGATCATGCAAAAGACCTGCCACGAGGTCTTGAACGAGCTCGGCGTCAAGGACGATCACCTGCTCGAGGTCGCGATCGAGCTCGAAAAGATCGCGCTGCACGACGAATATTTCATCGAGAAGAAGCTCTATCCCAATGTCGACTTCTATTCGGGCATTACGCTGAAGGCGATGGGTTTCCCCACCACCATGTTCACCGTGCTGTTTGCGGTGGCGCGCACGGTCGGTTGGATCGCGCAGTGGAAGGAAATGATCGAGGACCCGAAGCAGAAGATCGGCCGCCCGCGCCAGCTCTACACCGGCGCACCCAAACGCGACTACGCCCCGATCTCGCGGCGGAAATAGAATTCAGAGCCAGGATGATTTGACGAGCTTGCCGTTTTGCGAGCCGCCGTTGAGCTTGGGCGCGCTGGCACCGTCATAGGCCCAGGTCATATAGGCACCGCCCCAGGTGAAGCCGCCGCCGAACGCGGCAAGCAGCAGACGGTCGCCGGTCTTGAGCTTCTGCTCATAGTCCCACAGGCACAGCGGTATCGTCGCCGTAGTGGTATTGCCGTATTTTTGGATGGTGAACATTATCTTTTCGAACGGCAGACCAAGGCGCGCGGCCGTCGTCTCGATGATGCGGCGGTTGGCCTGGTGTGGAACGACCCAATCAATCATGTCGGCGGTCAGATTGTTGCGCGCCATGATATCGCGCGTCACTTCCGTCATGCCGGCGACGGCAAACTTGTAAACCTGCGCGCCTTCTTGGTGGACGTAATGCAGACGCTTGGCGACCGTCTCAGCGGTCGGCGGCATGCGGCTTCCGCCGGCTTTCTGGTGGAGATACCTCGCGCCCGAGCCGTCGGAGTGCAGAACCGTATCCATGATGCCGTAGTCGGCGTTCGGTTCGAGCATCACCGCGGCTGCACCGTCGCCGAATATCACGCAGGTGGCACGATCGGTATAATCGACAATGGCCGACATCTTGTCGGCGCCGACCACGATGACCTTCTTGTAGGTGCCGGCCGCAATGAACTGCTGGGCAGCGGTCAAGGCATAGAGGAAGCCCGAGCACGCCGCCTGCACGTCGAAGCTTCCGATATTGCGGATGCCGACCATGTCGCAGATCAGATTGGCTGTGCAGGGATGCACGAAATCCGGCGTTGTAGTCGCGCAGATGAGAAGCTCGACGTCTTCCGGGTTAGTGCCAGTCTTGACGAGTAGCCCCCGAACGGCTTCTGCGCCCATATGCGAGGTGCCCAGCCCTTGCCCCTTGAGGATATGGCGCTCCTTGATACCAGTGCGCTCAGTGATCCAAGCGTCCGTAGTGTCCACCATGCGCGCCAAATCGGCATTGGTGAGCACGTCCGGCGGCACATAGCCGTGAACAGCGGTGATGGCGGCGCGGTTGGGGATATTCACCAGCAAAATCCCAGCTTTCAGGCCAATCTATACGGCCAGTTGGCCGGGTGGGTAGCAAACTACGCTGTTGGCGGCGCCGGCGCCATGGCTTCGCGCAAAGGTTTAGTATGGCCAGAGGCGCAATCTAGCACCACGGCGGCGGCCCGGTCGCTGGGGGACGCTTTACCGAGGTCCATGAGCCCATCGAGCCGCGCGAAGGCGTCAATCTGTTGGCGGCGGCGCGCAGTATCGCCAAGCAATGGCAGCAGGGCATTGCTGAGCCTTTCGGCCGTGCAGTCCCGTTGCAGAAACTCCGGCACCAGGTTTTCACCCAGGATCAAATTGGCAAGGATGGCGCTGTGGGCCGTGATCAGCAGACGGCCAATCATTTCTTCGACCAGCGGCACCTTGTAGGCGGCGACCATAGGGATGCCGGCAAGCGCGAGCTCGAGTGTCGAGGTGCCGGACTTAGTCAGCGCCGCCCGCGCTCTGCGGAAAGCGGCATGCTTTTCACCTGCGTCGGTCACGACGCGCGCCGGCACGCGCCAGCTGGCGGCCGCCGCCCGCACCGTCTCGGCCAGCCGGGGTACCGCCGGCACCACGACCTCCAGCGGCCCGATGCGGTCGGCCAGGCGTGCCACAGCCTTGCCGAATACGCCCACCATGCGTCGGATCTCGCCGCTGCGGCTGCCCGGCAGCACGAGCAGCAGTGGCGGACTGCTAAGCCTTCGGCCCGCCTCCTCGGCATTCGGACGCAGCAGCGCAACCTGCTCGCCGAGTGGATGGCCGATAAAGGTGGTCGGCGGGCCCTGCAAGCGCTGCATGGCGGCTGGCTCGAATGGCAGTAGCGCCAGCACGTGGTCGACATAGGAGCGCATGGCGCGCGCACGACTCGGCCGCCAAGCCCAGACCGACGGGCAGACATAGTCGACGATCGGGATCTCAGGCGCGCGGGCGCGCACCTTGCGGGCGACGCGATGGGTGAATTCCGGGCTGTCGATGATGACCAGCACGTCCGGCTTTGCGGCGACCGCTGCATCCGCCGTTTCGCGGATGCGCCGCAGGATCGTCGGTAGCCGCCCCGGCAGCGAGGCAAAGCCGAAAGATGAGAGATCGGAAAGCGTGTAAAGGCTCGGCATGCCCTCGGCCGCCATGTGCGCGCCGCCAACGCCGGAAAAACGCGCGCGGCCCTGCGTGCGCCGTTTGATCGCGGCGATCAGCGCGGCGCCCAGCCGGTCGCCGGATTCCTCGCCCGCCAATAGAAAGACATTCGGACCCGGAGCCCGACTTTCGCCCGCTGCCGGTGCGTGGTTCATTGCTTAAGTCCGGCAGGCGCGCCGATGACGAAAATACCGCCACCGTCCGCGGCCGCCACCAGACGGTCGGGTTCTGCGATGACCGTTTCACCGGCTGCTACCGCGATGCCAGCAAGGCCGGCGCGGACAACGCCGTCGACCGTATGCGGACCGATCGAGGGCAGATCGAAGCGCCGATCCTGCTTTGGCTTGGGCGCCTTCACCAGCACGCCAACGCCCTTCGCTGTTCCAATGCGGCCGATGGCGCGCAATTGCGCAACGCGGGCGAGCATCTGATCGGTGCCTTCCGCCGCTTCGACCGCCAACACGCGCTTGTCGGCAACGACCACAGCCTGGCCAATGTCGAATGAACCGGCAGCGCGCAGATAGTCGAAGCCAAGTGCGGTGTCATCACGGTCACGCTCGGACGGCTGAGCGCGGCCGAGCGCGCCGTGCGGCACCAGGATCTCGGGCGCCACCTCGTGGGCGCCAAGCAGGCGGAAGCCCTGGCGCTCGACGACGCGGCTGACATTGGAGAGCAGATGATCGTCGCCGCCGCGAAATGCCGCAGCAAGGCGCGGCAGCAGCGCCAGCGCCGTGAGGTCAAAACGCATTTTCCAGAACGCCGGGCGCACTAGCGACCCGATGAATACCACATCGCGGCAACCGGCCGCGTGTGCCAGACGCGAGAACTTGCCGAGTTGACCGAGGTAGAGCCAGTGGTGCGGAAACCGCATGGCTAACAGCGGATTGGCGGCGCCGTGTAGCGGGAACAGCACGACCGAGCGCCCGCGCGCGGTAACTAAATCCGCCACCGCCAAGGGCAGGCTTCCGCCGCCGCATACCAAAGCCAGCGGGCCTTCCGCGTTCAAGCTCGGCGCCTCGCTCATGCGTCCTCGTCGGCTTCGCTGCGCTTGATTGCCATGGTGAGGGGACGTTTTCCGGCGCGAACGAAATCGATGATCTTGCGCACCCGCGCATCACCACCATAGTCGCGCTCGACCTGATCGAGCCGCGCGCGGAACTCAGCCTCGCCGAAAAACAGCATCTCGTAGGCGCGCCTCACAGCCAAGATTTTCGCCTTGGAAACGCCGCTGCGCCTCATGCCGACGATGTTGAGGCCAATCAAATGCGCAAGCGGGCCGTGCGCCATGCCCCAGGGGATTACATCGGCGCGCACGCCACTTAAGCCAACGATCATTGCGCCTTCACCGATACGCACGAATTGACGCACCGCCACGCCGCCGCCGAACATGACATTGTCGCCGACTGTGACGTGGCCGCCGAGGACGACGTTGTTGGCGAAGACAGCGTCATTGCCGACGAGGCAATCATGCGCGACATGGGCGCCGACCATGAGGAAGCAGCGGTCGCCGATTTGCGTGACGCCGCGGTCGTCCTCGGTGCCGGTGTTGAGGGTGACGCCTTCGCGGATATCGCAATCGGCGCCGACCACCAGCCGCGTCGGACCGCCGCGATACTTCACTGATTGCGGCGGCGAGCCGAGCGAGGCGAAAGAATGGATGACGGTGCGTGCGCCGACGGTGGTATGGCCGGTGAGATTGACATGGGCATGCAGCCGGCAGCCGTCGCCGACGCTCACATGCGGGCCGATGGTGCAATATGAGCCGATCGACACATTTTGCCCGATCGCCGCCCCGGCCTCGATCCGCGCCGAGGGATCGATCATGCTGGTGCTCATGCGTCGGAAAGCACGGCGCCGACCTCGGCTTCGGCGACGATCTGGCCGGCGACCTTGGCCTCGCCGTGATACCACCACATGTTCTTGCGCTGGGCGATTTTCTTCATGTGGTATTCGATGGTGTCGCCCGGGCGCACGGGTTTGCGGAACTTTGCCTTGTCGATGGTCAGAAAAAACACCGACTTCGGCCGACTTGACGAGGTCGCCGCAAGGCAAAGTACACCGGCCGTTTGCGCCATGCCCTCGATCATCAGCACGCCGGGAAATACCGGATTGTCGGGAAAATGCCCCTGAAAATGTGGTTCGTTGAAAGTCACGTTTTTGATGCCGATGCCCTGTTCGTCACCGCGGATGTCGATCACCCGGTCGACCATCAGAAACGGGTAGCGGTGCGGCAGCAGCTTGAGCACCTCGGCGATATCGGCCATCTCCAGCTTTGTCAGCACTTCATCCATCGCTCATGTCTCTATCGTCCGCGCTTGCGATCTTGTTCTTTTGACGCGTGAGCTGTTCGAGCGCCCGCACCTCGCGGAACCATTGCTTGATCGGCTTCGCCGGCGTCCCGCCGAAGCGTCCGCCGGCCGGCACGTTGCGATGGACGCCGCTGGCAGCGGCGACTTGGGCGCCTTCACCAATCGTCACATTGTTGCTCAATCCAACGCGCGCGCCTAGCACGGCGAAGTCTTCCAGCACAGAGCTGCCGGCGATTCCCGATTGCGCCACGACGATGCAATGCCGGCCGATACTGACATTGTGGCCGACCTGGACCAGATTGTCGATTTTGGTGCCCTCGCCGATAACGGTATCGCGGATGGCACCGCGGTCGACGGTGGAGCCCGCCCCGATCTCGACCTCGTCTTGAATGATGACACGGCCGATCTGCGGGACCTTGAGGTGCCCGGATCCCCCCATGACGTAGCCAAAGCCATCCTGGCCGATCCGGCAGCCGGGATGAATGATGACGCGGTCGCCGATCAAGGTGTTGCTGACGGTGGTGCCGGGACCGATCGAGCAATCGCGTCCGATGCGGACCTCCGGCCCGATGACAGCGGTGGCGCCAATGATGCTGCCGGAGCCGATTTCGGCGCGCGGCCCGATGACCGCACCAGGATCGACGGTGACGCCGTCCTCCAGCCGCGCATTTGGATGCACATGGGCGCCGACGACCTCGCCGGCCGCATTAAGTGACGACGGCCGTGACGCATGGGGGAAAAGTTCGTGCGCCACCGTGACGAAAGCGCGATAGGGCTCGCGTACGATGAGCGCGGCGACGCGGGCCGGCAAGTCCTTGGCGAGCGCTGCGGTTGTGAGGCAGGCGCCGGCTTGCGTTACGGCGGCGGAGGCAGCGAAGGTGTTTTTGTCGAGAAAACTGATGTCGGACGGCCCGGCGCGGTCGAGTGCTGCGACATTGACGATCCGGCGCGCGCGCAGAGCCGCGGCCGGGGCGACCGCGCCGGTCAAAGCGGCGACCTCATCAAGCGTGAGACCGCGGGCGTACCTTAAGAATACCGGCTCGCTCATCGTAATGTCGTACCGCCAAGCGCGGCCAAGATCAGAACTTTGCGCCGCCGCTGAAGCGGAATATCTGCGTGCGGTCGCAAACCTGCGCACCACCTGGAGGTGTGGCGCAGTACTTCGTCAGCGGATAGGCCAAATCGAAGCGCAGCGGGCCAAGCGGCGAATCCCAGATCAAACCCATGCCGGCCGAGGTCCGGACATCCGAGGAGTTGTCGAGGCCAACGATAAGAGTTTGCCCCAGCCCAGATGTTGGGCCCTGGTAATCCCAAAGCGAGCCGGCGTCGACGTAGGCCGCAACTTTGATGCCAATCTCTTTTGGAAGGAAGAAAAGCGGCGTCTGCAGTTCCACGGTCGCGCCCCAGTACAAACTGCCGCCGAGCGCATCGTTCGTCGTTCCAGGGGTCAGGTCACGCGGGCCGAGGCCACCAGGTGCAAAGCCGCGCACGAGGTTTGGTCCCATCTGGAATTCGTCCTGCATGCGCATGCTCTTGCCGCCCCAGCCGGTAACGTGACCGCCCTGCACCTTGAGCACGCCGACCAGATCCGGCATCAATTCATAGTAATTGCGCACTTGCGCCATGGTGCGAATGAAATTCACATCGCCGCCGACACCGGCCAGATCCTGCGTGAGCGATGCATAGAGGCCGTTGGTCGGCGAATTGACGTTGTCGAGCGTATTGTAGGTCAGCGTGTAGCCTATGAGTGACGTGATCGTGGGGCCTTCGGCAACTGCCAAACGCACCGGCAGCGACGCCGGCGTACAGGTGCTTGACGCGGGGAAGCAGTTGAATTGGCTCGGAATTTCGAGCTCCGTCTGGTAAAGAGAATAATGTGGTTGCAGCGCCAGTTCCTCAGTCAGCGCAAATCCGAGGCGCAAATTGCCGCCGATGGACTTGGTGTCGTACGAGACGTAGCTCGACGCCAGGTTCTGGCGCGCAAACAGGTCGATGCCGCCGGCCATGCGGTAGCCGAGCAGATGGGGCTCCACGAATGATAAGTCGAAACCGCGCGCATACTGTCCATAGCTCACCGAAACCTTAGCGAACTGGCCGCGGCCCATGAGATTGCGGTCGGCAATGCTGACTTGGGCGATGAATCCGTCAGCCGTCGAGTAGCCGCCGGCAATCGAGAATTGGCCGGTCGACTTTTCCTCAACTTTGACGTCGATGACGACACGGTCCGGTGCCGAGCCGGGCTCGTTGGTGATCTTGACCGTCTTGAAATAGTCCAGGTTCTTCAGCCGCCGCTCGGCGCGGTCGATGAGCGCCCGGTTGTATGGGTCGCCCTCGCCGATATCGAACTCGCGGCGGATGACGTAATCGCGCGTGCGCGTGTTGCCGCGGATATTGATGCGTTCGATATAGGCGCGGATGCCTTCCTCGACCACGAATACGATATTAATGAGCTTCCTCTGAAAATCGCGGTCGCCGCGCGGACGCACAGTGGCGAAAGCATAGCCGTGCTTGGCGGCCTCAATCGTCATCGCTTCAACGCTCTTCTGGACCAGATCAGCATTGAAGACATTGCCACTGCCGAGCTTGACCGCATCGTGCAACGAGGCGGGATCGAGGGCATGCACGTTCGAAATAACGTCGATGGCGCCAACGTGGTATTGCGCACCCTCGTCGATCGTGAAGATGACGACAAAGCCTTTCCTAGCCGGATCATATACGCCGACCGCCGACACGATACGCACGTCGGCATAGCCGTGCTTGAGATAGAAGCGCCGCAGCAGGTCGCGGTCCGCTTCGACGCGGTCGGGATCGTAGATGTCAGTGGTTTGCAGGAAGCCGTAGAGCCAGTTCGTCTCGGTGGTCTTGATCACGTTCTTCAGGCGACCCCAGGAGAACGCCTGGGCGCCAACGAAGCGGATTTCCTTCACGCCGGTCTTACCGCCTTCGTTGATCTCGAAGACCAGATTAACGCGATTGTTTGGCAGTTCGATGATCTTGGGCACGACGGTCACGTCGAAGCGGCCGGTGCGGTGATAGATTTCGATAATCCGCTGCACGTCGGCCTGCACGGTCGGCCTCGACAAGGTGCCGCGCGCTTTCGATTGCACCTCGGCTTGCAGTTGCGCGTCTTTGGCTTTCTTGTTGCCTTCGAACGCGACCTGGTTGATCACCGGATTCTCGACCACGGAGACCACCAGCCGGCCGCTGGCATGGCTGACGCGGACATCGGAGAACAGCCCGGTCGCGTAAAGCGCCTTGATCGCCTCGTTTTCCTCAGCGGCGCCGACGCGGCCGCCGGGGCCAGGCTTGAAATAGGAGCGAATGGTGCCCGCCTCGACCCGGCGGTTGCCTTGCACAACTATGGAATTGGAGGTTTGCGCAACCGCAACGTCCAAAGACGCCACGGTCACCAGCCCGCCACCGATAAGGACACCCCCGAGGACCAAGCAACTCAGGGCCAGTCCCCGCGCCCACCGCACACAAAGTCCCATGCGCTACGCGCCCTTATAATCCTTGCGGCCGCCCCCGGCTGGCTTCGAGAGAGCTGTTGGGCAGGCTTTCTTTGACCGCTTTGTACAGCGTTTCAGGGGCCGTGCAAACGATACTCCCGGCCAAGTTTTCCTTTCCCCTCAAAAAGTTGCACGTCTGCAACGCCTATGAGGTGGCTAGGTGCAGGATGTCGTTAAAGGTTGCAAAAATCATCAACATGACGACGATCGCCAGCCCAATACGGAATCCGACCTCCTGGGCCCGGTCCGATAGTGGCCGGCCTCGGGCCGCCTCGATTCCATAGAACAAAAGGTGACCACCGTCGAGCAATGGGATGGGGAACAGGTTCAATAGACCGATCGAAACCGACAGTACGGCGGTCAAATGGATGAGCGCGGCGAAGCCGGCGCTCGCCACTTGGCCGGACACTTGGGCAATGCGAATCGGGCCACCGAGCTGATCGGCCGCTTCGCGGCCGGCGAAGACCCCGCCGATGTAAGACAGGGTGCGGTCGATGACAAACCAAGTCTCTTGCGCCCCCATGACCATTGCCGTGAGCGGCGCCACCTTTTCGGTCTTAATATCGCCGGCCGCCATCGAGCGGCTGACGCCCAGCACGCCGAGCCGGTGCACATTGCCGAAATTGTCTTTGAGTTCCCTGAGCTGCGGCGTGGCCGTCAGCATGACCTCATGACTGTCGCGCTCCACCACGATCTTGAGCGGCTCGCCGGAGCTGACGCTGACGATGCGCTGCATGTCGGAAAAGCTGCCGATCTTGTTGCCGTCGATGGACACGACGAGATCGCCCGGCTTGAAACCGGCCGCCGCGGCCGCGCTGCCCTCCTGCACCGCATCGACGCGCGCGGTCGTGGTTTGCTTACCGATGACCATGAAGATGCCGGCAAAAATGGCGACTGCTAGTATAAAATTGGCGATCGGTCCCGCCGCCACGACCGCCGCGCGCGACGGCAGCGGTTGGTGGACGAAGCTGTCCTTCTTCTCGTCTTCGTTCATTGCGGCTGCGGCGGTACGGTCAGGTGTGCTCGCCGCATTATCATCGCCGAAGAACTTCACATAGCCGCCGAGCGGGACGGCGGAGATCTTCCAGCGGGTGCCATGGCGGTCATTGAAGCCGGCGATCTCCGGGCCGAAGCCGAGCGAGAACACCAACACCTTGATGCCGCACCAGCGGGCCACCAGGAAATGGCCAAGTTCATGAAAAAACACGACAATTGTCAGCACAAACAAGAACGGGACCAAATAGCCAAGCATTCCGCCCCCAAATGCGCTCAAGCCACCCATGATATCGAAGCCCATTACACCCTCGTCCCGCCTGCTTGGCGTCTTTAGAGTTACCGAATGCTTACTAGGATGCCTTTACGGCAATTTCGGGCAAGAGGTCCCGGGCCATACTTCTCGCAATATGGTCAACGGCGATAGCGGCCTCGAGTCCGGCGGGTTCGCTCAGCAGACCGCGCGCCATGGCGCCATCCAGCGTGGCCTCGACCAGCGCCACAATCGCCGGAAAACCGATGCGGCCAGCAATGAATTCCCGGACCGCGACCTCATCGGCCGCATTGAACACAGCCGGCGCCGCGCCACCCATCTCCATGACGCGGCGCGCCAGCGTGAGCGCTGGAAAGCGGCGGGGATCGGGCGCCTCGAAGGTCAATTCACGCACTTGTGCCAAATCGAGACGGGCGGCCGGGCTGTCGATCCGCCGCGGCCAAGCCAGGCAATGGGCAATCGGAATGCGCATATCGGGCGAGCCCAGCTGCGCTACCACCGATCCGTCGCGGAATTCAACCAGTCCATGGACGACCGACTGCGGATGCACCAGCACGTCGATTTCATCCGGCTTGAGCGCGAACAGATGTTGCGCCTCGATCAGCTCCAAGCCCTTGTTCATCATGGTTGCCGAATCGATGGTGATGCGCGGCCCCATCGACCAGTTGGGATGACGCAGCGCCTGCTCCGGCGTCGCCGCCTTGATCGCCTCCAGCGACCAGGTGCGGAACGGGCCACCCGATGCCGTGAGGATTATGCGTTTGACGTCCTCGCGCGGGCCGGCACCGAGCGCCTGGAAGATCGCATTGTGCTCGGAATCGACCGGCAGCACGGTTGCCCCGCTGCTCGCCGCCCGCCGCATGAACAGGCTGCCGGCGCAAACGAGGCATTCCTTATTGGCGAGCGCGACGGTCGCGCCGCGTTCGATGGCCGCCAAAGTCGGTTTAAGTCCAATCGCGCCGCTGATCGCCGCCATAACCCAGTCGGCCGGCCGTTGCGCCGCTTCGAGCAAGGCCTCTTCGCCGGCCGCGGCTTCGATGGACGTGCCGGCCAAAGCGTCCTTTAGATCAGCGTAGACGGAAGGATCGGCGACCACGGCAAGCTCGGCGCCGATCTCGCACGCCGCCTTTGCCAGTGCCCCCGCGTTGCGTCGCGCGCTTATCGCCACCACGCGATAGCGCTCGGGCTCGTGCTTGATCAGATCGATGGTGCTGGCGCCGATCGAGCCAGTGGCACCGAGAATGGTGATGCGCCGCCGGGCGGCGGCTTCATCCGGTTTCGATCGAGCAAGGCCGGCTGCGGTCATCGGCTCACCATACCAGCAGTCCGCGCGCGGCGTTATCGAAACCGCCGCGCAGCAACCCCACCAGGCAGCCGACGAGCGCCGCTGTCCAGAAACCGTCGAGCCTGTCCATCACACCGCCATGACCGGGGATGAGCCCACTTGCCTCCTTTGCGCGGAATTGGCGCTTGACCCAGGATTCTAGCAGATCGCCGAGCTGTGCGAGCACCGATAACAACAACCCAATAACCGCGATCGTCCCACTGTTTAACAACCCAAACAAGCCGGCGACAATAACCGCGACGACCATGGCGCCGAGCGCGCCGGCGATCGCACCGGCCCAGGTCTTCTTTGGGCTGATTGCGACTGATAGTTTTGGCCCGCCGATCGCGCGGCCGGCGAAAAAAGCGAAGACATCAGTCGTCCACACGACCGCGAACAACAACATTATCGCGAGAAATCCATACTGCGCGTCGGCGCGGAGCAGCACCGGCGCCAGCAACATTGTTCCGGCATAGCCGACGCCGGCGGTGATCCAGAACCGCCGCTCGCGCGGCGCGAAAATCGTGGCGGCCAGCGCCCCCAGGCCCACCAGCAAAATCCCCGTGGCCGGGCGATCGCGCCAAGCGACCAAGCCGGCGACCGCAATTGCGCTGGCGCAGGATACCAGCATCAGAAAGTGGCGCGGGCCGGCGACCAAGCGGGTCCATTCCCATAGCACGGCAATGGCGGCGGCGCCCCAGAACAGCGCGAACGGCCAGTCGCCGATCCAAGCCACGAACAACGCGAGCGGTGCCAGCACGGCGGCCGAAACGATGCGCAGCACGAGGTTGTTCGACGGCGCGGAAGCGGGGGCGGCGGTGTCGCCCGGTCCAGAAACGGGGCTGGTATCGGGCACCGGATCAGGACCCGGTCTTCGCGACCAGGCCGCCGAACCGGCGCTCGCGCTGCTGGTACTCACGGATCGCCGCCTCGAGCGCGGCGCGATCGAAATCCGGCCAATAGATCGGCACAAACACCAATTCGCTATAGGCCGCTTGCCAGAGCAGAAAATTCGACAGCCGCTGCTCGCCGCTGGTGCGGATGATCAGATCGGGATCGGGTACGTCCGGGGCGTCGAGGAAACGGCCGATGGTCTCGATCGTGACCGCGGCTGGATCGAGACTGCCTTTCGCCACTTCCTCGGCAATGCGCCGCGCCGCGCGCGCGATCTCCTGGCGCGCGCCGTAATTGAAGGCGACCAGCAAAGTGAGGCCATCATTGCTTTTGGTGAGCTCTTCAGCTTCGATCAGCAATCGCCCGATCTCGGGATCAAGCGACTGCCGCTCGCCGATGATGCGCACCCGCACATTGTTCTGATGCAGTTCGGCGAGATCGTTGCGGATGAAGCGGCGCAACAGCCCCATCAGTTCGTGCACTTCAGAGGCCGGGCGAGACCAGTTTTCGGCGCTGAACGAGAAAATGGTGACAAACTCGATGCCGATTTCGCCGGCGGCGCGGATCGTGCGGCGTAGCGCCTCGACGCCGCGCCGGTGCCCCTCGCGGCGTGGCAACCCGCGCGCTGCGGCCCAGCGGCCGTTGCCGTCCATGATGATCGCGACATGGCGCGGTGCCTTGAACGACGCATTGGCGATTTGCGGGATATCGGGCTCGGGCATCGGTTGTCCTCAAACGGTGAGGATCTCCTTTTCCTTCGCCCCCAGCATCTGGTCGATCTCGGCGATCCCGGCGTCGGTCGCCTTCTGGATTTCGGTGGAAAAGCGGTCGTGATCGTCCTTGCTGATCTTGTGGTCCTTTTCCAGTTTTTTCACGACGTCAAGCGCATCGCGGCGCACGTGCCGCACCGCAACGCGAGCGGTCTCGGCGTATTTATGCGCGATCTTGACCAATTCCTTGCGCCGCTCCTCGTTGAGCTCGGGAATTCGTAGCCGCAGCATCTGACCTTCGGTCGCCGGCGACAAACCGAGATTGGAATTGACGATGGCTTTTTCCACCGCGTGCACCAATGACCTGTCCCATACATTAACGGTGATGAGGCGCGGCTCCGGCACGCTGACGGTGGCCACCTGATTAAGCGGCATCTGCGCGCCGTAGGCGTCTACATGCACGGGATCAAGCATGTGCGCGGAGGCGCGGCCCGTGCGCAGGCCGGACAATTCGGTCTTCAGTACGGCACTGGCACCCTGCATGCGCCGCTTGACCTCGTTGATATCGTGCGTTGCAATTGCCATGGCCATCCCCCGAACACGAGGCTTGGGTCCGTTCCGCGCGACTAGCCGACCACTGTTGCCCGACCGTTTCCGCGCAGAACCGCCTCGATCGCGCCTTTTTCGGCGATCGAGAACACGATGATAGGTATACGATTTTCCCGGGCAAGCGCGAAGGCGGTGGAATCCATGACCCGCAGGTTCCTTTCGATCGCCTCCTGGTGGCCGAGCTTGTCGTAGCGCTTCGCCTTGGGATCCTTCTTCGGGTCGGCGCTGTAAACGCCGTCCACATTGGTGGCCTTGAGCACCGCTTGGGCATCGAGTTCGGCGGCGCGCAGCACGGCCGTGGTGTCGGTGGTAAAGAACGGATTGCCGGTGCCCGCCGCCAGCAGCACGACGCGGCCCTTGCCGAGGTTTTTCATCGCGCGCTTACGGTTATAGGTCTCGCAGACCGACGGCATAGCAAGCGCCGAAAGCGTGCGCGCCTCGCGGCCGGCCCGCTCGACCGCCGCTTCCAGCACCAGGCAATTCATCACCGTCGCTAGCATGCCCATGGTGTCGCCTACCGGCCGTGGCACACCGCGCCCGGAGACTTCGACGCCGCGAAAGATGTTGCCGCCGCCGACGACGACGCCGAGTTCGACACCGAGGGCCGCCGCCACCGCCAGGTCGGCGGCCAACCGCTCGACTATTTTCTGATCGATGCCGTAACCTTGCGCGCCGGTGAGCGCTGCGCCGGAGAGCTTGACGATGACGCGTCGATAGACCGGGTCAGCCATTTCTCCCTCACGGATCGCCGCGAACGGAAGCGGTGCGCTTGCGGTCAACTTTGGCCGGCAGCGGCCGCGACCTCGGCCGCGAAGTCGGATTCCTGTTTCTCAATGCCCTCGCCGAGGGCGTAACGCACGAAGCCTGTGACCTTAATGGCGCCGCCGACCGTGCCTTCGGATTCCTTGAGCGCCTGCGCGACGCTCTTCTTGTCGTCGAAGATGAACGGCTGCTCCAGCAAGCAGGCTTCCTTGTAAAACGTCTTGAGACCCGACTCGACGATCTTGTCGATCACGTTAGCCGGTTTGCCTTGCTGCTTGAACTTGTCGGCCAGCACATTCTTCTCGCGCTCCACAACCGCGGGATCGAGGCCGGAAGGCTCGACCGCCTGCGGATTGGCCGAGGCCACGTGCATCGCAAGCTGCCGCCCGATGGCCGCGAGCTCATCGGCCTTGCCGGCAGATTCAACGGCGACGATAACGCCGATCTTGCCGAGCCCGTCGCTCACCGAATTGTGCACGTAGGAGCCGATGGCGCCCTGCTTGACCGAGAGCGCGGCGGCGCGGCGCAGTGTCATGTTCTCGCCGACCTTAGCAATCGTGTCGGCAATCGCGTCGGCGAGCGTGATGCTGCCGGCCTTGGCCGCCTTGATCTGTTCGATGTCGGTGCCGCTGTCGAGCGCGACGTCGGCGATCATCTTCACCAAGCCCTGGAACAGATCATTGCGCGCGACGAAATCGGTTTCCGAATTGACTTCGACCACCACACCCTTGGTGCCCTGCACGAGCACGCCGATCAGACCTTCGGCGGCGATCCGGCCGGCCTTCTTGGCGGCTTTCGAGAGGCCCTTCTTGCGCAGCCAGTCGACCGCGGCCTCCATGTCGCCATTGCTCTCGGTGAGCGCGCTCTTGCAATCCATCATGCCGGCGCCCGTTGAGTCGCGCAGCTCCTTGACCATTTGCGCCGAAATATTCGCCATCGCTTGTTCCTTCATCCGCCGCGCCCATGCCGGGCCGACGGTTTTACCTATTCGGCTTCAGCCGTCAGTTCCTTGGCCTTCGCAATCCAGCTCTCGACGCGGCCGGGCAGACCTACTTCTTCGCCGATATTATGCGCCGCTTTCTCGTTGAGCTCGGCGATCTGCGAGTAGTGGAAGATGCCGAGATCGTTGAGCTGCTTCTCGATGGCCGGCGACACGCCGGGCAGCTTCTTGAGATCGTCGGCGACGCCACGCGGCCCCGGCAACTGCTCGAAGCCGAGATCGCCGGCAGCCGGCGCGGTCGGGATTTCCTCGGTGACCACCGGCTTTTCGGCGGCGCCCACATCGACGCCGGCTTCGCCCTGCGCGCGCGAAATACCGTCGATCGCCGCCTTGGCGATCAGATCGCAGTACAGCGAGACCGCACGACTGGCATCGTCATTGCCGGGCACCGCATAGGTGATGCCGGCGGGATCGCAATTGGTGTCAACGACGGCGGCGACCGGAATGTTGAGGCGTCGGGCCTCCTTGATCGCGATGTCTTCCTTGTTGGTGTCGATCACGAACAGCATGTCGGGCACGCCGCCCATGTCCTTGATGCCGCCGAGCGAGCGATCGAGCTTGTCACGCTCGCGCTGCATGGTGAGGCGCTCTTTCTTGGTGTAGCCGCCGGATTCGCCGGAGTTGAGCATCTCGTCGAGCTTGCGCAGGCGCGAGATCGAGCCGGAGATGGTCTTCCAGTTGGTGAGCGTGCCACCAAGCCAGCGCGAATTGACGTAGTACTGCGCCGAGCGCTTGGCAGCTTCCGCGATGGCGTCCTGCGCCTGGCGTTTGGTGCCGACGAACAGGATGCGGCCGCCTTTCGCGACGGTGTCGCTCACCGCCTGCAGGGCCTGGTGCAGCATCGGCACGGTCTGGGCGAGATCGATGATGTGGATATTGTTGCGGGTGCCGAAGATGAAAGGACCCATCTTCGGATTCCAGCGGTGGGCCTGATGGCCAAAATGAACGCCAGCTTCCAAAAGCTGGCGCATCGAGTAGTCGGGCAGCGCCATTGTCTTCGTCTTCTCCGGTTGATCCGCCGCGGACGGTTGTGAGCCCTTTGCGGGCCACCGGACGGCCTAGCGACCCATTGTCGGGGCCGAAAGCCAACGTCCGCGTGAGTGATGCGGGGCTTATATAGGGCCGGTTTGGGCCGTGCAAGACGGGGGCGGAAAGCCGTAATCGCCCATTCGTCCCCGCGAATGCGGGGACCCAGGGGCATTCGGCAAAGTCTGGGTGCCCGCTTCCGCGGGCACGAACGGATAATTGGTTACATTGGTTACAAGGCTTCCACCTGCACCACGCCGGGCACGGCCTTAAGGGCGCCGGCGATCTGCGGGGAGACCTTGAAGCGGCCTGGCAGCTTCACTTCCACCTCGGTGCCTTGCTTAAGCAGCAGGACCACGCTCACTTCGCCATCGCCGTTGGTTTGATTGCGTGCCGGCGCTGGCTCGAGCCGCTTGGCGACCGCCTCGATCGGCTTGTCGTCGCGCAGGAATACGCGCAGGCCCTGCTGCAGGTTGGCGGCGGCGGCATCGAGCGGTTCGACCGACTGGATGCGCGCACGCACGTCGTCGCCTTGCACTTCCGCCGACAGGAACAACAGCACCGCGCTGCCCGGCTCCAACAGGTCGCGATATTCGGCCAGGCCCTCCGAGAAGATCACCGCTTCGTAGGCGCCGGTCGGATCGGACAGGCCGATGATGCCCATCTTGCTGCCGGTGCGGGTGCGCCGCTCGGTGCGTGCCACCACCGTGCCGGCGACACGGCCGGCGGTGGCGCCCGCCTTGACCGCGCGCGCAAACTCGACCCAGGACTGCACGCGCAGTTTCTTAAGTACCGCGGCGTAATCATCGAGTGGATGGCCGGAGAGGAAAAAACCGACCGCTTCGTATTCGCGGCGCAGTCGCTCGGCCGGCAGCCAGGGCTCGGCCGACGGCAAGATAATCGGCTCGCGTTGGCCGCCGCCGCCAAATAATTCGCTTTGCCCGACCGCGGCGGTGTCGTGCGCGCGCTGAGCGCGTGCCAGCACCGCGTCCATAGCCGGAAAAACACGGGCACGGTTCTGCTCGAATTCGTCGAAGGCGCCGGCGGCGGCGAGTGACTCCAGCACGCGCTTGTTGACGGCGCGCGGATTGATGCGGTCGGCAAAGTCGGCAAGATCGGCGAATTTCCGATCCTCCCGCGCGGCGATGATCTGCTCGACGGCTTGCGCGCCGACGCCCTTGAGCGCGGCCAGCGCATAGAAGACGGTGTTGCGCTCGACTTCGAAGGCCACGCTGGAGCGGTTGATCGACGGCGGCGCGACGGCGATACCGAGCCGCTCGGCCTCGGCGCGGAATTCGGCGAGCTTGTCGGTATTGTTCATGTCGAGCGTCATCGACGCCGCCAGGAACTCAACCGGGTAATTCGCCTTCATATAGGCGGTCTGGTAGGCGACCAGCGCATAGGCCGCGGCATGGCTTTTGTTGAAGCCGTATTCGGCGAAGCGCTCGAGCAGATCAAAGATGGCGTCGGCCTGGTAGCGCTCAACGCCGTGCTCGATGCAGCCGGCGACGAAATGCTTGCGTTGCGCCTGCATCTCGCGCCGGATCTTCTTGCCCATGGCGCGGCGCAAGAGATCCGCCTGGCCGAGCGAGAAGCCGGCGAGGATCTGGGCGGCCTGCATCACCTGTTCCTGGTAGATGATGACGCCGAAAGTCTCGCGCAGGATCGGCTCCAGCTTGGGATGGATGTAGTCGGGCTGCTCCATGCCGTGCTTGCGCGCGCAATAGGTCGGAATATTGGCCATCGGCCCGGGCCGGTAGAGCGCCACCAGCGCGATGATGTCCTCGAAGCGGTCGGGCCGCATATCGAGCAGCGCGCGCCGCATGCCGGCACTTTCCAGTTGGAACACCCCGACCGCTTCGGCGCGGGCCAGAAGATCGTAAGTTGTCTTGTCGTCGAGCGGGATTTTGGCGAGATCGATGTCGATGCCGCGCCGTTTCACCAGCGCCACCGCGGTCTGCAAGACCGTGAGCGTCTTCAAGCCGAGAAAGTCGAATTTCACCAGCCCGGCCTGCTCCACCCATTTCATGTTGAACTGGGTGACCGGCATGTCTGATTTCGGATCGCGGTAGAGCGGCACCAGTTCGGTCAGTGGGCGGTCGCCGATGACGATGCCGGCGGCGTGGGTGGAGGCGTGGCGGGTCAGGCCTTCCAGCCTGCGTGCGATGTCGAAGGCGCGCTTGACCACCGGATCGCCGTCGCGCTCGGCCTGCAGGCGCGGCTCGTCCTCGATGGCGCGGGTGAGCGTGACCGGATGCGCCGGGTTCTGCGGCACCAGCTTGCAGAGCTTGTCGACCTGGCCGTAGGGCATCTGCAAGACGCGGCCGACGTCGCGCAACACGCCGCGCGCCTGCAGCGTGCCGAAGGTGATGATCTGCGCCACCTGGTCGCGGCCGTAGCGTTCCTGCACGTAGCGGATCACCTCGTCGCGGCGGTCCTGACAGAAGTCGACGTCGAAGTCGGGCATCGAAACGCGCTCAGGGTTAAGGAAGCGCTCGAACAACAGGCCGAAGCGGATTGGATCGAGGTCGGTGATCGTCAACGCGTAAGAGACGAGCGAGCCGGCGCCCGAGCCGCGGCCGGGCCCGACAGGAATGCCCTGGGACTTAGCGTGCTGGATGAAGTCGGCGACGATTAGGAAGTAGCCGGGATATTTCATGCCCTCGATCACACCCAGCTCGAAGTCGAGGCGCTCGCGGTATTCCTGCTCGCTGTGGCCGGGCGCAACACCGGCGCTTGTCAGCCTTTGCGCCAGGCCTCGCTCGGCGCGCTTGCGCAATTCGGCACCCTCGTCGACCACGCCGCCGCCCTCGCCCACCGAGAAGCGCGGCAGGATCGGCTGGTGGGTATGCGGGCGATAAGCGCAGCGCTCGGCGATCTCGACGGTGTGGACAAGCGCCTCCGGCAGGTCGGCGAACAGCGCAACCATCTCGGCGCGCGACTTAAAGCGGTGCTCGGGCGTGAGCTGACGGCGGTCGCTTTCGGCGAGCAGGCGGCTTTCCGCGATGCAGATCAGCGCGTCATGGGCCTCGTAGTCTAACGCGGTGGCGAAGAACGGCTCGTTGCTGGCGACCAATGGCACGCCCTTGCCATAGGCAAGCTCGATCAGCGCGGCTTCCGTGCTGCGCTCGTTTCCCATGCCGTGGCGCTGCAATTCGACATAGAGGCGGTCGCCGAACAGGGTCAGCAGCGCGTCGAGTCGCGCCGCGGCGAGCGTGCGCTGGCCGGAGTGAAGCGCCGCATCGAGCGGGCCGCCGGGGCCACCGGTGAGCGCGATGATGCCGTCGGTTTCGCCATCAAGCCAGGCGAGCTGAAGCCGCGGCGGCTCGTTCGAGGGCGTGTCAAGGAAAGCGCGTGAGGAAAGCCGCATCAGGCTGCGGTATCCGGCTTCACGCGCGGCCAGCAGCACGATGCGCTGGCGCAGGGGTTGCGCGTTGCCACTGCGGGCACCGTGGTCGCTGTCGCCGAAGTCGACCGCGAGCGCGCAGCCGATGATGGGCTGGATGCCGGCGCCTGCCAGCTTCTCGGAGAATTCCAGCACCCCGAACATGTTGTCGGTGTCGGTGAGCGCCAAAGCCGGCTGCCGGTCGGCCTTGGCGAGCTCAGCCAGCCGCGCGATGGTGAGCGCGCCTTCCAGCAGCGAATAGGACGAGTGAACGTGCAGATGCACGAAATCGAGATCCGCCATGTCTCGCTTTCGGGAGCTTGGGTGATTCCTTAGTCCGGACCAGAGTGCGGATGGTGGCGGCGTAAGTCCACCAGCCAAAGCCTACTTGGTGCCAGCTATGCCCGCTTTTCAGTATCGCGGTCTTGGGATCATTCCGCGGGCGTCATGAACCGGCTTTTTTGCCAAAGACGGCGCTTCGCGCCTTTTGGGTCGCCGGCCATGACGACGCGGATACGCGACACGAGGGGGCAACGCAAACGCACACGCTTACAAACGAGTGGTCACAGACTTCCAATTACCTGCGACCAAATGGCGATCATGCCGATGAACAACGAGAGCGAGGCAAGGGCAGCGGCTTCCTGGATAACGGCTTTGAACATGGAATCTCTCCCCAGAACGGACAGAGAACATAGTTCATGGTCTGTTCCGGAGTCAAGTCCAATCAACCAGCCCACGCCCGAGATGGGCTTTAGCCAATTATTCCTATTTAAACAAAGAGTAGCTGCAAGAAGTTGAAGCGTTACTGGTACACCGGCGGCGCAATCGCGCTCACGCCATCTCCACCACCCGCCCCTCCTTCAAGGTCACCCGCCGGTCCATGCGGGAGGCCAGCTCCATGTTGTGGGTGGCGATGATGGTGGCGAGGCCGGAGGCGCGGATCAGCTGATTGAAGGCCGCGAACACGTGATCGGCGGTGTGGACGTCGAGGTTACCGGTCGGTTCATCAGCCAGCAAAATCCGCGGCGCATTGGCGACGGCGCGGCCGATGGCGACGCGCTGCTGCTCGCCGCCGGAGAGTTCCGCCGGCCGATGCGTGAGCCGCTCGCCCAGGCCCAGATAGCTCAAGAGCTCGACCGCCCGCTTCTTGGCCTCCTTGCGCCCAAGCCCGCGGATCATCTGCGGCAGCATCACGTTCTCCAGCGCGGAGAACTCGGGCAGCAGATGGTGCGATTGGTAGAACTGTATTTGTAGCTTCAGTCACGGTATAGGTTGAAGATCCCCAAGTTGTTATTCCATATGAAAGTCCAGTTGCTCCACCAGCAAGTAAGTCGTGTGCTGGTATTACTGCACCATCATTATCATGAACAATCGTTAATACATTGGCTTCTGGGTTTGCTAC
>CAZLWN010000005.1:0-56067 GCA_964563195.1 uncultured Undibacter sp. | reverse complement strand
CCGGCAAGGCCGCCAACGCCTTCGTCGCCGTGCGCCCGCCCGGCCACCACACCGAAGTGGCGCGGCCGATGGGCTTCTGCCTGTTCAACAACGCCGCAATTGCCGCCAGATATGCGCAGGACCGCTACGACGCCGAGCGCGTGGCCATCGTCGACTTCGACGTGCATCACGGCAACGGCTCGCAGGACATCTTCTGGTCCGACAAGAGCGTGATGTATTGTTCGACCCACGAGATGCCGCTGTTCCCCGGCACCGGCGCGGTCACAGAGCGCGGCGAGTTCAACACCGTCGTCAACGCGCCGCTGCGGGCGGGCGACGCCGGCGACGCCTTCCGCCTCGCCTTCGAGACCGCGATCCTGCCGCGCTTGCGCGAGTTCAAGCCCGACCTCGTGGTGATCTCGGCCGGCTTCGACGCCCACACCCGCGATCCGCTCGCCAATCTCAATTTGGTGGAGGCGGACTACGCCTGGGTGACGCAGAAGCTGATGGAGATCGCCGACGCCACCGCCAACGGGCGCGTCGTCTCGCTCTTGGAGGGCGGCTACGACCTGCAAGGGCTTTCGCGCTCGGTCGCCGCCCACGTCACCGCGCTGATGCGGGGTTAGCGCGCCGTCAATCCGCCGTCGATCGGCACGTCTGCGCCGGTGATGAAGGCGGCCGCGTCCGACAACAGATAGACGCAAAGGTCGGCGACTTCCTCCGGCTGGCCGAGGCGGCCGAGCGGGATATCGAGCGCCAACTTCTGCCGCACCGCGTCCGGGTTGCGCGTGCCGTGCGCGATCTCGTCCACCATCGGGCCTTCCACGAAGGCCGGGCAGACGGCGTTGCAGCGCACCGGCGGTTTCAAGCGGGCACCGTGCAGCGCCACCGATTTGGTGAGCAGTGACACGCCGCCCTTAGAGGCGTTGTAGGCGGTCAGGTTGGGCCCGCCGATCAGTCCGAGCACCGACGACAAATTGACGATCGCGCCGCCCTGCTTGGCGAGCAGTGGAAAAGCGTATTTGCAGCCGAGAAAGGCGCCGTCGAGATTGACGCCAAGCACCCGCTTCCAGGTGGCGAAATCGGTCTTCTCGATACTGCCGACCGCGGCAATGCCGGCGGCATTGACCAGGCCGTTGAGCCGGCCGCGCTTTTGCTGGATCTCGGCTATGGCGCGCTGCCAGTCGGCTTCTGCGGTGACGTCGAGGCTAATATCGACGCCGGGGCGGCCGGCCAGATCGCTGGCAATCGCCGTACCGCCGGCGCGTTTGATGGCCGCCACGATGGCTGCGCCGATGGCACCGGCGGCCCCGGTCACCAGGACAATTTTGTTGGTCAGGCTGGCCAAAGCTGCCCCCGCAATTGCATTTTTTCTTATTGTCGAGCATTCATCGTCCAATGTCACCCATGCAGCCCGTGTGCCTGATCACCGGCGCATCCGCCGGCATCGGCGCGGCGCTGGCCCGCGAATTCGTTAAGGCCGGCCATGCGCTGGTGCTGACCGCGCGGCGCGAGGCACAACTCGCCGCGCTCGCCGACGAGATCGCCGCCGCCGGCCATGCCCGCCCGCTGGTGATCGCCGCCGACCTCGGCACGCCCGAAGGTCCGGCGCATCTCGCCGCGGTGCTGGCTGAGCGCGGACTGGAGCCGGCCATCGTGGTCAACAATGCCGGCTTCGGCCTGCTCGGCGAGGCGGCCGAGCTCGACCGCGCGCACCAGCTCGCCATGATCGATCTCAACGTGCGCGCGCTCACCGATTTCACGCTGCGCTGGCTGGACAGCGTCACGCGCCACCACGGCGGCATTCTCAACGTCGCCTCCACCGCCGGCTTTCTGCCCGGCCACGGGATGGCGGTCTACCACGCCACCAAGGCCTATGTGATCTCGTTCACCGAGGCCGTGCACGCGGAGCTTGCGAGCGAGGGCGTGCGCGTCTGCGCGCTCTGCCCTGGGCCGGTGGAAACCGGGTTCTTCGACCGCGCCGGAATGCCGCAGGACTACTTCCCGGACTATATGACCCGCTCGGCGGAACGGGTGGCGCGCGAGGGCTATGAAGGCTTCATGGCCGGCCACCGCATGGTGGTGCCGGGCAAACCCAACCGCATCGTGAGCCTGCTGCCGCGGCTCTTACCGCGTGCGCTCATGCTCGCCTTGACCGAGCGGCGCTGGAACCGGGCCAGTCGCCGCGGCTGATATTCCCGGCTATCTTCACTTGCCTGAGACGGCATAGGATGCCGATTCAACGATGGTGCCGGAACGCGGGACATGGCCGAAAGCAACGCCGACGTAAAGAAAATGCCCTTCGAGCGGGCGATCGAGGAACTGGAATCGATCGTCAAGCGTCTCGAGGAAGGCAAGGTGCCGCTCGAGGAGTCGGTGGCGATCTATGAGCGCGGCGAGGCGCTCAAGAAACGCTGCGAGGAGCTGTTGCGCCAGGCCGAAGCGCGGGTAGAAAAGATCACGCTCGACGCCAACGGCAAGCCGACCGGCAGCGAACCGCTCGACGTGGATTGAGCGCTTCGTGCAGGTCAAGCGCAGGCTCGTCATCTATGTGCAGGGCTACGACCCGCGCGGGCTCGCCGAATATTACCGGATGTTCCGGCGTGAATACCGCCGCACCTGCGAACTTTATGGATTGAGCGGCACGATCGGCCGTGCCGAGAACGATCCCAAACGCCACATCACCACCTGGGATGCGACCACCAGCGGCGACGGCTGGCAAGTGGCGACGCGCTACATGTTCCTGCGCTGGGAGGACATCATCCGCAAGGACTTCGCGCGCCCGGCCTGGTGGAAGATCGTGCACATGTATCGCAGCTTCCTGCCTTCCATCTTGAGCGGGGTGGTGCCGCGCATGCTCAAGGCGCATTGGCGCTTCGGTCTGTTCCTTCTCTATCCGCCGATGCTGATGACCGTTTGGCTGCTGCTCGGCGTATTGACCGGCGCGGTGGTGACGACGCTCCTTGCCACACTCGGCGTGCCCACGCTCGTCCCCGAGATCGTCGGGGCGGCGGCGGGGCTTGCCGCGTTCGCAGCTGCGCTCTGGCTCACCGAGCGGCGGACCTACCTGCTCTACCTGTGCGACGACGGCATCTCGACCCACCAGTTCGCCCACCGGCAGCGGCCGGATTGGGAGGAACGCATGGAGACCTTTGCCGGCTATGTGGCCGAGGCGGTGGCCGCCAGCGATGCCGACGAGGTGGTGATCGTCGGCCATAGCTCCGGATCGTTTCTGGCGGTCGACGTGCTCGACCGTGCGCTGCAACGCGACACGGAGCTCGGCCACCGCGTGCCGCGCGTGCGCCTGCTCACCATCGGGGCCAATCTGCCGATCGTCGGCTTCCAGCCGCAGGCGCAATGGTTCCGCGAGCGGCTGCGGCGACTGGCGGTCGCGCCCGACATCGACTGGGTCGATTACCAGTCGCGCCACGACATCATGAATTTCTGGCCATTCGACCCCATTACGGGCCACGGCATCACGCTGGGCGAAGAACGGCGCAACCCGTTGGTGGTCCCTGTCAGCTTCCGCGACCTGTGGATTCCGGACCAGTTCGGCCGCCGGCGCTGGCGCTTTTTCCGGGCCCATTTCCAGTTCCTCCACGCCAATGAGCGGCTCGGGGCGGCCTACGACTACTATCTGATCTGCTGCGGCCCGCTCGACCTGGTCACCCGCGCCACCAGGCCGGCCGAGGCGGTCGCCGCGACGGCGGTAAAAACGGGCCCCGGGCAAGCCGTTGAGGCCGCCGGCTGAATTGCCTGGGGGTGTATAATTGGTGTAAGCCTGACCGGGGAGTGTGCCTGGGGCGGCCGGGTGGCGGCGCCCCCGCCCTGCTGTGGAGTGAGTCTTGCCCGAAGCCTCCAAGACGCCGCTGCTCGACCGCGTTCACGTCCCCAGCGACCTGAAAAACCTGTCGCCCGAGCAGCTCAGGCAACTCGCCGACGAGCTGCGCTGGGAAACCATCGACGCGGTGGCCAAGACCGGCGGCCACCTCGGCGCCGGCCTGGGCGTCGTCGAGCTTACCGTCGCGCTGCATTCCGTATTCGATACGCCCGCCGACAGGCTGATCTGGGACGTCGGCCACCAGGCCTATCCGCACAAGATCCTCACCGGCCGGCGCGACCGCATCCGCACGATCCGGCAGGGCGGCGGCCTGTCGGGCTTCACCAAGCGCGCCGAGAGCGAATACGACCCGTTCGGCGCCGCGCATTCCTCCACCTCTATTTCAGCCGGTCTCGGCATGGCGGTGGCGCGCGATCTCGCCGGCAAGACCAACAACGTCATCGCCGTCATCGGCGACGGCGCCATGTCGGCGGGCATGGCCTATGAAGCCATGAACAATGCCGGCGCGCGCAACGAGCGCCTCATTGTCATCCTCAACGATAACGACATGTCGATCGCGCCGCCGGTTGGCGCCATGTCGGCCTATCTGGCGCGGCTCGGCTCTGGCCACACCTATCTCAAGCTACGCGACGTCGGTAAACAGCTCACCCGGCATCTGCCGAAACGTTTGGATCGCGCCATCACCCGCGCCATTGAGCACGCGCGCGGCTACGTCACCGGCGGCACGCTGTTCGAGGAACTCGGCTTCTACTATGTCGGCCCCATCGACGGGCACAATCTCGACCACTTGCGGCCGGTGCTGCGCAATGTCCGCGACGCCGAGATCGGCCCGATCATGGTGCATGTGGTCACCCAGAAGGGCAAAGGCTACGCGCCGGCGGAAACCTCCGCCGACAAATACCACGGCGTGGTCAAGTTCGATGTCGCCACCGGCACGCAGGCCAAATCGAAATCGAAGGCGCCGCAATATACCAAGGTGTTTGCGCAGAGCCTGATCAAGGAGGCCCGCAAGGACGACAAAATCGTCGCCATCACCGCGGCGATGCCTTCCGGCACCGGCCTCGATTTGTTCGAGAAGGAATTTCCCAAGCGCTGCTTCGATGTCGGCATCGCGGAGCAGCACGCGGTGACCTTCGCCGGCGGCCTGGCAACGGAAGGCTTCAAGCCGTTCGTGACGATCTATTCGACCTTCCTGCAACGGGCCTATGACCAGGTGGTGCACGATATCGCGATCCAGCGGCTGCCGGTGCGCTTCGCCATAGACCGCGCCGGCCTGGTCGGCGCCGATGGCCCGACCCATGCCGGCGCATTCGACGTCGCCTATCTTGGCTGCCTGCCCGGTTTCGTGCTGATGGCAGCGGCGGATGAGGCCGAGCTGGTGCACATGGTGGCGACGCAAGTGGCCATCGACGATGCGCCCAGCGCGCTGCGCTATCCGCGCGGCGAAGGGCTCGGCGTTCCGATGCCGGACGAAGGCAAGCCGTTCGAGATCGGCAAGGGCCGCATCGTGCGCGAAGGCCATAAGGTGGCGCTGTTTTCGTACGGCGCGCGGCTCGGCGAATGTCTGAAAGCCGCCGACGAATTGGCCGCGCTGGGCTTGTCCACCACCGTCGCCGATGCGCGCTTCGCCAAGCCGCTAGATACCGACCTGCTGTTGCGACTTGCGCGCGAGCACGAGGTGCTGATCACCATCGAGGAAGGCGCCATCGGCGGCTTCGGCGCGCATGTGCTGCAAACGCTCGCCGAACAGGGCCTGCTCGACCGCGGTCTGAAAGTGCGCACCATGGTGCTGCCGGATGTCTTCATCGACCAGGATTCGCCGGCCGCCATGTATGCGAGCTCCGGCCTCGACGCCAAGGGCGTCGTCACCAAGGTGTTCGAAGCACTCGGTAAGGATGCTGCGGCCGAGGCGGTGAAGCTGGCGTAAAAGCCCACACCCAATGGCTCCCCGCCAACGCGCGGATCGACTGCTGGTGGAGCGGGGCCTGTTCGAAAGCCGCGCCACAGCGCAGGCCGCGATCGCGGCGGGTCTGGTTAGCGCCAACGACGTCGCGGTGCGCAAGGCATCAGAGGAAATTCCGGCCGATGCGATGTTGCGCGCGAGCGCCGCGCATCCTTACGTCTCGCGCGGCGGCGTGAAGCTTGCAGCGGCGCTCGATCATTTCGGCTTCGACCCCGAGTCCAAAATCTGCCTCGACTTCGGCGCCTCCACCGGCGGCTTCACCCATGTGCTGCTCGAGCGCGGTGCCGCACGGGTCTACGCCGTCGACGTCGGGCGCGCGCAATTGCACGAAAGCCTGCGGGCGCGACGCGAGGTCGTGTCATTAGAGGAAACCGATATCCGCACGCTGTCCCCTGCCCGGCTCGACGCGCGGCCCGATCTCATCACCGTCGATGTCAGCTTTATCTCACTCAAGCAGGTATTGCCGGCGGCGCTCGCCTTGGCGAAGCGGCCGGCGCACCTCGTGGCGCTGATCAAGCCGCAATTCGATGCCGGCCGCGGCGCGGGCAAAAAAGGCATCGTGCGCGATCAAGCCGTGCACGCCGCGGTCTGCGCGGATTTATCGGCGTTTGTTGCCTCGCTCGGCTGGCGGGTGCTCGGCATTATCCCGTCGCCGATTGCCGGCGGCGACGGCAACGCCGAATTCCTGTTGGGCGCCGCGCGTGACTGAACAGCTTACGATTCAGCGCCTCGGCCATCGCGGTGACGGCATGGCCGATACGGCGTCGGGGCCGGTCTACGTGCCCTACACACTGCCGGGCGAAACGGTGACCGTAGAGCCCGTGCCCGGCCATCCCGACCGCCGCCATCTCGTCCATGTCGACATGCCGAGCCCGGAGCGCGCCAAGCCGATTTGCAAGCATTTCGGCCAATGCGGCGGCTGCGCCATGCAACATTGGTCGCTCGCCGAATATCACCTGTGGAAGCGCGAACTGGTGGTGGAAGCCCTCGCCCAGGCCGGTCTGCTGGCGCCGGTCGACCCGCTGATCGACGCCCACGGGCAAGGCCGCCGGCGCGTGGTGCTGCATGCACGGCGCGGCGTGCACGACGTGCTGGAGGTTGGCTTCGCGGCCCCGCGCGCCCACCACATCATCGCCATCGACGCTTGCCCCATTCTGAGCGACGGGCTCGCCGGCGCCATCCCGGCGGCCTGGGCAATTGCCGAGACGCTCAAGCCCGCGCAAAAACCGCTCGACATCCAGGCGACCGCGACCGACACAGGGCTGGATATGGACGTGCGCGGCTCCGGTCCGCTTGCCGCAGGCGACATGGCCGCGCTCGCCCGCGTCGCGGAGGCGCACAAGCTCGCCCGCCTCACCCGCCATGGCGAGTTGGTGGCGCAATCAACGCAGCCGCTTTTGAAGGTCGGCCCCGCCATCGTGCCGTTGCCGCCCGGCGCCTTCCTGCAGGCGACCGCCGAAGGCGAAGCGGCGCTGGCGCGGTTGGTGATAGGGCACCTGGGCAACGCCAAACGTGTCGCCGACCTGTTCGCCGGCATCGGCCCCTTTGCCTTGCGACTGGCCGCGCGCGCGCGGGTGATGGCCGCCGACAGCGAGGCGAGCGCAATCGACGCGCTCAGGCGCGCGACGGCGACCGCGGCCGGCTTGAAGCCGGTGGAAGCCTCAGTGCGCGACCTGTTCCGCCGCCCGTTCATGGCGGTAGAATTGAAGTCTTTCGACGCCGTGGTATTCGACCCGCCGCGCCAGGGCGCCCACGCCCAAGCGCGAGAGCTCGCCATGAGCGCGGTACCGGTCGTGGTGGCGGTGTCGTGCGACGCCCTGTCCTTCGCGCGCGATGCCTGCATTCTGGCGGACGGCGGCTATCAGCTCATCGTTGTCACGCCGCTCGACCAGTTCCGCTATTCGCATCATGTCGAGCTGGTGGCGAAGTTCGAGCGCTAAAACGCCTCACCGGAAATCATAGCCGCCCCAGCGCTCCTGCCACATGGTCTCGCCGATGGTGCAGGAAATGCGCGGCGCCTGCGCCGAAGCCGGCTGCACGCGCGGTTCAGGCTCGCGCCCGGCGACTTCCAAGACCAGCTTGGTGCGCGTCGCCTCGACGAATTTCGCGCGCTCGCGGATCGGCACCACGAAGGCGCCCGGACCGCCGATCACGCAGTCCTCGTAATAGACGTCGAGGCTTGTGATATCCATGGTGCCGGGATTGGCGCGCTTGAGCATGATCGGCAGGCCGTTGATGGTGATACCGGCGGCGATCACCTCGTCACGCATCGGCGCGACCAATCGTCCGGAATTGTTGGCGCCGTCGCCGGATACGTCGATGACGCGGCGCATGCCGTGATAACCGCTGCTGTCAAACAACGGCACGGCAAAACGCAACGCGCCGGAAATTGAAGTACGCGAGGCACGGCGATAGGGCGCAGCCGCGATCTCGGCGGCGACCGCATCGGCCGATTCCGGCCCTTCGATCAGGCGCCACGGCACCACCACGCGCTGGTCGAACTGCCCGGCCCATTCGATATAGGTGATGGCGATCTTGCCGTTGGCACCTTCGCGCAGCGCGCGCATGAATTCTTTCGAGGTGAGCGCCATGGCATAGCCATCGCGCTGCAGCGCCTGCTCGTCCGGATCCATCGAATAGGAGACGTCGACCGCGAGCACGATCTCGACGTCGACCGGGACGGCGCCCGGGCTCCTGTCGGCAAGGCGCGGGCGACCCGGTGCCGCCCAGACCGCGACCGAAAAAGCCGCGATTGCAATCGCCGCGTAGGCGCCGGCCCAGACCAGACGATGTCGCCCCATGTGGCACTCCCCGCAAGGATCGAAGAATGCTGGCACGCGGCCGAGGCGAAAAAAAGGCCGAAGATTTAATGTTGCTGACGCATGATCTCGTCCGAAAACCAGTATCCACTTTTCGGGATCATGCGCTAGCCCTCCAGGGCTTCGGTGTCGACGATCTCAATGCCGAAGCCGCTCAAGCCCACATAGGTGCGCTTGCTGGAGGAGAGCAGCCGAATGGAGGAAATGCCAAGGTCTTTGAGGATTTGCGCGCCGAGGCCGATCTCGCGCCATTGCCGCGAGCGCGCGGCGTCGGTGCCGGTGTCGCCCTCGTGCGGGATTTCCGCCACCGGCACACCGGCGGTGCCGTCGCGTAAATAGACGATGACGCCGCGGCCGGCCGCTTTGAAACGCGTCAGCGCAGCATGGATCGGCTTGGCGCCGCCAAAAACGTCGCCGATCACGTCGGCCCGGTGCAGCCGTGCCAGCACCCCCTTGCCGTCGCCGATTTCGCCGTAAACGAACGCCATGTGATGCACGCGGTCGAACGGCGTGACATAGGCATAGCCGTTGAGCGGGCCGATTTCCGACGCGACATGAAATTCACCCGCGCGTTCCACCAGCTTGTCGCGGTTCTGCCGATAGGCGATCAACTCGGCGATCGAAACCTGCGCGAGCTTGTGCTTCTTGGCGAAGGCGGCGACTTGCAGCCCGCGCATCACCGCGCCTTTGTCGTCCATCAACTCGGCCAACACGCCGACCGGCGGCAGCGAGGCCAGGCGGCAGAGATCGACGCAGGCTTCGGTATGGCCGGAGCGCATCAGCACCCCGCCCTGACGCGCCACCAGCGGGAACACATGCCCAGGGCGCACAAAATCGGCGGCGGCGCTGTTGTCGTTGGCGAGCGCGCGCACGGTGTTGCAGCGCTCCTCGGCCGAGATGCCGGTGGTCAGCCCGCGCCGCACGTCGACTGAAACGGTAAAGGCGGTGCCGAGCGGGGCCTGGTTCTGCGCCACCATCAGATCGAGCTGCAGGCGACGCGCGAGTTCCGCGCCGAGCGGCGCGCAGACGATGCCCGACGTGTTCCGGATGATGAAGGCCATCTTTTCCGGCGTGCAGAGCGAGGCGGCGACGAACAGGTCGCCCTCGTTCTCGCGATCGTCGTCGTCGGTGACCGCGACGATTTCGCCCTTGGCGAAGGCCTTGATCGCGATTTCGACGCGTTGGTGACTGTTGGGCACGGGGGCCTACCTCGCCGGCGTCAGAGCTTGAACGGCCACGCCGTTCCCTCGCCGATCTGGCCGCGATGCATGAGATAGTGATCGGCCAGCACGCATGCCAGCATGGCCTCGCCGATGGGCACCGCGCGGATGCCGACGCAAGGGTCGTGGCGGCCCTTGGTCACCACTTCGGTGTCGCGGCCGTAGCGATCGACCGTCTTGCGCGGCGTCAGGACCGACGAGGTCGGCTTGACCGCGAAGCGGGCGACGATTTGCTGCCCGGTGGAGATGCCGCCGAGAATGCCGCCGGCATGATTGGACAAGAACACCGGCTTGCCGTCGTTGCCCATGCGCATTTCGTCGCCATTGTCTTCGCCGCTCATGGCCGCCGTTGCGAAGCCGTCGCCGATTTCAACGCCCTTGACCGCGTTGATGCCCATGAGCGCACTGGCGATATCGCCATCGAGTTTGGCATAGACTGGCGCGCCCAGGCCTGCCGGCACGCCGTCCGCTACCACCTCGATCACCGCGCCGCACGATGAACCGGCCTTGCGCACGCCGTCGAGATATTCCTCGAAGAACTTGGCCTGCTTGGCGTCCGGGCAGAAAAACGGGTTGTTGCCGATCGCATTCCAGTCCCAGCGCGCGCGATCGATCTTGTGCGGCCCCATCTGCACCAGCGCGGCACGCACGTTAAGGCCGGGCACGATTTTGCGGGCGATGGCGCCGGCCGCTACCCGCGCCGCGGTTTCGCGCGCGCTAGCTCTGCCGCCGCCGCGATAATCGGTGATGCCGTATTTGACATCGTAAGTGTAGCCGGCATGGCCTGGTCGGTATTTGTCCTTAATCTCGGAATAATCGCGCGAGCGCTGATCGACGTTCTCGATCATCAGCATGATCGGCGTGCCGGTGGTGACCTGCTCACCCGTTTTCTCGTCGGTGAATACGCCAGACATGATCTTCACCGCGTCCGGCTCCTGGCGCTGAGTCGTGAAGCGCGACTGGCCCGGCCGCCTACGGTCGAGCTCGCGCTGAATGTCTTCGACGGTGAGCGGGATGCGTGGCGGGCAGCCGTCGACCACGCAGCCGATCGCCGCCCCGTGGCTTTCGCCGTAGCTCGTGAAGCGGAAAAGATGGCCGAAAGTGTTGAACGACATGGCTAAACCGTTTTGTGCGAGTTTGGTACCGCGCGCCCTTGCGGCGGTCAAATAAGCGCCCAGAAAGTGCCTAACGACGGGGGAAAAGGCGGATTTTGCGGCGCACTACAAGTTCATGCGTAGCGCGTCAGCCGCTCGCCCTCGAACACGTAGACTACGCCTTGCGCAATATCGAGCAACGGCGCGGCGGCCGGCGTGGCGATACCGAGCATGGCGATCAGCCCGCGCGCGGTGCCGCCATGCGCGGCGACTACGGTGTCTTGGCTCAAGCGCTCGTACCAGGCGCGCATGTGCCCCGCCACGATCTCGTAGCTCTCCCCGCCGGGCGGCACGAAATGCCATTTGTCGTGCTCGCGCATGGCAGTTCGCTCGGGATCGCGCGAGCGCAATTGCGCGATGGTGAAGCCTTCCCATTCGCCAAAGCAGATTTCGATGAGCCGCGGCTCGATGCGGTAGCCATCGGGCTTTAGACCGAGCGCCAGTCTTGCGAGTTCCATGGTTTGTCGCGCGCGCCCAAGCGGGCTCGATTGGTAATCGAGCGCTGCGGGATCGCGGCCTTCCCGGGCGAACAGATCGCGCAGAATCTCGCCGCAATGGGCGCCTTGTGCGCGCCCGCGTGCGTTGAGCGGAATGTCCTGGTGGCCCTGCAGGCGGCCTTCGACGTTCCAGTCGGTCTCGCCGTGGCGGATGTAATAGATGGTTGGCGGCGCCATCGCCGCACTCAGTCATCGAGCGTGATGTCGGGCGCGTCAGGGTTCTTGATGCCGACGATGTGGTAGCCGGCATCGACGTGATGAATTTCCCCGGTCACGCCACTCGACATGTTGGAGAGGAAATAAACACCGGTCTTGCCGACGTCATCCAGCGTCACGTTGCGCCGCAGCGGCGTGTTGTACTCGTTCCACTTCAGAATATAGCGGAAGTCGCCGATGCCAGCCGCCGCCAATGTCCGGATCGGCCCGGATGAAATGGCGTTGACGCGGATATTTTTGATGCCGAGATCGGCGGCCATATAGCGCACCGAGGCTTCGAGCGCGGCCTTGGCCAGCCCCATGACGTTATAATGCGGCATCCATTTCTCGGCGCCGTAATAGGTGAGCGTCAGCATCGAACCGCCGTTGGTCATCAACTTTTCCGCACGCTGCGCGACGGCGGTGAATGAGTAGCAACTCACCAGCATGGTCTTGGTGAAATTGTCCTCGGTGGTGTCCACATAGCGGCCGTCGAGCTGGTCCTTGTCGGAGAAGGCGATGGCGTGCAGCAGAAAATCGAGCGAACCCCAGGCCGTCTGCACGGCGGCGAAAATCGCATCGATGCTGGCCGGTTCGGTCACATCGCAATGACCGACCACCAGCCCGCCCACCTCCTCGGCCAGCGGCTCGACCCGCTTCTTCAAAGCGTCGCCCTGATAGGTGAAGGCAAGCTCGGCGCCCTGGTCACGGCACGCGCGCGCGATGCCCCAGGCGATCGAACGATTATTGGCGACGCCCATGATCAGGCCGCGTTTGCCGCGCATTAGACCCGGGATTTCCGGCATAAACTTTCCTGGCTTGGCCGGGTAAGCGCCGGCTGCTTCCCTATGGCATAGGGTCTTTAGGCCATCAAGCAAACGGACCAGCCGGCGAGTTTGGCCTGTTAATTCCATTCGATTTGGGGAATACGTTCGGTTTCGAGGGGTTTTACTAGCGGTTGATTAAGGAGGATCGGCTTGGCCACGTTCCAGCAGAAGGTCGAGGCGGCGATCCCGGCGCTGCGCCGCTATGCGCGCGCGCTGACGCGCGATGCCGACATCGCCGACGATCTGGTCCAGGACACGCTGGTGCGGGCGCTGCGCTCGGAACACCTGTTCCAGGGCGAGGAGATTCGCAGCTGGCTGTACACGATCCTGACCAACCTCAACCGCAACCGGCTGCGCTCGCTAGCGCGCCGGCCGGTGCTGGCGCCGCTCGAGGACCACGACGCGCCCGATCTCGCAGGTCCCGAAGCGGGCGGCCGCGATATCGAGCGCGCGCTCGCGCTTCTGGTGGATGAGCAGCGCACGGCGCTGCTGCTGGTGGTGTTGGAAGGCCTCAGTTATCGCGAGGTCGCCGAAGTGCAGGGCGTGCCGATCGGCACCGTGATGTCGCGTCTGGCGCGCGCGCGCGTCCAGATCAAAACCTATCTCGAAGGCGGGCGCCTGGCGCTGCGGCGCGTGAAATGAAAGACAAGGTGAACCCATGACAACGCAAGATTCACCCGTGACCGAAGAAGAGCTGCACGCCTATGTCGACGGCGAATTGCCGGCCGACCGCAAGAAAGCCGTTGCCGCCTGGCTGGCCGCTCATCCCGATGAGGCCGCGATCGTCGCCGCTTGGCTGGCGCAAGCCGAAGCCATTCGCGCGCGCTACGGCGAGGTAGCCAGCGAGCCGGTGCCGGAGCGGCTCAAGCTCGACCGGATCATGCGGCAGACGCGCCCCGGCCGTTCGATTGCCGCACTCGCCGCCGCCGCCGCCATCGCCGCTTTTATTGTCGGCGGCGCTGCCGGCTGGATGGCGCGTGGCGCCTCGGCAGCCTCCCCCTCGACCTCCGGCTCGATCACTGCCGACGCGCTCGAGGCGCACAAGCTCTACGTGGTCGAGGTCCGTCACCCGGTCGAAGTGCCGGGCAACGAACGCGCGCACATGACGGCGTGGCTGACCAAGCGGCTCGGCTATGCGCAGCGAATTCCCGACCTGCAATCGATCGGCCTCAAGCTGGTAGGCGGCCGGCTGCTGCCGGGCCCGAGCGGCGCCGCCGCGCTGTACATGTACGAGGGGTCGTCGGGCGAGCGCTTCACGCTCTATTGCGCCAAGGCGACAGAGCCGGAGAGCGCGCTGCGCTTCAAGGCCGGCAAGCAGTTTGCGGCCTTCAGCTGGATCGACCAAAATGCCGGCTATGTAGTGAGCGGGCCGGACAACCGCGACCGGCTGGAGATGGTCACCAAGACGATCTACGAGCAGGTGGACCGGAGCGGCGCACGCAAGTCCTGATCACTCCATGTCCTCGCGCGGGTCGTAGGGCTTGGTGTCGCGCCACGTCTTCATCAGCTGCTCGAATTTTTCGTCGGAGACTTCGGGCAGCACGATGCGCACGGTGGCGAGCAGGTCGCCGGCGCCGCTCTTGGCTTTCAGCCCCTTGCCCTTGAGGCGGAAAGTGCGGCCCGAACTGGTGCCGGCGGGGATCGCCAGCTCCACCGCGCCGTCGAGCGTCGGCACCCGCACTTTGCTGCCGAGCGTCGCCTCGTAGAGTGTGATCGGCAGGTCAAGCCTGAGATCAGAGCCATCCGGCTTGAACAGCGGATGCGGCGCGACATTGACCGTGATCAGCGCATCGCCCGCCTTGCCGCTGGCGCTCGGCCAGCCCTGGCCTTTGAGCCTGATCTGCTGCCCGCTCAGGATGCCGGCGGGAATCTTGACTTCAACGTCTTTTCCCGTGGGCAGATGCACGCGCGCCTTGCTGCCCTTGGCGGCGGCCAGCAGGTCGATGGTGAGCGAGGCGTGCAGATCCTGGCCGGTCGCGGGCGCGCCGAAATTCTCCGGCTCGAACTGCGCGCCGCGGCCGTGCGCGCTGCGCGCTGCGCCGCCGAACATGTCGCGCAAAATATCCTCGAAGCCGCCGCCACGGTACCCGCCAGCGCCGCCCGTGCGCTGGAAGCCGTCGGGACCGAAGCTGAAGCTCTCGAAATGGGCACCGCCGGGACCGGAACGGAAGCCGCCACCGGGCTGCGCGCCGAAACCCTCGAAGCTTTGGAAACGTGGCTTGCCTTCGGCGTCGATCTCGCCGCGGTCAAAGGCCTTGCGCTTTTCATCGTCGCCGACGATCTCGTAGGCGGCGTTGAGCTCGGCGAAGCGCGAGGCGGCCTTGGGATCGTGCTTGTTGGCGTCGGGATGCAGCTTCTTGGCTTGCCGCCGGAAGGCGCTCTTGATCTCGGCCTCGCTCGCACCCTTCGATACCCCCAGAACCTGGTAGGGGTCGCGCATCCTTTAGGTCTCCGTAAAATTCCCCTGCCCACCGGCCGAACGCCGGCGACTCGAAGCTTAAATGTGGGGTCCAAGCAGCCCGGATGCAACGCGCGACGGGCTAGATGCGGACGTTCAGGAGCGTTTCCAGGGCTTGAGGCTGCGCACTTCCCAAGAATCCTTGCCCTGCTTGCAGGCCTCTCCCTGCAGCCAGGCCTCCGCGTCGCCGTTGACATAGCTTGCCAGAAAATCCCGGCAGGTGCGGCCGTCCTGGGTGTAGGCGGAGGCGATCGGCGTGACGGTGCCGCGCGCGCCGCTGCGCGGATTTTCCCACGGCAAGCTGGTGTCCTTCTTGCCGCGCCGAAGCACCTCGCTGGCGGCGGCACGAGCGTATACGAGATCGCCGTCGGGCGGCAGCTTGCTCTCGGCCTTGGCGCCAGGAGGCGGCGTGATCGAGGCGGTGGTGTCGCTCTTGTTGCCGCCAAAGAAGGAATCGAACTGGTAGGAGACGCTGCAGCCGCCGCCGGCCAGCGCCAAAATCAGCACCGCCATTGCCGCCGGGCCGCGCCATAGGCGCGAAGGCGCACATCCACTATAAGGACGGGAACGATAAGCCATTCCAGCGGCCACGCGGCGCTCCGAGAAATGTCCGATACGGTGCCGATTGAACACCCGAGTTGGTTAACAAGTGGTGATTTTGCCGCCGCCACCGACCCATTGCGGCTGTTTGCCGCCTGGCTGGAGAACGCCACCACCGCGGAACCGCGCGATCCCACCGCCATGACGCTGGCGACGGTAGACGCCGACGGGCTGCCGAATGCCCGGATGGTATTGCTGAAGGGCGCCGACGAACGGGGCTTTGTCTTCTACACCAACATCGACAGCCCAAAGGGCCGTGAGCTCACCGTTCACCCTGCGGCGGCGCTGGTTTTCCATTGGAAATCGACCAACCGGCAGGTGCGCGTGCGCGGACCGGTGGAGCACGTCAGCGACGCCGAAGCCGATGCCTATTTTGCCAGCCGGCCCAAACAGGCGCAGATCGGCGCCTGGGCGAGCAAGCAGTCATCGCCACTGGAAAGCCGGCCCACCTTTGAGCAAGCGGTCGCGCGCTACGCCGCCAAATATGCCGCCGCCGAGGTGCCGCGGCCCCCTTACTGGTCCGGCTACCGGATCGTACCGCTGGCCATCGAATTCTGGCAGGAGCGGCCGTTTCGCCTGCACGACCGCATCGAATTCAAGCGGCCGCAGCCGGGCGCGCCCTGGAGCAAGACGCGGCTTTTTCCGTGAGCTAGCATTGCGCGATCACGCCCGCGCGCAGTCGAGAAAGATTCAAAAGACGCCATGCCGACCTCGCAATCGAACCAGCCGCGCCGCACCCTGCTCCTAACGGGAGCGAGCCGCGGCATCGGGCACGCGACCGTCAAGCGCTTCTCGGCCGCCGGCTGGCGGGTGATCACTTGCTCGCGCCACCCGTTCCCGGAGAATTGCCCGTGGGAAGCAGGACCCGAGGACCACATCCAGGTCGATCTCGCCGACGAAGCCAACACCGTCGAAGCCATCGAGGAGATCAAGAACCGGCTGGAAAGCAACGAGCTGCACGCGCTGGTCAACAATGCCGCGATCTCGCCCAAGGCTGAAGGCGGCAAGCGCATGGGCACGCTCGATACCGCCAGCGAGGTCTGGCACCAGGTGTTCCAGGTCAACTTCTTCGGGCCGATCATGCTGGCGCGGGGGCTGGTGGATCAGCTTAAAAGCGCCAAGGGCTCGATCGTGAACGTCACCTCGATTGCCGGTTCGCGCGTGCACCCGTTCGCGGGCTCGGCCTATGCGACCTCGAAAGCGGCGCTTGCCTCGCTGACGCGCGAAATGGCCTTCGACTTCGGCCGGCTCGGCATCCGCGTCAATGCGATCGCGCCGGGCGAGATCGACACCGCCATACTGTCGCCCGGCACGGACAAGATCGTCGAGCAGATTCCGCTGCAACGGCTGGGCACGCCCGACGAGGTGGCCAAGATCATCTATGTGCTGTGCACGGACACATCGTCATATGTGAACGGCGCCGAGATCCACATCAACGGCGGGCAGCATGTTTGATCCTCATGGTGAGGAGCGCCGCGAAGCGGCGCAACTCGAACCATGAGGTCCGGTGGTTTCCCCCATCCTTCGAGACGCCCGCCTTCGCTAAAGCTTCGGCGGGCTCCTCAGGATGAGGTCTGAATTTTCGGCGTGCGTCATCGCCCGTATTTTTTGGTCGGCCCCGGGCAGGCCCTCTTCAATCTTTATTCCGCCCACCCTCGAAGAACCGAGGGCGCGCGGGACGCCAAGGGTCCCGGAGGACCCGCGGGCCTCGACGCCTCGCGACATCGAGGCGTGTCGAAGTCCATTTGTCCGCCTTCGCTCTTTCGAGCGACGGCGCGACAAGCCGCAAGTCCGCCCAGTCCCAAGGCGTCCCGTGCGCGGTGTTTATAGGCTTGCTCCGCATCGCCCCCGGTGGTCTTACCTTTCAGGCAACCCCAGCTCTCCTTTCGGATTGCGAGGCCGCCTAACCACCGCTCTGGACCCAGGTCGGGTCCGGCAAAGCCTGTGACCGGCTGCCGGTCCGCCATCACGGGGGCCCGTGGCGCGCGGCTGGCGCGCCGGGACGTCTGCGGCTTGGACCGCCGGGACTTTGCACCGCATCTCCGATGCAAAGGAATTCCCCGGCCACCGCTCCCCGCCCCGCATCTGAGGATGCTGTACTGACACCCCTCGTTTGGGGCGGGATGTGGCTAGGAATATATACCTTAGGAATATTGTCAAGAGGCTTTCGCGATCGAGGCGCCCGCGCACGGCCCTTCGCGGGCTCGCTGGAGCGTCCAGCATGATAGTCTGCCGCAAACCACCGAGAGGCGCAGGACATGCCGGACAGTGAAAAGCCGCGTTCAGAGCCGGAAATCATTCCGCCGTACGAGCAGACTGGACGACCGGGGCGCGACGCGCCGCGCGTGCGGGTTTTCGTCGACACGCACGGCACGGAACGCGTTTATGTCGCGAAGCCGGGATCGTTCGGGGCCATTCTGATGATCCTGATCGCAGCCATGCTGGCGGCGGTTTTCTTCGTCCTCTTCTTTGCCGCGTTCATTTTCCTGCTGCCGATTATGATTCTGCTGGTGGCCGCAGCCGTCATTGTCGGGCTGTTGCGCACGCTTTTCGGGGGCACACCTTAATGGGCCGGGTTGCGCCCTCGTCTCACAGCCACTTCCGCCACTTGAAATACATGTAGGGCAGCACCGCGGCGAGCACCATCACAACGATGGCCAGCGGATAGCCGAACGGCCAGTCGAGCTCCGGCATGTGCTTGAAGTTCATGCCGTAGATCGACGCCACAAGCGTCGGCGGCATCAGCACCACCGCCGCCACCGAGAAAATCTTGATGATGGCATTCTGCTGGAGGTTGACCACGCCCAGCATGGCGTCGAGCAGGAAGGTGATCTTGTTGGTCAGATAGCTGGCGTGGTCGGTCAGGGAGACGACGTCGCGCTGCATCGATTGCAATTGTGTGCGCGTGTCCTTGGGCCACTTCATGCCCTCCGACTCGTTAGCCAGGAACAGCAGCAGGCGTCCGATCGACACCAGGCTCTCGCGCACTTTCGACGTCAGGTCGCCCTTGCGGCCGAGCGCCTTGAGCACGTCGTTATAGGACGGCGGCTCCATCTTCTCGTCCGGCTCGAAGATCGTATGCGAGATCTGGTCGACCTCGGCACCGATGCGCTCCTGGATATCGGCGGCGCGATCGATCACGGCGTCGAGCAGATCCATCAGCACGCTCGCGCCGGAGACCTTTGGCGGGCAAGCCCGGGCCAATTTGTGCTCGACAATGGCGAACGGGCGCGGATCGTCGTAGCGCACGGTGACCAGGCGCTGTGAGGCCAGGATGAACGTCACCGGCGTGGTCCGCGGCGCCGTGTCCGAATGGCACATCAGCGTCGCGGTCATGTAGCGCGCGCCGTTCTCGACATAGAGCCGGCTGGAGACTTCGATCTCCTGCATTTCTTCGCGCGTCGGCACCGCGATGCCGAGCATGCGCTCGATCAGCTTGTCTTCCTTCATGGTCGGCGAGACCAGGTCGATCCAAACCGTCGCATCCGGCGGCGCGCCGGATTCGGCCGTCACACGCTCAAGCGATGTGCCGTGCGGAACGTAGACCGAGAGCATGCATTCACCGTCATGCGAGCCAAGCGGGCCGTCTCTCATGACCCGATCAAGCAGGCTTTCGCAAGCCAATAAATGCCCGCCCGCGGCCGCTTTAGCGCGGCGCGCGTTACCGTAGCGGTGGAGATGCAAAGGCCTTAGCGGACAGCGCGGCCGGCGGCCGCGTCAGTCGCTGTCGTCGTATGGGGTCTGGCGCGTCTCTTGCCGGATCGGCTGCTGGCTTCGATGGCGGATGGCGGCAGCGACCGCCGAAATGCCGATCTTGCCGTAGCGGTTGTCGATCTTGGTATAGTGGCCGCGGGAGTCTTGGCTCTGCTCCGTTGCCTTGGTCGCTTGCATTGTCTCAGTCTCCGATCCGTCCTTGAGCTATCAAGGCCCGGCTATCTGGTCGTCAACTGGGGCGGAATTGCGCACGTTTTCGTATGCAGTCTTGACATTTTGTTGCCGATTTTTGCCGAGGGCCGGCACGCGGCGGGCCCGCCTATATGGTTTGTTAAGATAAACCCTTCGTTAGCGACTGGCGGGCAAGTTCGGCCGGATGGCGGCCTGGCCAGGGGGACTCGGACCGGCGAAAGGGCGTATGCGGCATTCTTGCAACAGGTCCACAGGAAGGGCCCGTCAAAAGGTGGAAATCGTGGCTTTAGCGCGGGTTTTTCGGTTAATTGCGGCCTTCGGGGATTCCAGTCGGAGGCTCGCGGGGGCTGCGGCAAAAGAGGAAGAAAATGGCGACAAGGGGGTTCTTGCTGGTCCTGTTCGGCGCCGGCCTGGTGCTTGGCGGCTGCATGCAGTCCACGCTCGAGCCGGCGTCAACGGCCAATCTCACGTCGCGCGACAAGAAGTTGCTGGCGGCGGCGCCTTATGAAGAGTCATCGATCCCCGATCCCTATAAGCGGCACATCGTCACCTATCACCGCAAAGAGCAGCCCGGAACGATCGTGGTCGATTCCGACGCGCGCTTCCTTTACTACGTGCTGCCGGGCGGCAAGGCGATCCGTTACGGCGTTACCGTCGGCGAGGAAGCGCTGGCGTGGTCGGGCGTGGCGAAAGTCGGCCGCATGCAGGAATGGCCGTCGTGGACGCCGACCGCCGAGATCAAGCAGCGCCTGGACGGCGTGCCGAATTATGTCGGCCCCGGCGCGGAAAATCCGATGGGCGCGCGCGCCATGTATCTCTACGAGGACAAGAAAGACACCCTCTATCGCATCCACGGCACCAACCAGCCCGATTATATCGGGCAGGCGATTTCGTCGGGCTGCATCCGCATGACCAATGAGGACGTCATCGACCTTTACAAGCGGGTGAAGCGGGGCACGGTGGTGGTCGTGCTGGCGCCGGGTCAGGGAGATTCGCCGTTCAATCCGCGGCAAATGGCAGCCGCCAATGGTGGCAACTTCGCTCCCTGAATTCAAGCGCGCAAGCATTGACGCAGGCGGCGCCGGAACCGGCGCCGTTTTTGCTTTATGGTCTTTTCAGTGGCGCATGATCGTTTCCGAAAACCGGTGCCCATCCCCGATCAAACCGAGGACGAGCTTTTTGGGATCATGCGCTAGGCGGCCCGCTCAGGTGGACAATTCGATGCGGACAATTTCGGGCGGCACGCCGAGTCGCAGCGGCACCTTGCTGCAGCCGAGCCCGCCCGAGACGATCATGTGGCGGCCGTGCTCCACGATGTGGCCATAGGCGAAACGCTCGCCATATTCAGACGGCGCCCAGAACGGCGGCACCAGCGGCAGGCGAATCTGGCCGCCATGAGTATGGCCGGCGATGGTCAGCGGGACACGCTCGGGCACAGCCGTGAAAATGTCGGGCTCGTGCGCCAGCAGGATGACCGGATCGTCCGTGGTGACCTGGCGGAGCGTGCCGGGCAGACCATCGACGCCAGCGAATTCACCGGGCGCGATGATATAGGCAAGTTGATCGCCGAGGCCGGCCAGCCAGACGCGGCGCCCTTTCTCGCCGAGCAAGTCAGCGTCGTTCTCCATGACCGGCAGGCGCACCGCCGCCAAGGCTTCGCGCACGCCATCGATACCGTACCACCAATCATGATTGCCGAGGATGCAATAGACGCCGAGTGGGGCGGTGAGACGCGCCAGTTCCGCCGCCCAGGCGGCGTTCGGCACCACCTCGGTGACGAAGTGGTGGCTGGCGAAATAGTTGCCCAGCACGACGACGATGTCGCTGCCAAGGGCGTTGCCGGCATCGACCACCTGGCGCACCCGCGCGATGCCCATATTGGGCCCGCCGGCATGCAGGTCGGCGATCACGGTGATGGTCAGGCGCTGGCCCGCCGGCCAGCCCGGCGGCTGGAGAGTGTAGTCCGTGACGACGAGGTCGTGGGCGGCCTCGATGGCAGCATAGGCGGTGGTGCTTGGCATCATCATTACGCCGGCAATACCTGCAAGTCCCAGCCCGGCCTTGATGAGGCCGCGGCGGGTCATACCCCGGGCCGCAGGCCGCGGCGAGCCGCCAACAATGCTGTCAGATGGGCGGATAGTCATGGCCCAGAGTTAGCCCGGATATGTGGACGAACAATGGACCAAGACTGAGAGTTATCCGGAATGATTAATGCGCGTCGGCCAAAGCCGGGCGCGGCCGCGGCAGCGGAATTTTCGGGGGTTCGCGCACCTCCCACTGGCAGACGCGATAGCCGCGGCTGCGCTCCAGGATATCGAGATGAACGTGGCTATTGTGGTGGGCATCGGCGCCGGGACCGAGCACGGTGGTGAAACGGCGGCAGGTGCCATCGCGCAAGGCTTCGCGCAACGGCTTGTCGACATTCACGTCGGTCAGCGCGATGCGGCGGCCGTCGGCGAGATGGAAGGCGCGCACGTCAAGCGCGTTGCCCTTGCCGTGCTCGGAGAGCTTGGCGCCGAACACCCGATTGCGGCTACGGCATTCGTAGGAGTCATAGTTTTCGATTGAGCGCAGCGCGCTGCCGAGCTTGGCGGCGCGTGGCGCCACCTCCTCGCGCAGCCAGCCCGCAATGGATTCCGCCATGGCGCAGCGCAGCACGGCCCGCGGCTCGATTTCGATGCGGGTCTTGTCGGCGAGCAGCACGGCATCGAGCGCGATCATGTCGCGGCCGCCGCATTCGCCCGGCCCAATCAGCCATGGCATCGGCTCAATCTCGGCCAGGCTAGCGATCCGCTCATCGCAAGGCGTCGGCTCGGCGGTGACGGCGGCGGAATCGAATTCAAGGCCCGCGATCGCCTCGGCAAAGGAATGCGGCTCGGCCCAGATCGCCGGCCGGGGGCGCAGCAGCGGGACCGACTCAGCGGCGGCCATGCCGCAACCCAGGCCCGCAAGCACAAGAATCGCGATCGGCAGCCTCATGGCGGCGATGTCGGGCGAGGATTGCGGCATTTCCGGGGTCTGGGATGCGCGCTTGCACCGGGCGACGCGCTCGCTAACCTAGCGCATAATCCCGAAAAGCTTGCCCTCGACATGATCGGGGATGGGTACCGGTTTTCGGATAAGATCATGCGCAACCAAAAGTGCCCGACTGGCTGAGGGGCCGGTCCAAAAGGGCGAACAGGCCCTGAATTCTAGAGGGGAAATGCCATGCTCGGGCTGATGCAGGATTGGCCGCTCTTGTGCCATCGCATCATAGACCATGCCGCCACCTATCACGGCGGGCGCAAGATCATCACGCGTTCGATCGAAGGTCCGATGCACGAGACCAATTACGCCGAGATTCGCACCCGTGCCTTGAAGGTGGCACAGCGGCTGGAGAAGGACGGCATCAAGCTCGGCGACCGGGTGGCGACGCTGGCCTGGAACACCTGGCGGCACCTGGAGGCCTGGTACGGCATCCTCGGCATCGGCGCCATCTACCATACCGTCAATCCGCGCTTGTTCGCCGAGCAGATCGCTTGGATCGTCAATGACGCCGAAGACCGCGTGATAATCACCGATCTAACCTTCTTGCCGATCCTGGAGAAGATCGCCGACAAGCTCGCCACCATCGAGCGCTACGTCATCCTTACCGATGCCGCGCATATGCCGCAGACCACGTTGAAGAACGCGGTCGCCTACGAAGATTGGATCGGCGGCGAGGACGGCAATTTCCGATGGCGCACATTCGACGAGAACACCGCAGCCGGCATGTGCTACACCTCCGGCACCACCGGCCATCCCAAGGGCGTGCTCTACTCGCACCGCTCCAACCTGCTGCACGCCTTCATGGCGGCGCTGCCGGATTCCAAGGGCATCAGTTCGCGCGACGTGGTGCTGCCGGTGGTGCCGTTGTTCCACGCCAATGGCTGGTCGCTCGCCTTCTCCGCGCCTATGGTCGGCGCCACGCTGGTGATGCCGGGCGCCAAGATGGATGGCGCTTCGATCTACGAATTGCTCAACACCTACAAGGTCACCTTCACCGCCGCGGTGCCGACGGTATGGCTGATGCTGCTGCACGACCTGGAGAAGACCGGCGGCAAGCTGCCCTATCTCAAGCGCGTGGTGATCGGCGGCTCGGCCTGCCCGCGCGCCATGGCCAAGACCTTCGAGGAGGTCTACGGCGTCGAGGTGGTGCACGCCTGGGGCATGACCGAGATGAGCCCGCTCGGCTCGCTCTGCACCATGAAGCCGGAATATGCCGGCCTCACCGGCGAGGCGCGGCTCGACGTGCAGCAGAAGGCCGGCCATCCGCCGTTCGGGGTCGAAATGAAGATCACCGACGACGCAGGCAACGAACTTCCCTGGGACGGCAAGACCTTCGGCCGGCTGAAGGTGCGCGGGCCGGCGGTGGCGAAAGCCTACTACAAGGTCGACAACGATCCAGTGTTCGAGCCGGACGGCTGGTTCGATACCGGCGACGTGGCAACCATCGACCAGTACGGCTACATGCAGATCACCGACCGCGCCAAGGACGTGATCAAGTCGGGCGGCGAATGGATTTCCACCATCGATCTGGAGAACCTGGCGGTCGGCCATCCGAAAGTGGCGGAAGCCGCGGCCATCGGCATCAAACACCCGAAATGGGACGAGCGGCCGCTGTTGGTGATCGTGCTGAAAAAAGGCGAGAGCGCGACCAAGGAAGAAATCCTCGGCTTCATGCAGGGTAAGATCGCCAAATGGTGGCTGCCGGACGACGTGGCGTTCGTCGACGAGATCCCGCACACGGCGACCGGCAAAATCCAGAAGATCACACTGCGCCAGCAGTTCAAGGACTACCGGCTGCCGAGCGCGGAAGCGGCGGAATAGTCTAACAGCGCGTGATCGTGATCTCCCGCGTCCCGCCAAGCTCCGCCGGCACCGTCACCGCCTGCACGCTGCGCTTGCAGGTGAGCGCACGCGGCGGCACTGCCACGTACACGACTCGCTCAGGCGCCGCGTAAGTGATGACGTTGTCGGACGCGTAGTGCGGCACCGCGTAATAGCCGCCAAACAGCGGCCACTGAGAAAAATTGCCGCGCGGGCGCCCTTGATTAAGATGCCTGGAAAGACCCGGGCCGGAAAAAAGACCAGGGCCGGATAAAAAATGAGACGAATGGGACGAATGCGCACCGAAGCCGCCGCCGCCGGCATTCGCCACCGGACCCATCGGCACAAGCAACAGCATAGCCACAACGAATACGACAATAATCGCAGGATGTATTATTCTCATGGCACCACTCCCTGTCACAATCCCCGTCTAATGCCACTATCTTAGCGCTCGAAAACCCGCGATGTCATCTAGGCCTCCGCCGAAACGCGCGGCAGTTATCGAGCGGCCCGAAAAACTGCTGCCATTCACGCCGGTTTGACGGCAGCGACGGACGATTCCGCTGACCCGCGACCGATTTTGGCGTAGATTTGCCGCGTGACCGACACCGAGACCCTTTTCGGCGCCCTGCGCAAGTCGGCCGATCCCAAGGTCGTGGCCGCCATCGAAGCACTGATTGCCGACGGCAGTGACCGGCAATTGTGCCGCGTCAACGTGCTGTCGTTCGCCGCACGGCATGGGCTCGACGAGGAGAAGGTCATCGGTGGATTTCTGCACGCCGCGCGGCTGGGCATTTTCGATTTGACCTGGAACGTGCTGTGCCCGGGCTGTGGCGGCGTGCTCGATGCCGCCCAAACGCTCAAGTCCGTGCATAGCGAGGCCTATGATTGCGCGCTCTGTGCCACCGGTTACGAGCCGACGCTCGACGAAATGGTCGAGGTCGCGTTCACGGTCAATCCGCGCGTGCGACGCATCGCCGCCCACGATCCCCATTCGCTGCCGGTCTGGGAATACTTCCGGCAGATTTTCTGGGGCAACGGGGTCAATCTGCCCGAAGCCGGCTTCGAGGAGATGATGGAAGAGATCACCATCGACTCAATGGAATTACCGGCCGAACAAAAGGCGCAGATGTCGCTGCAAATGCCCGAGCGGTTTCTGATCGTGTTCGAGCCGGTCACCCATGCCGCGCACTTCATCGACGTTAAGGGCGAGCCCACCAAGGAGCGGCAAAGTCTCACGCTGATCTATAACAAGGTGCAGGCGCCGACCGTCACCACCGAGATGCAGCCCGGCCCCTTAAGACTATCGCTTGAAAACCGCACCGACCTGCGCACGCTGCCTTCGGTTTGGATCGCCGATGTCACGCTGCACGACCTGCTCGCCAAGCGAAAGCCGTACCTCACCGCCAAGCGGCTTTTGACCAACCAGATTTTCCGCGACATCTATCGCACCGATACGCTCGACGTCGATCAGGGGTTGAAGCTCACCAGTCTGACCTTTCTATTCACCGATCTGAAAGGTTCGACCGAGCTCTACGACCGCGTCGGGGATATCGCCGCCTACGAGTTGGTGCGCGCGCATTTCCGCGCGCTCAACGAGATCGTCGCCGCCGAGGCGGGAGCTGTGGTCAAGACCATCGGCGATGCGGTGATGGCGACTTTTCCGACGCCGGACCGCGCGCTAGCCGCGGCGCTGCGCATGCGTGAATCGGTGCGCGTTATCAAAGACGACCTGCTGATCAAGATCGGCATTCACGAGGGGCCGTGCTTGGCGGTCACCCTCAACGACCGGCTCGATTATTTCGGGCAGACCGTCAATATCGCGGCCCGCGTGCAGGGGCTTGCGGACTCGCAAGCGATCCTGGTGACCAAACCGGTGGTGGACAATCCGCTGGTTTCCAAAATGCTGGAAGCATCCAGGCTGGCGCTGAACTCACAACATTCCGCCTTGCGCGGCGTCGCCGACAAGGTGACGATCTATCAAATTCCCTATCAATAGGCTGAGTTTGCCGGCGCGTTAATTCAGTGAAGAATGCGCGTACTTATTTTAACCCAAGGCCGACATGCCGGACTTCTCGAACCGAAAGCCGGCCCGCAACGACGCTCCCTCACTTGCCGTCGCCGCGGAACGCATCGCTGATCGATTGAATCCGAATGGAGCTGATCGCCCCACTGCGTTTGGTCTCTGCGAGCTGACGGACTGCGGTGTAGCAGTTGACGTAACCGTTCTCCCACATTCTTCCGGTGCGATTGTCGAGCATCATCTGCCAGCATTGATCGCCGCGCGGCGGCACGACAATGATCGAGCCGGTGTAGATTTCGTCGTCGCTTTGCGCTTGCGACCGCTGCGGCTGGGCGGGCGCGTTGCCCCGCAGCGTGATGTCGCCGCTGAAGATTCCGCCGCCGAAAATGTCGCCGCTGAAAAAGTAGAAGAAGCTAAAGCCGAAGGCAGCCCAAACAAGCAGCACATAGACCAGCCGCAAATCACGCCAGAGCCAGCGATCTGTTACGCGCGTTGCCATTGTAACCGCCATCAAAGCAGTCGGGCCGATTAGAACTTAGTCAAGTTCAGTTAAGGAACGGTTGCGCCTGTGTCCCTAAAAACACAATGGATATCAGAACTTTATTGCCCCCGCGCCCGCCAGCCATTATCCCTAGGCCATGATCGGCGCAGGGCAAAGCGTGGCGGCGAGTGGCGGCATAGGGTTTTCTGACGCGCGCCAATGGTCGGCCCTGAAGAAAGTGTGCACGGCATGAGGGGAATGGCGCGAGGCCCGGTTTTCGACGTGCCGATGTCGCGGCTGGCGCTATGGTCAGGGCGGCTGGCATGGTTCGCGCTGGCGGCGGCGGTGTTTTCCATCATCATCGTGCGTTCCGGCATCCTGGAGATCGTTCCAGCGCTCGCCACCTTCGCGGCTGCCTTGATTTTCGCCGGCCTCGCCATCCTGCTGGCGTTCGGTGGCTTTGTCGTGATCTGGCGGCAGGGGCTGGCCGGGCTCGGGCGCGCGATCGCCGGGCTGCTGCTCAGCCTGACGCTGCTCGCCTATCCCGGATTTCTGGCTTATCGCGCCAGCAAGCTGCCGCAAATTACCGACATCACCACCGATCCCGGCAATCCGCCGCGCTTCGCGGTGCTGGCGCGGCTACGGCCGCGCGGCAGCAGCGCCTACCCCGGCGCACAGACTGCCGCGTCGCAACGCAAGGCTTACCCCGACCTCGATCCGCTGGACTATGACGCGCCAGCCGCGACCGCCTACCGGATTGCGCTCGCCATCGTCACCAAGCGCTATTGGCACATCGTCGACGCCGTACCGCCGGCAACCCGCCGCGACGGCGTGATCGAGGCGGTGGCGCGCACCCTGATCATGGGCTTCCGCGACGACGTCGTGGTGCGCGTGCGCGCCGTCGGCCGCGGCTCGCGCATCGACGTGCGCTCAGCGTCACGCTACGGCGCGCACGATTTCGGCACCAACGCCAAGCGCGTCGCTGCCCTGCTTGCCGACATCGACGACGCTATGAGCGACGCGATGACGCGGCCGCCGCCGCCCGAGCCGAAAAACGAGCCGAAGAAAAAACCTCAGCCTTCCAAGCGGCCCGCCAGGCGGTAGACGCCGTCGATCGCAGGCGTGCCGTCGGTCTCCACCAAGCCGCGCACTACCAGGTCTTCGAGATGCGCCAGCACCGACAGGCCGGCGGCGCCGGTTAGGCGCGGGTCGATGCCGATATAGATCGCGCGCACGATGGTGGGGATGTCGGTTTCGCCTTTCGCCAGCCGGTGCAGGATCGAGGCCTCGCGCGCCTTGCGGTGCAGGATGTAATAGTTGACGAAGCGCGGCGCGTCGGTGATCGCCGGCCCGTGGCCGGGCAGATAGATCGCCTCGTTGCGTTTGGCGAGCTTTTGCAGCGAGGCCATGTAGTCGCTCATGGCGCCGTCCGGCGGCGCCACGATCGAGGTCGCCCAAGCCATGACATGGTCGCCGGCGAACAAGAGGTTCTTCTCCTTGAGCGCATAGGCCATGTGGTTGGCGGTATGGCCGGGGGTGGCCACCGCTTCGATGGTCCAGCCGTTGCCTTCCACCACCTCGCCGTCCTTGAGCCTGACGTCGGGCTTGAAGTCGCGGTCGGCGCTGGCATCGAGCGGGTTGTGCTCGCCGATATGCAAGGGCCGCGCGGCGCGGTGCGGGCCTTCGGCGTAGACGGTGGCGCCGGTCGCCGCCTTCACCGCCGGCACCGCCGGGGAATGATCGCGATGGGTGTGGGTGACGAAAATGTGGGTCACCGTTTCGTCGCGCACGGCGTCGAGCAGCGCAGCCGTATGGCCCGGGTCGTCGGGGCCGGGATCGACGATGGCGACTTGGCCGCGGCCGACGATGTAGCTGATGGTGCCCTTGAAGGTGAACGGGCCGGGATTGTTCGCCATGACCCGGCGCACGCCAGGCAGCGCCTCGTCCACGGTGGCGGGGGCCAGGTCGAGTGACTTGTCAAAGGGAATGTCGTCGCTCATTCAGCGAGCAAATGCCCGCAGCCGGCGGCTCTCGTCAATGGCTTTCCCATTTTGATACAGGCGGGCGCAATCTTTCCGCCACGACTTTGCCAACGGGCGCCCATGAAAAAGTCTTGAGCCCTTGATCGAGTCGAGGCCGGGTTCTGGGGAAACGCGGAGGGGACATGCGCTGGCTGCTTGCCGGGGTGTTCGCGTTGCTCACCGTTTCGCCCGCCGCGGCCGCGACGTTGCGGCCGGCGGACCTTGCCTCGACCGGGAGCGTAACAAGCTGGATCAGCAGCTATCGCGCCAAGCCCGACCGGAATGGCGTGCCGGCGGCCATGCGCGCCTTGAGCCGCTTCGGCGCCTTCAACGATCCCGAGCGCTGCGGCGTCTATGTCGGCTTCCTCGCCGGCGTGATCGCCGCCAATTCGGACAAAGCCTACCAGCTCATTTCCAAGACGATGACCATGCGCAAGCAGGATCGCTGGATCATCGTGCGGGCGATCGCCTATTCCGGCCTGCCCGACTGGAAGCAGCTCATGCGTTGGTCGGAGTCCCGCATGCCACGCTACAACGTAATGGGCGAAAAATACCTCGCCGGGAAAACGGCGACGCTCGCGCAATTCACCGTGCCGCCCGCCCCGACCACGCTCGACCGGCTGCGCGAGCATTTGCAGCTCGAGCAGCCGCCGCAAAAGGTCGTGCTCGAGCCCAGCCCGGAAGTGCTCGACCTGCTGTGGGGATATTATTTCGGCACCGGCAGCTACAGGCCGATCATGCACATGATCGCGCTGCTGCCGTGGTCGCGTGACCACGACGACGTCGAACGGCTCACTATCGGCAACATGGCCAAATACACGCTGGCCCGCAACGCCACGCATGATGAGGCGTTGCGCGCCATGCTCAAGGCTTCGATCAAGGCACCCAACCAGCCGGAAACGACCGTGGCCGTGCTCAAGGAAGTCGTGGAGGCGGCAGATACCGTCGACACCGCCAGCATCCACAAGGAGGCGCTGGCTGCGATCGAGGAGTTCAAGCGCAAGGGCCCGGCCTACAAACGCAACGTCTCGTGGTGGGGCTATATCGGGCAGAGCGTGATCGCGGGCGGTTGCATCGCCGCCGCCGTCGCCGGTCAGGTCGCGCTCGGCATCCCTTGCGTGGTCGGCGGCGCCGCGTCTTCGGCGGCGCTGAATTTCTGGAACAATCAGCCGTAAGGGCGGCGCGCCTATTCTGCCGCGATCTCCCTATTGGCGGCGGCGTCCTGGCGCAGCTCGGTTTCGTCGGGCACGAGTTCATCGCGCGTGACGCGCTCAGCATGACCGGAACCGTAAAGAACAATCAACACGCACCCCGCGCTGATCACAAGCAGCGCCAGAACAAATGCATTAAAATGGACGACATGCGATCGCAGATCGCCCACATACCAAAGACCCGCAGCGATGACGACCAGCACCAGCCAGTGCAGCGGCTTGCCGAGAAAGAATTTGCTCATGCGGCCTGCCTTTCCACCTGTCCTGCAAGCGCCTTGATGATCCGCGGGGCCAGGACGATGGCGGCCAGCACGAGGCCGGTGGCGTCTGCGACGTAGCCCGGCAAACCGCCAATCCGGTCAAGCGGAGGCAGCAGGATCAGGATCGCCGCAACCAATGCGGCCAGTCTTTGCAGGGCGTTGATCGAGCCCCGGTACCATCCCTCAAGGCCGATTGAAAGAACCCAAAGCCCGGCCATGGCGAGTGCCGTCGACACCGCCGTCAGCCACAGGGGACCGACAAACAACAGGGACGGATCGTAGACGAAAACAAGTGGAACGATATATTTCGCGATGCCGATGCGGGTCGATTCGACGGCCGTCGCCATCGGTGGCGTCTTGGCGATCGCGGCGGCGGCGAAAGAGGCCAGCGCCACCGGCGGCGTTATGGCCGAGACGACGCCGAAATAGAAGGCAAACATGTGCGCGGCAATCGGCACGATGCCGCTCTTGATGAGCGCCGGCACGATCAGCGCAGCGACCGTGATATAGACGGCCGTGGTCGTTATGCCCATCCCGAGGACGATTGCCGACACGCCGGTCAACGCCAGCAACACCAGCAGATTGCCGTGCGACAGCTCGATCACCGACTGCGTGAATTTGAGGCCGAGGCCGGACACAAACACAGAGCCGATGATGATGCCGGCGCAGGCGCAGGCGATGGTGACGGGCACGGTGGCGCGGATGCCGGCCTCCAGGGCCGCCAACAAATCGACCGGACTCATCCGGGTACCTTTGTTGATAAAACTCAGCGCGAACAGCGTGCCGATGCCCCAGATCGCCGACTTCATCGGCGTATAACCGACGAGCAGGAAGTAGACGAGCACGAACAACGCGATCAGCAGATGCCAGCCGCCGGCCAGCACTTCGCCGACGCGCGGCAATTGTTCCTTCGGAATGCTGCCGATGTCGTGCTTGTCGGCCTCCAGATGCACCATGAAATAAATGGTGGCGAAGTAGAGGAAGGCGGGAATCGCGGCGGCAACGATGATGGTGGTGTACGGCACCTCCAGGAACTCGGCCATGACGAACGCGGCCGCGCCCATGATTGGCGGCGTGATCTGGCCGCCCGACGAGGCGCAAGCTTCGACCGCGGCGGCGAACTTCGGGCGGTAGCCGAGATTCTTCATCAGCGGGATGGTGAAGGAACCGGTGGTGACGACATTGGCGACCGCCGAGCCCGACACCGTGCCCATGAAGCCTGAGGCGACCGCGGCGGCCTTGGCAGGCCCGCCGATCCGGTGGCCGGTCAAGGCAACCGCGAGATCGATGAAGAACCGGCCGGCGCCGGACCGGATCAGGATGGCGCCGAAAATAATGAAGAGCACAATGTAGGTCGCACAGACGTACAGGGGGATGCCGAATATGCCGTCGCTGGCTACGAACAGGGTGTCGATGAATTTCCCAAACCTCACCGGCGGACCGTAGAAGAAGCCGTAGAAATAGTCCGCGTTCAGCGTGTGGATGACGAAGAAGCCGGTCACCAGGACCATGGCCCAACCGACCGCCCGGCGGGTCGCCTCGAATACCAAAAGGATCAATATCGCGCCGAGGAACAGATCGGTCGGGTCCTTATCACCGAGGCGCAACTGGAAGGCCTCGATGTCCCAAAGGGTATAGACTTCGACAAACAAGATCAGCGCGACCAGCGCCAGATCGATGCCAAAACCCGCGATCCGCAGCGCGTTTTTTGGATCGCCGGCAATCACAAGCGGGTCGCGGATCGACTTCCGAAACAGCGGAAACATAAAGATCGCCAGCGTCAGCATGACGGTCAGGTGCACGGAGCGGAACGAACGTCCCTCCGGCGTGCCGAATGCCGCAACGTAGAGATGGAAGATAGCAAGCGCGATCGAAATGATTGCCGACACCAGCAGCACCGCCTTGACGGCGCCGTGGACCTTGCCCAGCAGCAGTCTTTCGAGAAAGCCGAGTTCGTGCTGTTCGTGATAGGAGATACCGGATGATTCAACGCTCATGGCGCGATCTCAAATTCGCCGCAAAACTATTGAGGCGGGTCACACGATGCAGCCGGGCAATTATTGAAAGGGATGCCGGCTCGTAAGCCGGCATCCGTGGTGTGTTCGTTACGTCAGCGCAGGGCGCTCAACTGCTGTGAACGCCGAGCTCGTCGTAACACTTCTTGGCGCCCGGATGGACTGGAATGGCCGCACCCTTCAGGGCGTCCTTCAGCTTTACTTGATTCCAAATCTTTTTTACCTGCGCGAAGTCGTCGTGCTTTGCCCAAAAGACCTTGCACATTTTGTAGACAAGGTCGGTCGGCAGATCCTTGCTCACGACCATGTCGGTGACGATGGCGAGCGTTTGGACATCCTTACCCAAACTCTCGTAGACGCCTTTGGGCATGACACCGGGAACATAGCCGGGGTTGTCGTGCAGGATCTGCTTCAGCTTGTCGTCGGACAGCCCGATGAAACGAATGCCGGGGCTGTGCTCCAGCTCGATGAACGAGGCCTGCGGCATCGACGTTGAGGCCATGAATACATCGATGTGCTTGTCCTTCATCAGTGCCACGGATTCCGTGTAGTCCACATGATGGACGGTGCCGCCGTTCTTCTTGATATCTTCGAAGTTGAATCCATGGGCCTTGAGGATCGACTCGGCGAATGCCGTTCCCGTCCATTTCGCCTTGCCGGGACTGATGTTGGCGTTCTTCATGTCCTCGAAGGACTTGATCGGCGAATCCTTTCGCACCGCCACCTGGAACATCGCGGGATAGAGGGTCGCAAAATACATGACATTCGGGTTTGGCTTCTTAAATTTGCCCTTGCCCGTATAGCCATTGTAGGTCGTATGGGCATAGGACCAGCCGATCTGGGCGTCGCCGCCATTGACCGCCAGAATGTTGGAGATGCCGCCACCAGGCTGGTTCGACGTGGAGATGCCTTTGATGTTGTCCTGGAACACCTGCATGATCTTGGCGCCAAGCGGATACCACGATCCGCCGGACGGCCCTGACACCATGCGCACGAAGGTTTGCGCCTGCGCGGCCGGAGCGATGAGCACCGCGGCGACGGCGGCAATAGCAAGCTTATGAACAAGTCTCATTTGTTACCCTCCCAGTGGAATTATTTTTTGTCTTCTTATTGGTCCCGCCAGTCTGGTCCCAATCAGACCCGTAATCAACCCGTCAGCGGTCGCACTGGCGGTGCCACACCAACATTTCGCAATGCAGCGCGGGGCGGACATCGTTGGCTTGTTGATGGAGGAATTGGAAATTTGGAGGGCACGTCGGCGCCGCGGGCCTTCGCCCAAGCCGAAAAACGTCTTTTCAATTGTCCTAGTCCTTTACACCCCTAGCCCCGCCGGGTGCGCTGGCCGTCGCCCTTAAATCCCTGAAAGGCGAGCGTAGGCGGCGGTCGAAATGTTGGCCGGAAATACGCAAAATTCTGCTAGAAAATGGTCGGAGTGGCAGGATTTGAACCTGCGACCCCCTCGTCCCGAACGAGGTGCGCTACCAGACTGCGCTACACTCCGACTGATGGCCGGCCTTATAACCCCGGTCGCAACGAAGCCGCAAGCATGAGAGCCTGATGACCGCTGAGCCGGCAACCCGTGTATTGAAGGCTGAACCCGCCGCGATTGCGGCCGCAGCGCGCTGCCTTGGGCAGGGCGGGTTGGTCGCCTTTCCGACCGAGACCGTTTACGGGCTCGGCGCCGACGCCCGCAACGGCGAGGCCGTGGCGCGGCTTTACGCCGCCAAGGGACGGCCCACCTTCAACCCGTTGATCGCCCATGCGGCCGACATCGCGGCTGCGCACCGCCTCGCCCGCTTCGACGCGGACGCTGAGCGCCTCGCCGCCGCGTTCTGGCCCGGACCGCTGACGCTGGTGCTGACGCAGCGGCCCGACTGCGGCGTCGCCGATCTCGCGCTCGCCGGCCTCGACAGCGTGGCGGTGCGCGTACCGGCGCACCCGGTGGCGCATGCGTTGCTTGAAGCTTTCGACGGGCCGGTGGTGGCGCCGTCGGCCAACCGCTCCGGCCATGTCTCTCCGACCAGCGCCGCCCATGTGCTCGCCGACCTGCGCGGGCGCATCGACATGGTGCTCGACGGCGGGCCCTGCACGGTTGGCGTCGAGTCAACCATCGTCGCCTGCCTGGGCGAGCCGGCGCTGCTGCGTCCGGGCGGCGTGGCGCGTGAAGAGATCGAGCGAGTGCTCGGCCGCGCGCTGGCGCTGCCCACGGTTTCCAATGAGGCGCCGCTCGCCCCCGGCATGCTGCGTTCGCATTATGCGCCGAAGGCGCGGCTGCGGCTCGACGCCGAGGCGCCGCGCGCGGGCGAAGCTTTTCTCGCCTTCGGGCCGGGCGCGCCCAAGGAATGCGCCGCGACGCTTAATCTTTCGCCGCGCGGCGACCTGATCGAGGCCGCGGCCAGGCTGTTTTCGCATTTGCGCGCGCTGGATGCTTTTGGCGTAGCCTGCATCGCGGTAATGAAGGTGCCGCACGAGGGCTTGGGCGAAGCGATCAACGATCGCCTTGCACGTGCCGCCGCGCCGAAGTCATGAGTGACGCAATGAACGTTCAAACCAAACCGACGCTGCCGCCCGAGCTGTTGGCGCGTTTCACGGCCATCGTCGGACAGAAATACGCGGTGACCGATAAACAGGCACAGGAGCCCTACCTGGTCGAGATGCGCGACCTCTACCACGGCCATACGCCGGCGGTGCTGCGTCCGGGCTCGGTGGAAGAAGTCGCGGCCATCCTCAAGCTCGCCAACGAAAATAAGATCGCCGTGGTGCCGCAGGGCGGCAATACCGGGCTGGTCGGCGGTCAGATCCCGCTCAACGGCGAAGTGTTGGTCTCGCTCATGCGCCTCGACAAAGTGCGCGAGGTCGACCCGGTCTCCAACACTATGACGGTCGAAGCCGGCGTCACGCTGGCCCGCGCGCGCGAGGCGGCAGCCGACGCTGACCGGCTCTATCCGCAATTGTTGCCGTCGGAAGGCAGTTGCACCATTGGCGGCAATCTCGCCACCAATGCCGGCGGCACGACTGCCTTGGCGCATGGCATCGCGCGCTCGCACGCGCTCGGGCTGGAAGTTGTGCTGGCCGACGGGCGCGTGCTGCACGACCTCAACAAATTGAAGAAGGACAATACCGGCTACGACCTGAAGAACCTGTTCATCGGGTCGGAAGGTACGCTCGGCGTCATCACGGCGGCAGTGCTGCGACTGGTGCCGCGCCCGCGCTCGGTCGAGACGGCTTTCGTCGGCGTGCCGTCGCCGCAGGCGGCCGTCGCGTTGCTGGGCCTTGCCGACGAGCGCACCGCCGGCGGCGTCACCTCGTTTGAGTTGATGGCACGCTCGGGCGTCGCGGCGGTCGTCGCGCATGACGCCATGAGCCGCGACCCGCTCAGCCGCCCCTATGACTGGTATGTGCTGATCGAACTGTCGTCACAGGCGCGCACCGGCCTGCGCGGCGTGCTGGAGGAGATTCTCAGCCAGGGCCATGCGAAAGGCCTCGTGCTTGACGCGACTATTGCCGACAGCCTCGATCAGGCGAAGAGCTTCTGGCGCATTCGCGAAATGTTCGGCGAGGTGCAGCGTCATATCGGCGCCTCCATCAAGCACGACGTTTCGGTGCCGGTCGCTGCCGTGCCGGCCTTTATAGTGGAAGCGGATGCGGCAGTGACAAAGCTCATTCCGGGTTGCCGCCCGCTGCCCTTCGGCCATGTCGGCGACGGCAACATCCACTACAACGTCACTCAACCCGAAGGCGCCGATAAAGAAAAATTCCTGGCGCGCTGGGACGAGGTCAATGCCGTCGTTTTCGCCGTGGTGAAGAAACTCGGCGGCTCGTTTTCAGCGGAACACGGCGTCGGCGTGATAAAGCGTGACATCTTGCCGAGGTACAAGGACCCGGTTGCGCTCGAGCTGATGCGCGCCTTGAAGCGCACGCTCGATCCCAACGGCATCCTTAACCCCGGCAAAGTTCTCTGATGGCAGATCGAACGCCGCAGCCGATTCCAGTTGTGATCATCGGTGGTGGGCCGATTGGGTTGACTCTTGCGCTGTTCCTCGACCAGCTTGGCGTGCGTTCGGTGCTGTTCAACATCGATGCGACGACGCGCTGGCATCCCAAGGGCTCGACGCTGGGCTCGCGCACGATGGAACACTTCCGCCGCCTCGGTATTGCGGCGCAAACGCGCAAGCTTGGGTTACCGGCGGATCACCCCACCGACGTTGCTTATTTCACGCGCTACTGCGACTATGAACTCGCGCGGTTTCCGATGCCGTCGGACGACGACGTGGCACGCATTGTAGCGGCGGCGGCGGTGACCGACCAGAATCCGGAACCGATTTTCCGCGCCAACCAGATGCATGTCGATCGCTTCCTGTTCGAACATGCAGCGTCGCGGCCGAATATCGTCATTCGGTTCGGCTGGCGCGTCGAGGACGTCACGCAAGGTCCGAACGATGTGCAGCTCACCGCCGTCCGCTCCGATTGCAGCGCGGCAGAACGATGGACCGCGCAATATCTTGCCGGTTGCGACGGCGGCCGCAGCACGGTGCGCCGCGCGCTTGGCATCAAATTTCAGGGCGACGCCAGCATCGAGCAGAAATATTTCGGCGGACGGATTTATTCGACGTTTGTGCGGGCACCGCGGCTCTACCGCGACTTCCTCGGCAAACGCCGCGCCTGGCAATATTGGGCGGTCAATCCGGAGATCCGCTCGTCGCTGTTTACACTCAACGGCAACGACGAATTCCTGTTTCGCATCCAGGCGAAGTCTGCGGATGAACCGCCCGACGATGCCCTCGTCGCCGATATGATGCGGCGCTGCATCGGCGCGGAGACCGAGCTCAACATCATTGGGCACGAGCCGTGGACCGCCGGCATGGCGCTGGTCGCCGACCAGTTTGCCGACGGACGAGTATTCCTCGCCGGCGATGCGGTGCATCTGTTCACGCCGACTGGCGGCTTCGGTATGAATACCGGCATCGACGATGCCGCCAATCTCGCCTGGAAGCTTGCGGCGCTGTTACAGGGCTGGGGCGGACCGGCACTGCTGTCATCGTACGAAGCCGAGCGCCGTCCGATCGCATTCCGCAATACCGGCGCCGCACGGCAGCTGACCACATCGGCGAAACCGACGTCGATCCAGTCATCGAACACACAACACCCGCCGGCGAAGAGGCGCGGAAGCGGGCGCGCGCAATGCTTTCAACCTTCCGCGAGCAGTTCGCCTCGATCGGAGTGCAACTCGGCGCACGCTACGACGGCTCGCCGCTGATTGTGTCCGACGGCACGCCGCCCGCCGACAGCTTTACGACTTACACGCCGTCGAGCGTGCCGGGCGGCCGCGCCCCGCATGTCTGGCTCGGCAATGGCCGCGGCGCGGGCGACTCGCTTTACGACCAGCTCGGCATGGGTTTCACGCTGGTTCGCCTCAGCCGCGACGCGCCGGACGCCGCGCCGATGCTGGCAGCGGCGGCCCGGTACAGCATTCCGCTGACGATCCTTGATGTGCCCGGCGACGACGCGCGCGACCTCTATGGCTGCGACCTCACGCTGATCCGGCCCGACCAGCACGTCGCATGGCGCGGCAACCGCCTACCGGACGATCCCGACAAGGTGCTGGGACAAGTCGCAGGCTGGGTCTGAGCCGTTAGAACAGCGACGGCTGTTTCGCGGTTTTCTTCGGGACCGTTTTGGTCTTGCGCTTCGACGCCGCGTGCGCGGGCGCGATCTTTGCCGGCGGCGGCTCCGCGCTTGCAGCAACCGGCGCGATCAGCGCCGGGCCGTCATTGGAAGTCCGGTTAACCGCCGTGGAAATTTCATAAGCCTCGAACAGATCGTCCGGCGCCGGTGCAATTAATGACGCAGCGGTTTTGGCATCGACATCTGTCGTATTGAGCCAGAGATCGAACGCCTCCGGGGCCAAGATCACCGGCATGCGCGAATGGATCGGCGCCAACAGCGGGTTGGCGTTCGTCGTCACGATCGCTGCGGTCTCCAGCTCCTCGCCGTTCGGCCCAGTCCAGGTCTCCCACAGGCCGGCGAAGGCCATGGGCGCGCCCGATTTCAGCCGCCCGTAATAGGGCTGCTTGCGCGCGCCGACTGCCCTCCATTCGTAGAATCCGTCGGCTGGAATGAGACAGCGGCGGCGCTTCATGGCGGCGCGAAAGGCCGGTTTCTCGGTGACGCTCTCACCGCGCGCATTGATCAGCAGCGTGAAGGTCTTGGGGTCCTTCACCCAGGACGGCAGCAGGCCCCAGCGCACCAGCGCAAATTGCCGCTTGCCCTCAACCATCCGCACGATCGGGATCGGCTGCGTCGGCGCCACGTTGTAGCGCGGCGGGAAATTGGGCTGCTCCGGGTAGCGGAACAGCGCGCGGATCGCTTCCGGCGCCGAGGTGATGGTGTAGCGGCCGCACATAGAGCTAATCTTGACGTTTCACCCGCTTAATCGCACCTTAACCGCCATAATCAACAATGGCGACGGGCGGATAGCGGCGGGGCTGCGATGAAATATCAGGATTGCGTCGAGGCGGCGCAAGCGCCGAATGTGGCGGCCGACGGCGAGATCAGCGGCGACTTCGCCGCGTGCGACGCCAACATCAACCCGGTGACCGGGCTTGCCACCGACTATCTCAATCATTTCAACGAGGCGATCATGCTGCTCGAAATGCTGTTGAGCGCGCCGGACTGTCTCGACGATTTCCTCGCGTGGCAGCCGGCGAGCTATCGCGAGCACTTCGCGGCCTCGCACTTCAAGCGCCGCGACATGGCGATCGCCGCTTATGACGCCGCCGATCCGGACTGCCGCAGTTCCCTCGATGCATTGGCCGGCACCATGACCGCGATGCTGGAAGCGACCCGCGCGGCATTTCGTTCCGACATGCCGCCGGAGGCCGGCGGGCTTATCGCCGAGGCCGCCGCGGCCTGGCTCAAGCCACTGATTGCGCGCGCGGGCGCCGTCATCAACGGCGAAACTGATACCAAGGCCAGCGCACCGGCGGCGCCGCAAGCCGTGGTCGATCGGCTGATGAAGCGGTCCACCACATGAACGACAGCCGCCGCTACCCGCAACGCCCTTATCTCGCGGTCAGCGCCGCCATCCTGCGTGACGGCAAGGTGTTGGTGGTACGGCGCGTGCGCAAGCCGGCGCTCAATTTCTACACGCTGCCGGGCGGCGCGGTGGAAGCCGGCGAGACGCTGCACGAGGCGGTGATCCGCGAAGTGCGCGAGGAGACGCAGCTCGCGATCGACCCGGTCGCGCTCGCCGGCCATCGCGAGGTGATCATGCGCGACGCGCAAGGCCGGGTGGAGCGCCATTTTGTCATCTTGAGCTTTGCCGCGCGCTGGCTTTCCGGCGAGGCGACGCTTAACGAAGAGTTGGACGATGCGCGCTGGCTGGCGCCGCCGGAACTCACAGGGCTCAAAACCACCGAGGGGCTGGCTGAGATCGTCGCCGCGGCGGTCGAACGCCTTGGCCGGGTGACCTGAGTTGCCCGCCTTGCGGCCGCCATACGGCAAGGGCATATCATCCCTCCCGGCGAAGATCAGGTTTTAATCCGCGTGAAAAAGCTCTTGACGATCGCATCGGTTCTGCTGTGCCTTGCCGCACCCGCCCGCGCGGTGGAAACAGGCGAGACCGCGCCCTACGACAACGAATTGCAACGGCTGGCCGAGATTCTCGGCGCGCTGCACTACTTGCGTGGGGTCTGCGGCGCCAAAGAAGGGCAGAAATGGCGTGACGAAATGCAAGCCCTGCTCGACGCGGAGGCGCCCGATGGCGACCGCCGGCGCAAGATCGTTGCCGGCTTTAATCGTGGTTACCGCGGTTTTCAGCAGACCTATCGCACCTGCACGCCGGCGGCCGATCTTGCTATTCGCCGTTATCTCGAAGAAGGCGCCAAGATTGCCCGCGAAATCACCGCCCGATACAGCAATTAGCGGCCGCCGTTATTAACCTTTCCCGCAGGTCCGGGTAGCCGGGTGGTGCTTACATGCTAACTTCCGCGTCGAAATTGGGGCTGGCGTGCGGGTTTGCCGACGCCTAGGGAACGTTGACGTGACGATGAGCACAACCGGGCCAACGCCCGCGCGCGATCCAGCATCCGACCGCGAGCAGAAACGCGTCGCGCTCGGCTATTTGCAGGAGGCCTGGGCCGAAGCGCGGCTCGACGGGATCGACGGCGATTGCCTGGCGCAGGCCTGCCTTTTCGCCGCCTTCGCCGAATTCATCACTACCTACGGCGAGGAAGCGGCGGCCACGTTCGCCGAAGGGCTCAGCACCCGCATCCGCAACGGCGAATTCTCGCTCGATCAACCGCGCCAGTAAGCGGCCTGCGTTTGCGGCGATCGAAGTCTCTACGAAAAAATCACGAGCGCGCTTAATCGAGCGGCATGTGCAGGCCGAAATGACGCTCGAGTACGGCGTCGATGTCGGCGGGGTAGAAAGGTTTCCTGAGGAACGCCAGCGCGCCCGACGCTTGGGCGCGGTCGACAACGACATTGTCGACCGGCGCGGTCATCATCACCACCGACACGTTCGGCGCCAGGCGCTTGATCTCGGGCAGGGTTTCAATGCCGTTGAACCTCGGCATGTTGTAGTCGAGAAAGACCAAATTGAATCTGCCGGTGCCCAATTGCTCAAGCACAGCGATGCCTTCGGCGGCCTCGTGAACGTCCAGGGCGAAACGGCTGACCGATAGGATCTTGCGCACGACGTTACGTGTCGTGCTGGAGTCGTCGACGATCAGAACGCGCGTCGGGATTTTCCCGCGCGCACAGATCTCCGCCAGCTTGCAGGCGGCATTGGCCGGCCGCGCCAAGACGCCGTCGACATTGTCCGGCCGCGGCGTGCCCCGCGCGAGCGACGCAAACAGCAGCGGGGCCGGCCGCGCCGCTCGCGCAGCCTCAGTCACCGCCGCCTTGTCGGCAGCCGACAAAGCGGCGTCCACGATGCAGATATCCACGCCGCCGTTCTTAAGCGCGGCAACGGCGGGAACCGCGCCCGCCGCCGTGAAATCGATTGGAATGGACGCCATCACCGCGCCTTTCCGCCACAGGGCTTGCTGCGATGGCGCGACCGCGATGACTAGCATGCGGAGCGAAACGAGATCACCGCCCATGGTCCCTGCTCTCCGCCTCCCGGCTAGACAGCCGCACGAGGGGGTGGCCTGTAACTGGTTGCATAGCCGGTTGCGTGAAGTTTGCAATTCCACAGGATTATTTTGTATGAAAACGTTGGGGAAAACCCGCGTATTCGTCGCGTGTCCCTCATTGACGATTGCAACGGTGTTGGACGCTAGCTCGCCAGGGTCTCCAGGAACCGCACCCGCTCGCCCCGCGCCGGCGCCAACAGAACGCCCTCCCACATTGCCCTATGACCGCGCACGATCGTTCCCACCGGCCAGCCGGTTACGCTGACGCCGTGATAGGGCGTCCAGCCGGCCCGCGAAGCGATCCAGCGGTCAGTGATGGTCTCCCGCCGCTTGAGATCAACCACCGTGAGGTCGGCATCGTAGCCGACGGCGATGCGACCCTTGGCGGCCATGCCGAAGATGCGCGCGGGCCCGGCGCTGGTGAGGTCGACAAACCGCAGCAGCGAAAGCCTGCCGGCATTGACGTGGTCAAGCATGATGGGGACCAGGGTCTGCACGCCGGTCATGCCGGAGGGACTGGCCGGATAGGTCTTGGCCTTTTCCTCCGGTGTATGCGGGGCGTGATCGGAGCCGAGCACGTCCACCACACCCTGATCGAGGCCGCGCCAAAGACCGGCCCGGTGAGCGGCGTCGCGCACCGGCGGATTCATCTGCGCGCGCGTGCCGAGCCGCTCGTAGCAACCGGGCGCTTCCAGCGTGAGATGATGGGGCGTGGCCTCGACCGAGGCGACGTCCTTGTGGCCGGCCAGAAATTCCATCTCCTGCGCCGTGGACACATGCAGCACGTGCACGCGCGCCCCGGTCTCGTGGGCAATCGTCACCAGCCTTTGGGTGGCGGTGAGCGCCGCGATCTCGTCGCGCCACACAGGATGCGAGCGCGGATCGCCCTCGATACGCAGCTTCTTGCGTTCGTTCAGGCGCGGCTCGTCCTCGGCGTGGAAGGCGGCGCGGCGGCGGACGGTCTTGAGCACGGCGCGTAAACCCGCATCGTCGGCAATGAGCAGCGAGCCGGTGGAGGAGCCTATGAACACCTTGACGCCGGCGCATCCGGGCAACCGCTCGAGCGCGGCGAGGTCCCTGGTATTGTCGCTCGTTGCGCCGACGAAAAAGGCGAAGTCGCAATGCATGCGGTGGTGACCGCGCCTGAGCTTGTCGGCGAGCGCGTCGGCGCTCACCGTCAGCGGATCTGTGTTGGGCATTTCGAACACCGCGGTGACCCCGCCCATGACGGCCGACAGCGAACCCGTTTCCAGATCCTCCTTGTGGGTGAGGCCGGGCTCGCGGAAATGCACCTGGGTGTCCATCACGCCGGGCAGCAGGTGCAGGCCGCGGCAATCCACCACCTCGCCGGCTGCGGCGCGCGCGAGATCGCCGATGGCCGCAAACCGGCCGGCGCGGACGCCGATATCTCGCATGCCCTCGCCGTCGTGGTTGACCACGGTGCCGCCCTTGAGGATCAGGTCGTAGGTCTCGGGCATATTTGAGCCGTTAAAATTCGGGACTTGAGGCCAGCCCGACAGCGCTTACGTTTCATCGCGAGTTCTGGCAAGAGACCAGGGCGAGGCGAACCCAAGAGAGTTGACATGCAGGCAGCGCTCCTCCCCGACCGCGGCGTCCTCAAGGTCGCCGGCGACGACGCCCGGCGCTTCCTGAATGGGCTTGCCACCAACGATATGGCCAAGGTCGCCCCCGGGACGGCTTGCTATGCCGCGCTGCTTACCCCGCAGGGCAAGATCATCGCGGATTTCATCGTGACCGAGGCGCCAACCGAGGATGGCGGCGGCTTTTTCCTCGACGTCCCCAAGGCGCTCGCGCCCGCGCTGGTGCAAAAGCTCAATTTCTACAAGCTGCGCGCCAAGATCACGGTCGAGGATCTGTCTCAGGCACTCGGCGTGCTGGCGGTCTGGGACGGCGTGGCGATGAGTGAATACGGTCTTTGCTATGCCGACCCGCGGCTTGCCGCGCTCGGGTGGCGGATCATGCTGCCGCCGCCGCTTGCCGCCGAAGCGGCCGAGGATCTCGGTGCGACCCTGGCCGAATCCGAATCCTATCAGGCGCACCGCATCGCGCTCGGCGTGCCGCGCGGCGGCGAGGACTTCATCTACGGCGGCACCTTCCCGCACGAAGCCGAGATGGACCAACTCGCCGGCGTCGATTTCGACAAGGGCTGCTATGTCGGGCAGGAGGTGGTCTCGCGCGTCGAGCACCGCAACAGCGCGCGCAGCCGCATCGTGCCGGTCGCCTATGACGACGCAGCGCCCTCCCCCGGCACGCCGGTGATGGCGGGCGACAAGCAGGTCGGCATCTTCGGTTCGGCGGCACAAGGCCGCGGCCTGGCGTTGCTGCGGCTGGACCGGGTGGAAGACGCGCTTGCCGCAGACTTGCCGCTCACCTGCGGCGGTATCGCAATCAGCGCGCTCAAGCCGGATTGGGCCAAGTTCCCGTGGCCTGGCGAAGCGCAAACAACGTCATGAGCGCGGCCCTCGCCCATCCCGACGGGCCAACGCGCTGCCCATGGCCGAAGCATGACCCGCTCTACGTCGCCTATCACGACGAGGAATGGGGCGTGCCGGAATTCGACGACCGTGCGCTCTACGAAAAGCTGATCCTCGACGGCTTTCAGGCCGGGCTGTCGTGGATCACCATCCTGCGCAAGCGCGAGAACTTTCGCCGCGCCTTCGATAATTTCGTGCCGGAAAAAATCGCGCGCTATCCGAAACGCAAGGTCGAGCGGCTGATGGGCGACGCCGGCATCGTACGCAACCGCGCCAAGATCGAGGGCGCGATTTCTTCGGCGCGTGCCTACTTGAAGATCATGGAAGGCGGCCCCGGCTTCTCCAATCTGCTGTGGGATTTCCTCGACGGCAGGCCGAAGCTGAACGATTTCCGCAGCATCCACCAAGTGCCGGCGGAAACCGAAATCTCGCGCAAGATGTCGAAGGAGCTGATTGGCCGCGGCTTCAAGTTCGTCGGGCCTACCATCGTCTACGCCTTCATGCAGGCGGTCGGCATGGTCAACGATCACCTGGTGAGCTGCCACCGGCACGCGGCCTGCGCCAAGCTCGCCAACAAACCTGCCAAGCGCCGATGAGCAAGGCGCGCAAACCGGCAAAGTCCGCACGCGCGACCGCGCCGCGCGCCTGGCAGCGCATGCTGTCGGGGCGGCGGCTCGACCTGCTCGATCCATCCCCGCTCGACGTCGAGATCGAGGACATCGCGCATGGGCTCGCGCGCGTGGCGCGCTGGAACGGCCAAACCAAGGGGGCTCACATTTACTCGGTCGCCCAGCACGCGCTGCTGGTCGAGGCGCTGGCGCGAGCAAAAGTGCCGCGGCTCGACGAGGCCGGCCGCCGCGCGGTGCTGCTGCACGATGCGCCCGAATACGTGATCGGCGACATGATCTCGCCGTTCAAGGCGGTGATCGGCGACAGCTACAAGGCGGTAGAGCGCCGGCTGCTCGCCGCCATCCACCTGCGCTTTGGCCTGCCGGGCAAGCTGCCCGAGCGCTTAGCCGAGTTGATCAAGACCGCCGACCGCAGCGCCGCCTATCTCGAGGCAACGCGGCTCGCCGGCTTCGATCCGGCGGAGGCACGCAGATTTTTTGGCCAGCCACCGACGTTTTCAGCCGTGATCGAGCGCGACTATCTGACGCCCTGGCCGGCCGGGACCGCGGAAAGGCGCTTTCGCGAGCGGCTGGAAAAGCTCACGCGCGTTTGAACCTTTTTTGAATTCTCGTCATAGATATGACGCAGAAATCAACGATAGCGCCGCCATGATTCATGTCTGCTCGCTCGCGCGCGTCTATGCCACGGTCGATAAGACCGGAGCACGCCATATGGTCACGCTGCTGCGGCTGACCGACCGCGTGGAGCGGCCGCCGCAGATCGCGCCGGACAACCATCTGGTGCTCAGTGTCGATGACATCTCCGCGCCCATAGACGGCTACACCTGCCCTGGCGAGGAACATGTGGCACGGCTGATCGGCTTCGTGGGCAGCTGGGACCGCTCCACGCCCCTGGTGGTGCACTGCTTTGCCGGCATCAGCCGCTCGACCGCCGGCGCCTTCGTCGCCGCCTGCGCGCTTAATCCGGACCGCGACGAGGCCGAGATCGCGCGCGCCATTCGGCGCGCCTCTCGCACCGCTCAGCCGAACGCGCGCATCGTCTCGATTGCCGACCGTCTGCTCGCGCGCGAGGGCCGCATGGTGCGCGCGGTCGAGGCGATCGGACCCGGCAATGGCGCCCTGGAAGGCAATCCGTTCCGGCTCGATATCGTTTGAGTCCTCTGTTATGACTTCCGCGTTACCAGGGCGCGGGGGCGAACCGTGAGCGGCAGAAAATATGGGCTGGTAACGCCCGAGGTCCTCAACTCCTATGACGGCCTCGATTTCCTCAAGGCGATCATCGACGGCACGCTGCCGCAGCCACCGATCGGCGAAACGCTCGGCTTTCATTTGGTCGAGGCCGAAACGGGCTGGGCGGCCTTCGAAGGGCTGCCGGAATTCCGCCATTACAACCCGATCGGCACCGTGCACGGCGGCTTCGCCGCGACGCTGCTCGATTCCGCGCTCGGCTGTGCGGTCGTCTCGACCCTGCTCAGGGGCGACACCTGGACCACCCTTGAACTTAAAATCAACTACGTGCGCCCGCTCACCAAGGACACCGGGCCGGTGCGCGCGGAAGGGCGCATCGTGCATCGCGGGCGCTCTGTCGCCACTTCGGAAGGCGACCTGAAGGACCGCGCCGGCAAGCTTTACGCGCATGCCACCACGACCTGCATGATTTTTCCGGCGAAAGCTTGAGACGCGGCGCTAGAACCGGTTGGCGGGAATCTTGAAATAGCTGCGCCCGTTGATTTCCGGCTCTGATAACCGGCCGCCGCGCAAATTGACCTGCAGCGCATACAGCATCCGGTCGGGAAACGCCAAGGTCTTGTCGCGCTCGGTGCGCGGCTTGACGAATTCGGCTTGCGAGACGCCGTCCTTGACGTGGATGCTCGCCGCCTTGTGCTCGGCAACGCTGGATTCCTATTTCGGCTCGCGGCCTTTTAAGTGCGCGGGCAGCTCACCAAGTGTTGGATGCTGCCAGTGTCGGGCTCGTAAATGCCAGTCACCTCCGGCGAATTGGGGCCGCGCGACCTGCTGGTCTGCTGATGACTCATGGCAAGCGCTATAGGAGCGCCGGGACGTCGCCGGAAAGCCGTGGAAAATACTTATTCGCTATCGGCGGTGAGCGAAGGACGCAGCGCCAGAGGACCGCCGCGATGCGAGCTTTGCGCCACTTCCGCGCGCTCCTCATGGCGGCGGGTGAAATTGCAATAGGCAAAGCCCAGGCCCGAGATCGAGCCGCGGAAGCTTTCGCTGCTGGTCCGCTGCAGATTGAAGCATGGTTGAATCGGCAGGCCGCGCAGCGAGGCACAGACCACTTCGCCCCTCACCCGCAAGGTGCCGGGCGGCAGCGCCGCATAGCGCACGCGGCCATGGCCCTGAAACTGGATGGAGCCGGCCACAGAGCCATCGGCATAGACGAAGCCCTGGCCGCGCGTGCCTTCGAAACAGTGGTAGGAGAACATCTTACCGATGACGAAGCGGCGAGCCTCATCAACCGACATTTCGCCGGCCATCGCCGGCAAGGCGGCCAACAGACCGACCAGCACCGCAAACGCCCGCAACATCCCCGAGAACTCCGACTGACGCCAACCTACGCGGCTTTCCTAGCCCAACCCTACCCAACATGCCGGGCTTTCGTCGATAAATCATGAATGCTTTTACCCAATCTTGACCACGATCCGGCCGCGGACTTGGCCGGCCAGGATGGCGGGCGCTTCTTTCAGGATTTCGGAAAGGCCAATTTCCCGGGTCATGGCGGCCAGTTTTTGCCGATCCAGGTCGGTTTCCAGGTGTTTCCAGGCCTCCCGGCGCCGCTCGATGGGGCACATCACGGAATCGATGCCGTAAAGACACACCCCGCGCAGAATGAACGGGGCGACGGAAGTCGGCAGGTCCATGCCGCCGGCGAGCCCACAGGCGGCCACCGCCCCGCCGTAACGGGTCATCGACAACAGATTGGCGAGCGTGGTGGAGCCGACAACGTCGACCGCACCGGCCCAGCGCTCCTTGGCGAGCGGCTTGGGTGGGGCGGCGAGCTCCTTGCGCTCGATGACCTCGGCGGCGCCCAAGCCGGTGAGATAGCCGGCATATTGCGCGCGTCCGGTGATCGCATGCACGGTGAAACCGCGCTTGGAAAGGATCGCTAGCGCCACCGAGCCGACGCCGCCGGCGGCGCCGGTGACGGCAATGGGGCCATTGGCGGGGGTGAGGCCGTGGCGTTCCAGCGCCATCACCGCCAGCATGGCCGTATAGCCGGCAGTGCCGATAGCCATCGCCTCGCGTGCGCTCATGCTGGCCGGCAGCCGCACCAGCCAGTCGCCCTTGGCGCGCGCCTTGCCGGCATAAGCGCCGAGATGGGTCTCGCCGCAGCCCCAGCCGTTGAGGATGACCTTGTCGCCCGGCTTCCAGGCCGGATTGGTCGAGGCCTCCACGGTGCCGGCGAAATCGATGCCGGCAATCATCGGGAAACGGCGCACCACCGGCGCTTTGCCGGTGATGGCGAGTCCGTCCTTGTAGTTGAGTGTGGAATATTCGACGCGGACGGTGACGTCGCCGTCCATCAGATTGGCTTCATCGAAATCGGCGAGCGCGGCCTTCGTGCCACCGTCCGCCTTCTCGATCACGATTGCCTTGAATGTTGCCACTGAACGCCTCGCTGCCGGAAGGATTTAAGGCCATTCATGGCGCGATGGGCGCGGACGTGCAAGCTCCCGACCGCCGACGCTGTAGAATGAATTTCGGCCGGGCTCGGAACGGCGGCTGACGCCGATCGCAGCAAGGCCGGTTTTCACTAAATTGATCCACATTTCCCATAGCGAAATGAGGATTTGAGCGGCCAGCGCCAGCCCCATGCCGCCACCGCTGATGAGCACGACATAGGCAAAGGCCGGGCTCAAATATTTGGTGAGCCACCAGGAGCCGATATCTATGATGATGGTGACATAAGGAATGACCAAGACTATTACGCGCAACCAAGTCGACGTCTCGCTCAACGCAAAAATCCCGCCGGTGACCAAGAAGATCAGGCTGATGCCGAACAGATGGATATGCGAGACGCGGGCGAGCGAAACGATATCTTCGCCGGTATCGGTCTTTACCAGTTTCTTGATCTCTTCGTAGCCGGTGAGCGGTGGGAGCGATCGATTGGTTTGCGGATTGTGGCAGCTCACGCAGTTGTTTTTGAAAATCGGGGCGATGGCCGCGTAGCCCTTTTTGGTCGCGCCCGTGTGAATCCAATTGAAGATGCGTTTGCGCTCATCAGGCGACGCCATGGTTGCCATCGGCCCCTTGAGCGCCATCTCCAGGCGCGTGTTGCTGGGCAGCCCGTGATATTGCTCGCTGATGTCTTCGACGACCGACTTTTTGGCGCCAAGATTTGGCTTGATGTCCACCAGGAACAGCAACGACAACGCGGTCAAGTATCCGATACCAACCACAATCAAAAAGCAGCTGAACAGGGCACGGAAGGGCAAAGGCAGCCTACGCAACGTCATCATCGTCAGCACCGCTTTGTTGGAAGCGAGGAGTGCTTGCCACGATGCCGTCGGATGATGTCCAGGAGATCACAGGCAAACTGCTCGCAGAGGATCGTCTGTCAGACGCGATTGCCCCCGTTTTATAACTTTCAACACGCCTTTCGGTTCCAAGTTTCACCTCGGACGGCGCCATCGGCCGGCGGTCCTCGAAGGGCAACGGAATATCGGCGGGCAATCCCGCTTAAAGCGACCGGTGTTCAGACACGCAACGGCGCGTGGCGTATAGGATCAAACCCTGATCGGCGCCAGCCGCTCGATCGGCTTCTCGATAATCGGCAGGTTGATGATGGCCGAAACGATGCCGAATACCACCGACAGCCACCAGATCACGTCGTAGGAGCCGGTGGTCGTGTAGAGCAGCCCGCCCAGCCAGACGCCAAGAAAGCCGCCGGCCTGGTGGCTGAAGAAGGCAAAACCGAACAGCGTCGCCATCCAGCGGGTGCCAAACATGATCGCCACCAGCGCCGAGGTCGGCGGCACGGTGGACAACCACAGCAAACCCATCATCGCGCCGAAGACGACTGCCGATGCAGGCGTCACCGGCAGACTGATGAACACGATCACCGCGATCGAGCGCAGCGTGTAGATGATTGAAAGCAGATAGCGTTTGGGCATGCGGTCGCCAAGCCAGCCGGAGGCGATTGAGCCGATGATGTTGAAAAGGCCAATGATGCCGATCGCCCAGGCGCCGGCGTCAACCGAAAGCCCGCGATCGACTAGATAAGCGGGCAGATGCACGGTGATGAACAGCAGCTGGAAGCCGCAGGTGAAGAAGCCGAGCACCAGCAAAATGTAGGAGCGATGGCCGAACGCCTCGGTCAGCGCCTCTTTCAGCGTCTGATGGCTGGCGCCACCTCGCTGCGCGATTATTTCCAACGGCGCGGTGCGCAAGGCGAGCGAAAGTGGGACTATCAACAGCGCGATGATGCCGAAGCCAACCAAGGCGTGCTGCCAGCCGAAGCGGCCGATAAAATCCACGGCGAGCGGCGAGAATAGGAATTGCCCGAACGAGCCGGCGGCAGTGCCCGCTCCGAACGCCAGCGTGCGCATATGCGGCGGCATCAGTTTGCCGAAGGCGGCGATGACAATGGTGAAGGATGAGCCGGCAATGCCGAGGCCAGTAAGCACACCCCCAGACAGATTGAGCATGGCGGGCGTGGTCGAATAAGCCATCAGCGCGAGGCCCACGCAGTACACGAATGCGCTGACCGAGAGCACGCGCGCGGTGCCGAAGCGGTCGGCGACCGCGCCGGCAAAGGGTTGCGCGGCGCCCCAGACGATGACTTGAATCGCCAACGCCAGCGAGAAAACTTCGCGGCTCCAGCTGTTGGCCGCCGTCATCGGCGTCAGGAACAGGCCGAGGGCGGCGCGCGGCCCGAAGCCGATGGCGCCGATCAGGCAGCCGCAAACGAGGATCACCATGGGCGTGCGCCAAGCGCCCGCCGCTGCCGGCCTGCTCGGTGCCGTTTGTACTGCCATCCAGTAAGTTCCCGGCTCGATTATCTTGTCGTCGCGCCCGATCGGCGCGACGGTGCCGGGACCATATAGGCCGCGCGGGCCGTGCCAAAACGAAAATTCCTGATCCGAGCCATTTGCGCGGCGCATGGCTCGGCGCCAAATGCCCTAGTTTTGCGCGTTTTTGCGCGCCCAGGCTTGCCCATCCGGCGAGCGCAGCCATTCCTTGCTATGGCTGACCGGCCACTCCTGTTCGAACAGCGCGGCCTCTTTTTTCGTCACTTTTGCATCGCCCCAAACCGGCTCATCGGCGCCATCGCCCCAGGTGCGTGGGCGGTAAAAGGTGTGCACCCCGAGCGTGGATATCGTCTTCATTTCGTTGACCCAGTCGGGATGCACCCAATAGGCGTGATAATGCGTGGCCTTGGCCACCTCCGGCATCCACAACTTGCCGACGAGCATGTCGTGCGCGATGTGCTTGGCGCGCACCCAGGCGCTCGGTTCGGTGAGGACGTTGGTGATGCCGTCGCAATTGTAGCTGAACTGACAGCCGCGGCTGTTGCGCTGATTGACCACGCCGCAGACGTCGTTGGGATAGAACGGCGAGAACACGCGGTTCATAATAACCTGGGCCACCGCGATCTGCCCGCGCACCGCTTCGCCGCGCGACTCGAAATAGACGGCGCTGGTGAGACACTTCTCGGCCTTCTCGAACGCCGCGCCCGTGAGTGCCAGGCGTTCGGCCGGCGATCTCGGGCGCTGATCGACGCCGGTGACCTCGCCCTTGTTGGCGATGCTCTCGCCGCCTTTCTCGTCGAGTTTGCCGTTGGGCTCGAGCGCCGCCATCTTGATGTCGGGATCGCCGGAGACCATCGGCGCTTTCACCACCGGCGCCTCGCCTGGCGCCCAGAGCTTGAGCGCGGCCGCGTATTCGCCCGCGGCAATCGGTGACGCGCCGAAATAGACGCGCGCGCGATCCGTCTGCTTGGGCGCGCTGGACGCGGCGGCCTGCTTTGCCGGCGCGACGTCGGTGTCGGGCAGTCTCATTTTGGGCGCCGGCAACACGTCGGGCACGGCTGCAAAATCGTATTCCGAATAGGGATCGATTCGGCTTTCGATCTTGTCCCTGGCGAGCGGCACCACCGTCTGCTCTGAGATGAGCGGTTGGATCGGCAACACCGGCGGTAGCGGCGGCATCGGCGCGCGCGCGCGCGAAATCAGCGAGTCGCGTTTGTCGCGCCGGTTGACGGTCGGGAATTGGATCGGCGCGCTTGGATCGCCGAGCGGCTGCGCGCCGATCGAGCCGGTAATGTCGGTCGGATCGAAATTCGCCAACGCGTAGACCGGAGGATGTGGAATGGCGGTGCCGATTGGCTGCGGTAGGCTGAAGGTGGCGGCGTGAATGGTGCTGAAGGGCGACGCGATGAGGTATTTGTGGGCGCGCGCGGTGACGCCGGGCTGGCGCGCCAGCAACGCGCCGAGGTCGCCGAAGCCCATCGTGCCGGGGATGAGCACAAATACCAGCGCGCCGAAACCGACCGCAAGCTTGCGCCGCCGCCTACGCGATACTGAAGCCAGTACACTCACTCGACACCCAACCGCACGCGCATACGCCCCGCCGGAATAGCGAGAATGCGATAGAGTTTCTTATTGTCTGATTAACCTTGCAGACCGCTTAATCGGGGCACGGGGCGGCACTGCGCGCGGGGCGCACCGCAGCGCAACGGGGATATCGTCGCAAGCTCCGGATTTGGCATTGTCCGCGTCCCGCCGATGAATTCCGGCGCGGCCACTCGGTAACAATCGTTAACCATATCGCAATCGCCGCCACCGATATTGGCGCGAAATCCAGTTCCCGGTGTCGGCATGCCTCTATTCAGTCTCCCAGCGACCATGACCGGCCAGGCGATGCTGATTGCAGGCCTAACCTTCGCCGCGCTAATCGTCGCCGGCATTCTTTACCGGCGCACCGCTGCACAAAATCGCCGGCTCTCGACCGCGCTCGACAACATGTCGCAAGGCCTCGTTATGTTCGACGCGCAAGGCCGCATCATCGTGTGCAACAGCCGCTACCTCGCAATGTATAGTCTGTCGCCACGGATCGTGCGGCCCGGCTGCACGCTGCGTGAGTTGATCCAGCATCGCAAGGACACCCGACTGTTCACCGGTGACGTCGACACCTATTGCCGCCAGATTCTCGACAGCGCGCGCTCGGGCACCGGCAATGGTTTTTACGTTGCGGCGAGCGACGGGCGCATCGTGCTCGCCAAGAACGAGCCGCTGCCGGGCCACGGCTGGGTCTCGACCCATGAGGACGTCACCGAACAGCGCCACGCCGAGCAAGAGCGCGCGGCGGCCCGCGAGCAGGAGGAGCGGCGCGGTGCCGTCGACGCCAGTTTCGCATCCTTCCGACCGCAGGTGGAGACGCTGCTCTCGAGCGTGAGCAACAGCGCAGCCGCCATGCGCTCGACCGCCGGCGCGCTGTTTGGCTTCTCCGAACAGACCACGCAGCGCGCGACCAGCGCCGTGGAGGCGTTCAACGAGGCTTCCACCAATGTAGAGACCGCGGCGATCGCTGCAGATGAATTATCGCACTCGATCGCCGAGATCAGCCGCCAGCTCACTCACACGACCGATATCGTCAGACATGCGACAGATGAAGCGCGCTCGACCGACGGCGAGATCGCGGGACTTGCCGACGGCGCAAAGAAAATCGATGACGTGGTCACGCTGATCCGCAATATCGCCGGGCAAACCAATCTGCTGGCGCTCAACGCCACGATCGAGGCTGCGCGCGCTGGCGAAGCCGGCAGAGGCTTCGCGGTGGTCGCCTCCGAGGTCAAGTCGCTGGCGGTGCAGACCGCCAAGGCCACCGAAGAGATCGCCAGCCACATCCTAGCGGTGCAGGGTTCGACTTCCGGCGCGGTCGAGGCGATCCGCCAGATCGCGGCGCGCATGCAGGAGATCAATCGATACACTGCGGCGGTGGCGGCTTCGGTCGAGCAGCAGAATTCGGCGACCGGGGAGATTTCGCACAATGTCGCCAGCGCCGCCGAAAGCACCGGCAATGTGGTGGCGGTGCTGAGCAAGGTTACCAGCGCCGCCACCGAGACGCGCGCGTCGGCGGAGATCGTGCGCAGTGCCTCGCAAACCGTGGAGACGGCGGTCGGCGACCTGCGACTCGAGGTGGAAGATTTCCTCACCAAAGTGGCGCAGTAGCGCTTCTTACGCCTGGCTGGTCGCGGCCTTGCCCAAGGCCGCCTGCGCCGCCGCCAGCCGCGCGATCGGCACGCGAAACGGCGAGCACGACACGTAGTCGAGCCTCGCCTCGTGGCAGAAAGCGACCGAGGCCGGATCGCCGCCATGCTCTCCGCAGATGCCGACCTTCAGCTTCGGCCGCACCTTGCGCCCGCGGGCAACGCCGATCTTCACCAGTTCGCCGACGCCCTGCTGGTCGATCGACACGAACGGGTCGGCGGGTAGAATGCCGCGTGCAGTGTAGATACCGAGGAAGCTCGCCGCGTCATCGCGCGAAATGCCGAAGGTAGTTTGCGTGAGATCATTGGTGCCGAAGGAGAAGAACTCGGCTGTTTCGGCGATCTCGCCGGCCAAAAGGGCTGCGCGCGGCAATTCGATCATGGTGCCGACGTCGTAATCGAGCTCGACGTCGGCTTCCGTCTCGACCGCCTCGGCGCTCTCGTCGATCCGTGCCTTGACCAGATCGAATTCGGCCTTGGTGGCGATCAGCGGCACCATGACTTCGGGCTTGACCGGCCTGCCCGTTCGCTTCTGCACCTCCACCGCCGCCTCGAAGATGGCGCAGGCCTGCATTTCGGCCACTTCCGGATAGGCGATGGCGATGCGGCAGCCACGGAAGCCGAGCATTGGGTTGAACTCGGCGAGCTCGTTGGCGCGGTCGGCTAGTTTTTTGGGGTCGGCGCCCATGGCTGCCGCCACCGCGGCGATTTCTTCCTCGCCATGGGGGAGGAATTCGTGCAGCGGCGGATCGAGCAGGCGGATGGTCACCGGCCGGTCGCCCATGATCTCGAACAGCTCGACGAAGTCGGCGCGCTGCATCGGCAAGAGCTTGGCGAGCGCGGCGCGGCGCGAGTTCTCGTCGTCGGCGAGGATCATCTCGCGCACCGCCTGGATGCGCCCTTCCTCAAAGAACATGTGCTCGGTGCGGCACAAGCCGATGCCATCGGCGCCGAAGCGCACCGCCGCCTTGGCGTCGGCCGGGGTGTCGGCATTGGCGCGCACGCCGAGCTTGCGCACCTTGTCGGCCCAGCCGATGAGAGTGGCAAATTCGCCGGAGAGCTGCGGCTCGATCATGTCCACCCTGCCGGCCAGCACCTGCCCGGTCGAGCCGTCGACGGTGATGACATCACCCTGTTTGAAGGTCTGCCCGCCGGCGGTCATGGTCTTAGCGGGGTAGTCGACGCGGATCGAGCCGGCGCCGGAGACGCAGGGCTTGCCCATGCCGCGCGCAACGACCGCGGCGTGCGAGGTCATGCCACCGCGGGTGGTCAGGATGCCTTGGGCGGCATGCATGCCATGGATGTCCTCCGGCGAGGTTTCGATCCGCACCAGGATCACCTTGCGTCCATCCGACTTCAGCTGAGCAGCCTCGTCGGCCGAGAAGATAATTTCGCCGCTAGCCGCGCCGGGCGAGGCCGGCAGGCCGGTGGCAATCACATTGCGGTGGGCGCGCGGGTCGATGGTCGGATGCAGAAGCTGGTCCAGCGTCAACGGCTCGACCCGCAGCACCGCTTCATTCCTGGAGATCAGCCCCTCGTTGGCAAGCGCGACCGCGATGCGCAGCGCCGCCTTGGCGGTGCGCTTGCCGGAGCGGGTTTGCAGCATCCACAGCTTGCCCTGCTCGACGGTGAATTCGAGGTCCTGCATGTCGCGGTAATGGCGCTCAAGCGTGTTGTAGATGCGTTTGAGCTCGGCATAGGCCTTGGGCAGCGTCTTCTCCATCGACGGCTTGTCGGAGTCGGCTTCGATGCGCGCGGCCTCGCTGATTTCCTGCGGCGTGCGGATGCCGGCGACCACGTCCTCACCCTGGGCATTGATAAGGAATTCGCCGTAGAGCTTCTTCTCGCCGGTGGACGGATTGCGGGTGAAGGCAACGCCGGTGGCTGACGTGTCGCCCATATTGCCGAACACCATGGCCTGTACGTTGACGGCGGTGCCCCAGCTTTCCGGAATATTGTGCAATTTGCGATAGGTGATGGCGCGCTGGTTCATCCAGGACCGGAATACCGCGCCGATCGCGCCCCAGAGCTGCTCATGCGGATCCTGCGGGAACGGTTCGCTGCGTTCCTCCATGACCCGCGTTTTGTAACGCTCGGTGAGCTCGGCCCAATCGTCTGCGATAAGATCGGTATCGAGGTGGTAGCCCTCGCGTTCCTTGTGCCGGTCGAGCAGCTCCTCAAAATGTTCGTGGCCGACGCCAAGCACCACGTCGGAATACATGGTGATGAAGCGGCGGTAGCTGTCATAGGCGAAAC